>NZ_JBKFAX010000004.1:0-441342 GCF_053345865.1 Mycobacterium sp. C31M | reverse complement strand
TACCTGCAGTACAAGAACGTCAAGGCCGACTACGTCAAGGCCTTCTGGAACGTCGTCAACTGGGCCGACGTCCAGGACCGCTACGCACGCGCCACCAGCCAGGCCGGCAGCCTCATCATCGGATAGTTTCGCGCCCGTCAAAAAGTGGTACCCGGGGCCATCAACATGACGGCCTCTCAGGAGAAACCATGAGTATGGGTGCCAGCCCGGTCCACGGCGCCGTGGACCGGGCCACCGACAGCGACACTTTCCAGTACGCCGCCCGGGCGGGCTTTGCCGCCAGCGGCGTGCTGCATCTGCTGCTCGCCTTCATCATCGCGAGGTTGGCCTTCGGCACGGCCGGCAACGCCGACCAGTCCGGCGCGTTGGCGACCCTGGCCGCCCAGCCCGCCGGTGAGTTCATCCTGTGGGCGGCCGCTATCGGGCTGTTCGCCCTGGGCCTGTGGCATATGGCCGAGTCCATCGTCGGGTCCAAGCCCAGCGAACGTTCCGGTGACGACGACTCACCGGCCTGGAAACGCTCCAAGTCCATCGGTCTGGCGGTCGCCAACATCGCAATCGCATTCTCCGCCATGCGCTTTGCGACCGGCACTGGCCAGTCCAGTGGACAGCAGAACGCCGGGTTGTCGGCACAACTGATGCAGTCGACCTGGGGCAAGGCCGTGCTGATCATCGTCGGGCTCGGCGTGCTCGGTGTCGGCGCCTATCACGCGTACAAGGGCGTGTCGAAGAAGTTCTTCAAGGATCTGAGGGTCTCCGGGGGCACCGGCATCAACGCCGTCGGCATTGCCGGCTACACGGCAAAGGGCTTGGTGCTGGCCGGTGCCGGGCTACTCGTGGTGTTCGCCACGCTGCAGGCCGACCCGGCCAAGGCCTCCGGTCTGGACGCCGCGGTCAAGACACTGGGCCAGGTCCCGTTCGGCCAGTTCCTGCTGATCCTGGCCGCACTGGGGATCGCGGCCTTCGGCGCCTACAGCTTCGTGCGTAGCCGCTACGGTCGGCTCTGACGGGCACCGAGCACATCCCCGGCGAAGGCGACGATGCGCGCGGCGTCAGCGCCGTCGACGTCCTGGTCGGGATCGTAGATCACCAGGCTGGCACCCACACAGCCACCGGAACCGATCATCGTCGAGGCAAGTTCGTGCAGTTGCTCCCACGTCAGTCCGCCCGGCTCGTCGGCGACGTCGGGCAGACCCTGCGAGGCAAAGACGACCGGGTCCAGCACGTCGAGATCGATGTGCAGCCACCACCTTTGGCTGCGTAGAGCCGACAGCGCGCGAGCGCCGGCACCGGCCGGATCGGCGGCGACGGCGGGCAACGCCGCCAGCCAGACGCCGGCATCGGCCAGGGTGCCGACGTTGAACTGCGCGCGCCATGCCTCGTCGCGCGGGCCGAGCACCACCAGATCACGTGGATCCAGGGCGGGTAACCGTGCGCCCAGTGGCCCACCCAGCAGCCGGCCGGTGATACCGAGCAGCAGCCCGATCTCGGCATTGGCCGCCTCGCCGTCCTCGGAGACATCCAGCGGCATGGTGTCCTCGTGCCCGTCGACGAACACCAGGCCGGTATCGCCGACGTGGTCGCGCAGACCGGTCACGATGCCCAGCAGCATCGCGCAGTCCCCGCCCACCACCACCGGGAACCGGCCGGACCAGATGGCGCGCCCGACGCGGACGTTCAACGCATCGGTCATGGCGATCAGCGCCGGTTCGTTGATCAGGCTGCTGTCACCGCGCCTCGGATCCGGCGCCGGCAACACGATGTCCTCGTCGATGACGACCGCACCGAGTGCCGCCGCCAGGCCGGCCCGGCGCAGAGCAGCTGCCGCGTGAGCCTGGTGTCCGGCACGGCCGTAACCGTCGAATGGGAGGCCGATCAGTTCGATATCGACCATCGCGGCACGCAGATCCCGCTACCGGTGGCTAACTCAGGGCGTCGATCAGCGCCGCCAACTGCCCCGGCGACACCGCCACCCCGCAGGAGCGCCGCAGGTCGATCAGCGGTCGCGCGATGTTCTGCAGGTCCAGGAACTCACCCGGGTGGGTGAGAAAGTAGCCGCGGATCGCCTGCTCGGCATCGGCGGTCGGCTGATTGGCCGCCGCGGTCAGCACATCGTTGGCGGACGGATGCGTGTCCAGATAGCCGCCCGCCTGCGCGAGCACGCCGCTGGCGACGGTGGCCAGGTTGCTCGCCGAGCACGGTGGCGCGGCCACCGCGGTCGGGGCTGCCAGGACGGACAGTGCGGTCAGACCGCCGAGCGTGATCGCGACAATCGATTTCATCCTCCGATCCTGCGTGATCGGCCGCCCCGCTGCACCGTCTTGTCGCGAAATGGCTATGTCAAACCCCTGTCAGACCCCCTGGTTACGCTCGCGCCATGACGACCCCCAGCCCCGTCGTTCGGCCCGGTTTCGCGCCACCCACCACGACGTTCGACGCTGCCGCAGCCACCGCTCTGGTCACTCAGTTCTGCCTGTCCTACGACGTCCACCGGCACACCCATTACGCGGTCGTCCCGAATCTGGAACACGCATTGCGTACGGCGTCGCTGGTCGGCCCGGACGCTCGGTGGCGGCGGATGGCCCGCTGGTCGGGCAACAGCGATGTCGACGGGGTACCGGAAACGGTGCTCATGCGCAACGAACGCGATGTGCTCTACAACCGGTTCGTGGCCGGTATGCCCGAGGCGGCGTGGCTACCGCCCAACACCGTCGTCTCGGTCAGTCGCTGGGCCCGGTTCGCCCCGACGATGCGCGCCGCCGAACAGCTGGGCCTGGGTTGGATCCTGCCGATCCGCCGCGAGGTGCTGCTGGTTCCGCTTCCCGTCACCCGATATGCCGACGGTGTGCCGCACTGCGATACCAACCGACGCGCCATCGAATGGGCCGACGGGTCGGGTGCGTTTTACCTGCACGGCACCGAGTTCGACGAGCCGCTGTATCGCGCCGTCATCGGCGGCGAACTGTCGGTCCGCCAGATCGCCGCTCTACCCGACGCCGAGCAACGTCCGATCGCCATGCGCTACTTGACTTTCGACGAGGCAGAGCGGGCCGGCGCGACACCGGTCGGCACCGACCTGTACCGCTTGCCGTTACCGCCGCGCCTGGCCGGTGATCGCCGGTTCGGCCGACGCACCGCGCTGCACTTCCGTCGCGTCGCGGACAGCCAGTCCATCCACTGGACGGAGGCGCAGCTGGATTAACTGTGAATATGCTGGAAGGACAGCCTCACCTTGGTCCGAAGTGCAAGGATTCCTGCAATGAGGACCCCGTGGAACCGCATCGTCGCGGCGTTGTCCATCCTGACCTTCGTGAGCGCCATGACGGCGTGCTCATCGGGCGATCAGGGCGATGAGCTGCTGATCTACAACGCACAGCACGAGTCGCTCACCAAGGAGTGGATCGACGCCTTCACCAAGGAGACCGGGATCAAGGTCACCTACCGGCAGGGTGGTGACACCGAGATGGGCAACCAGCTCATCGCCGAAGGTGACGCGTCACCGGCCGATGTGTTCCTCACCGAGAATTCACCGGCGATGGCGGCTGTCGAGCAGGCCGGGCTGTTCGCCGATGTCGACCCTGCCACGGTGGAACAGGTGCCCGCCCAGTACCGGCCGTCGACCAACAAGTGGACCGGGGTCGCGGCTCGCACCACGGTGTTCGTCTACAACACCACCAAACTCACCGAAGCCCAACTGCCGCAGTCGATCATGGATCTGCAACAGCCGGAGTGGAAGGGCCGCTGGGGTGCACCACCGGCCAAGGCCGACTTCCAGGCCATCGTCTCGGCCATGCTGCAGCTGACCGGTGAACCGGCCACCGCGGCCTGGCTGGCGGCGATGAAGTCCAATGCCACGCTGCTGCAGGACAACATCGCCACCCTCCGCGCCGCCAACGACGGCGAGATCGACGGCGGCATCATCTACCACTACTACTGGTTCCGCGATCAGGCCAAGACCAAGGAGATCAGCGCCAACACCGCGCTGCACTACTTCCGCAACGAGGATCCGGGTGCGTTCATCAGCATCTCCGGAGGTGGCGTGCTCGAATCGAGCAAGAAGAAGGATCAGGCACAGCAGTTCCTGAAATTCATCACCTCCCAGGCCGGCCAGGAAGTCCTGGAGAAGGGCACCTCCTTCGAGTACCCGGTGGCCAGCGGTGTGCCGGCCAATCCGGCGCTGCCCGCGTTGGACACCTTGCAGGCCCCGGCCGTCGACCCGTCCACCCTGGACGCGGCGAAGGTCACCGACCTGATGACCAAGGCTGGCCTGCTCTAGGTGGTCTCGACGCACACCGACCGACCCACCGCCGGACCCCGTCCCCCCGCCCGGCCCGGTCCGCTGCTGACCGGTGGTATCGGTCTACTGGTCGCCGCGACCTTCATCCCGCTCGGCTATGTCGTGTGGGCGGTCGTCAGCACCGGGCCCGCCCGGATCTACGAGCTGGTGGTCCGTCCCCGGGTCGGCGAACTGTTGCTCAACACTGTCGGATTGGTCGCCGTCTGCGTGCCGCTGTGCGTCGTGCTGGGCGTCGGAGCGGCCTGGTTGGTCGAACGCACCGATGTCATCGGCCGGTCGGTGTGGCGGCCGCTGCTGGTGGCCCCGCTGGCGGTGCCCGCCTTCATCAACAGCTACGCCTGGGTCAGCGTCTGGCCGACGCTACACGGGTTCGGCGCCGGCGTCCTGGTGGCGACGCTGTCCTATTTTCCGTTCGTCTTCCTGCCCGCGGCGGCGACCCTGCGCCGACTCGACCCGGCCATCGAGGAGTCCGCACAGGCGCTGGGCTCCGGCACGGTCGGGGTGTTCTTCCGGGTGGTGCTGCCGCAGCTGCGGCTGGCGATCCTCGGCGGCGGCCTGCTGATCGGGGTCCACCTACTGGCCGAATATGGAGCGTTCGCGATGCTGCGCTTCTCCACCTTCACCACCGCCATCTTCGAGCAGTTCCAGGCCACCTTCGACGGTGCGGCCGGCGCCACCCTGGCCGGCGTGCTGGTACTGCTGTGCCTGGCACTGCTGGCAGGAGAGGCCGCGCTGCGGGGCAGCGCGCGATTCGCCCGGGTCGGTTCCGGCGCACCGCGGACCATCACCCCGATCCGATTGGGCGGCTGGGCCGTTCCCGCGTGCGCCGCGCTGGCGACCCTGACAATACTGGCGCTCGGGGTGCCGGTGTGGACGCTGCTGCGCTGGCTGTGGATCGGTGGTGCCGCAGTATGGGACTACGGCGACCTGACGCAGGCGCTCGGTCAGACCGCGGTGCTGGCCGCCCTCGCTGCCGGGGTGACCACGGTGGCGGCCTTCCCGTTCGCCTGGCTCGCGGTCCGCTACAGCGGGCCGTTCGCCCGCGCCGTCGAGGGTGCGAACTTCGTCACCAGTTCGATGCCCGGCATCGTCACCGCCCTGGCGTTGGTGACCGTCGCGATCCGGTTCGCTCCCCCGCTGTATCAGACCGTAGTGCTGGTGTTGTGCGCCTACGTGCTGATGTTCCTGCCACGCGCCTTGATCAGCCTGCGCTCCGGGTTGGCACAGATCCCGCCCGGACTGGAGGAGGCGTCCCGGTCACTGGGTGTCTCGCCGGCCCGCAGCTTTGTGCAGGTGACCCTGCGCTTGACCGCACCGGCGGCAGGTGCGGGCGCGGCCCTGGTGTTCGTCGCGGTGGCCACCGAACTGACCGCGACGCTGCTGCTAGCCCCGACCGGTACCCGGACGTTGGCGATGCGGTTCTGGTCGCTGTCCAGCGAACTCGATTACGCCGCCGCCGCACCGTACGCACTGGTGCTGGTGGCATTGTCGATCCCGGTGACCGTCGCCCTGTTCCGCGAAGCCACCCGGGCGGCGTCATGAACACCGATGTCCTGCGGGTCCATGAGCTGACCAAATCCTTCACCGGCGCACCGGTTCTCGACGGAGTCGACCTGACGCTGCCGCAGGGCAGCATCACCGCCGTGGTGGGCGCATCGGGCTGCGGGAAGACCACCCTGCTGCGACTGGTCGCCGGATTCGAGAAACCGGACGCCGGGACCATCGACATCGCCGGGCGCCGGGTCGCCTCGGCACAGACATCGGTGGCACCGCATCGCCGTTCGGTCGGCTACGTGGCCCAGGACGGTGCGTTGTTCCCGCACCTCAGTGTCGGGGCGAACATCGCCTACGGGCTCGGCGGCCGGGACCGCGATGCCCGGGTGGCCGAGCTGCTCGACACCGTCTCGCTGGATCCATCGTTCGCAGCACGTCGCCCGCACGAACTGTCCGGCGGGCAGCAGCAACGCGTCGCACTGGCCCGCGCCATGGCGCGGCGGCCTGCCCTGATGCTGCTCGACGAACCGTTCTCCGCACTCGACACCGGGTTGCGGGCGGCCACCCGCCGGGCGGTGACCAAGGTGCTCACCGATGCGGGAGTCACCACCCTGCTGGTCACCCACGACCAGGGCGAGGCGTTGTCCATCGCCGATCAGGTGGCCGTCATGCGGGACGGCCGATTCACCGGAATCGGCACTCCACAACAGGTTTACCGGAGCCCCGGCGATCGGTTCACCGCCGAGTTCCTAGGCGACTGTGTATTCCTGCCCGCGACGGTGCGCGACGGTCACGTCGACTGCGCGCTCGGCCGCATCGCACTGGCGACCCCGGCACCCGACGGGCCCGGCACCGCGCTGCTACGCCCGGAACAGCTGGTGGCCGCCGAGATCACCGACGAGGTCGACATCACCGAACCCGGTATCGGCACCGTGCTGGCCACCGAGTTCCTCGGCCACGATGTGCTGCTCACCATCGATATCGGTGACATCCCGCCGATCACAGTGCGCCAGCACAGCATCGACCCACCCACGGTCGACACCAAGGTGCGCATCGCGGTCATCGGCCGCGCCCTGGTGCTGCCATGAAAGGTATCGTCGACCATCTGCTCGGCCACGGCGAACAGCCTGCCGTCCACACCGCAGACACCACCCTGAGTTACCGGTCGCTGGCCCGGTTGGTCGAGTCGGCGGCTGCCGAGTTCGGATCCCGCCGAAAGCTCATCCTGCTGCAGACCCGCAACGATATCGCCACCCTCACCTACTATCTCGGCGCGTTGGCCGGTGGCCACGTCGTGATCCCGGTGCCACCGGGTGGGGACCACAGTGAGCTGCTGAGCACCTACCGCCCCAATATCGTGATCGACGCCGATGGACTGCACCGGCATGACAGCCCGCCACCGCAACTGCATCCCGATCTGGCACTGCTGCTGTCGACCTCGGGCAGCACCGGCTCCCCCAAACTGGTGCGACTGTCGGCAGCCAATCTGATCGCCAACGCCCGCTCCATCGCCGACTATCTCGACATCCGCAACACCGATTGCGCGGCAACAACATTACCGATGTCGTACTGCTACGGCCTGTCGGTCATCCACAGCCACCTGCTGCGCGGGGCGGCACTGATCCTCACCGATCTGTCGGTCATCGACGACGCCTTCTGGCGGCTGTTCCGCGCCCACCGGGGCACCACGTTCGCCGGTGTTCCCTACACCTTCGATCTGCTCGACCGGATCGGGTTCGCGGCGATGGATCTGCCGCATCTGCGGTATGTCACCCAGGCCGGCGGGGCGCTCGCACCGCAGCGGGTCCGGGCGTTCGCCGAGCTCGGCCGGCACAGCGGCTGGCAACTGTTCGTCATGTACGGGGCGACCGAGGCCACCGCCCGGATGGCTTACCTACCACCTGAACTCGCGATCGACCGACCCGATGCGATCGGCCGGGCCATCCCCGGCGGGCAGCTGCGGATCGACACCGACGGTGAGCTCGTCTACACCGGCCCCAATGTGATGATGGGCTACGCGCACTCCCGCGCCGACCTCGCCGGCGGGGCCGGCCCCGCCGAATTGCGTACCGGCGACCTGGCCCGACAGGCACCGGACGGTCTCTTCGAGATCGTCGGGCGTGTTAACCGCTTCGCCAAGCTGTTCGGGCTACGCATCGATCTGCAGCGAGTGGAGAACACGCTGCGCGAACGGGAGCTGCCGGCCTTGTGCGCCGTCGCCGCTGACACCCTGGTCGTGGCGACCACCGGCCCCCCGGATGCCGCCCGCGCCGCGGTCACCGAGATGACCGGCCTGCCCGGCGGTTCGGTGCGCGCGGTCGGTGTCGAGAGCCTGCCGATGCTGCCGTCGGGCAAGCCCGACTATCCCGCGGTGCGCGCACTGCACGCCGAGACCGCCGCGGTGACACCGCTGCGTGCGGTGTTCGCCGACGTGCTGCACCTGGACCCCGCGCAGATCGACACGGCGGCCAGCTTCGTCGACCTGGGCGGCAACTCGCTGACCTACGTGACGGCATCGGTGCGATTGGAACGCGCGCTGGGACACCTCCCCGCGCAGTGGCACCGCATGCCGTTGGCCGACCTCGAGGCTGCGCAGCCGCGGCGGCGCCGCTGGACCGCCACCCTCGACACCAGCGTGGCCTTGCGAGCCGTCGCGATCGTGCTCATCGTGGGATCACATGCCGAACTGTTCGAGATGTGGGGCGGGGCGCACATCCTACTGGGGGTGGCCGGCTACAACTTCGGCCGCTTCTGCCTGACGGCCGCCCCGCGGGCAGAACGAATCCGACAGCTACGCAACACCATCGGCTGGATCGCGGTGCCCGCCGTCGCCTGGGTGGCACTCACCATGCTCGTCAGCGACCACTATGGGTGGACGAATCTGCTGCTGGCCAACAAGCTCCTTGGCCCGTTCGACAGTATGACCGCCGGCCGGCTGTGGTTCATCGAAGTACTGGTGTGGATCCTGGTGCTGGCGGCCTGCCTGCTGGCACTACCGCCGGTCGACCGACTCGAGCGGCGGCACGAATGGGGTTTCGCCGCAGTGTTTCTGGCCGCCGGACTGGCCATCCGGTACACGGTCACCGGCGAGGCCGCCTGGTTCAGCATATTGGCGTTCTGGTTCTTCGCCCTCGGGTGGGCGGTATCCAAGGCGTCGTCGACCTGGCAGCGCGCCGCGCTCACCGCGGTCACCGCGGTCACCCTCTACGGCTATTTCGCGGATCCGTTCCGCGAGGCGCTGGTGTTCACCGGGCTGTGTCTGCTCATCTGGCTGCCCGCGGTCCGGTGCCCGGTCGGGGCGACGAGCGTACTGGCCGTGCTCGCCGATGCCTCGCTCTACATCTATCTGACGCATTTCCAGGTCTATCCGCTGTTCGGCACGCACCGACTGCTCGGAATGCTGGCCGCACTGGTGGTCGGCGTGGTGCTGGCCCAGGCGCTGAACTGGCTGCGACGCCGGCCTCGTCACCGATCGGCAGCCAGGCCCTCCTGGACCGCGGTGGCGGCGATGACCCCGTCGGCGCGCACCAGCGACGCGGTGACCAGACCCCGGCCCCGCGCCGAGGCCGGGGACCGCGACTCCAGCAGATTCCACTGATCGGCATGCACCCGCCGATGGAACCACACCGACGAATCGGTGGTGCCGCTGCGAAATACGCGCTCGCGCATCGAGTGTCCGTGCGTCTGGAAGACCGGATCGACGCCGTACAGGTCGGTCAGGTAGACCGCCACCAAGGTGTGCAGCACGGCGTCCTCGGGTAGCGGGACCACGGTGCGCCACCACAGCCGGCGCACGAACTCCCCCGCGCTGCGCTGATCGTCGATCCGAAGGTCGAACTCGTCCAGCGGGACCGACGGTGCCGGGCCCAGTGAGACAGACGGGTCCAGGGTGTCCGGATGCGGTGGCATCGGGTGACGGGCACCGTGTTCGGGCCCGGCCATCGGCGCCGAGAACGACACCGTGGCGGTGGTGAGCAACCGATCGTGTTGGCGGCCCTGCACCCGACGCGCGGCGGCGGTCCGCCCGTCATACACCCGCTCGACGTCGTAATCGGTGCCGTCGCCGGCCTCACCACCGCGCAGGAACTGCAGATGCATATTGGTGGGCTGCTTGTCGGCGTGCACGGTCGCGCACGCCGCGGCCAGGCTCTGCGCGGCGAACAGCCCGCCGAAGGAACGCTTGCCCGCCGGTCCGGCAGCCGGCCCCGACCAGCGGTCAGAACCCAACGGATGCAGCGTCAGCAGGTCCAGCAGCACGCTCACGCGATGGTTCCCGACCCCAGCAGGTCATCGATCTCCGCACCGGACAGCCCCAGCGCCGTCAACACCTGCGCCGTGTGATCGCCCAGTGCCGGTGCCGGTTCGGCCGCCGGATAGCCGCCGTCGATCGAGATCGGTAGTCCCGCCGCCAGATGCGGACCGATCCGCGGTTGGTCGAGCCGGGTGAACAGGGGGTTCTCGGTGACCCGCGGATCGGCGGCGACCTCGGCGAAACTGCGGTAGCGATCCCACAACACCGAGGTCTGCGACAGCGCGGCAGCGACCTCGTCGGCATCACGTTCGGCGAACCACAGGGTGAACAACCCGGTCAGCGCGTCGCGGTGCCGGTAACGGTCACCCTCGTCAGTGAAATCGGCGCCCAGCGCCTCACCCAGGGCGGTGACGGCCGTCGCGGTGCCGGTCAGCTCGGTGAGATCGCGAAAATGCCTGCCGGTCAACGCCACCAGCATGAACACCGCACCGTCCCGACTGGTGAAGGTGTTGCCGTACTGCCCGAAGATGGCGTTGCCGACGCGGGGCCGCTCCGGCCCGCCCAGCAGCGCCTCGGTGAGAAAACTCAGATTTCCTGCGGTGGCCAGCGCGACATTCTCCAACGGGATCGCCAGCCGTGCACCGCGGCCGGTGCTGTCGCGGTGGCGCACCGCGGCGGTGACCGCAAGTGCGGTGTACAGCCCGCAGGACACATCCCAGGCCGGCAGCACGTGGTTGACCGGAGTCGCCAGGTTGGTGGGTCCGGTGACCATCGGAAACCCGACCGCGGCGTTGACCGTGTAATCCACACCGGTGGTGCCATCGGCCCGCCCGGAGATCTCGGCGTGGATCAGATCGGGACGTAGGGCGACCAGTTCGTCATAGGAATGCCAAGCGCGCCCGGCGACGTTGGTGATCAGCACACCGGCGTCGGCGATCAACCGGCGGATCAGGTCCTGACCCGCGGCGGCACGCATGTCGACGGCCACCGACTGCTTACCCTTGTTCAGCCCGGCCCAGTAGATGCTGTCACCGTCATCGGTGACCGGCCAGCGCCGGTAGTCGGCGGCGCCGCCGACGGGATCGATGCGGATGACCTCGGCACCCAACTGGGCGAGTGTCATTCCGGCCAGCGGCACTGCCACAAAGCTCGATATCTCGATGATCCGCACGCCCGCCAGGGGCCCCGTCGCCACACCAGTCACCCGGTCAAGGTATCAACCCTGGATCAACAGGGCCCGTTCCCGGTTCGCGGTGAGCAGCACACCGCGGCCCCGGTCGATCACCACTCCACGCACCCACCGCGAACACGGGGTGGCGCCGTCGAAGATCTCCGACTTGACCTCCTCGGCCAGCACCGAGCGTCCGTTGTCGGTGAACAGGTAGCGGTACCGGGTCTCCGTCTCGCCCTGTCCGAGGTCCTCGGAGTCGATGTCGAGCTCCACATCGTCGGGTTTGGCGATACCCAGCGCGATCAGCACCGCCTCCGGGGAGAGCATCTCCAGTTCGATCTCCCGGGTGGTCTCCGGGGCCAGCCGGACCTGATCGGGACGTTCCCCGTCACCGAGAAAACGCACCAGCCGCCAGCCGTCCTCGACCCCGCGCAACACGATGTGCCGCCCACCCGGGTGGATCTCGGCGACCAGCACCTCGGCATCGACGAAAACAGCCGTCGCTCCACTGACCGCACCCAGCCCAGCAGCGGCGGTACGCAGGGCAGACAGGTCCCAGGGCCGCACCTTCGATCCGAGCTCGTCGTCCCGCAGGGCCCGCACCGCGGCCGCCACCGCCGTGCGGATCGGACCCTTGTGGCAGCGCAACGGCACGTCGCCGTGGTCGCGCAGAGCCGCGACGGCGGCGATGACCTGGGGCGCCAGTTCGACGGAGTCAGACACGACAACTGACCATACGGGCTCTAGGTTGGGGCTATGACCACGATCACCCTGGAGATCACCCTGGACACCCCGGACGGTCCCATCGACGCCCTGGTCGACACACCCGACGGCGCCGGGCCCTGGCCCGGTGTGGTGATCGTGCACGACGCCATCGGCTACCTCCCGGACAAGGAGGCGGTGTCCGAGCGGGTGGCCGCCGCCGGCTATCTGGCCATCACCCCGAACCTGTACGCCCGCGGCGGCCGGGCCCGCTGCATCACCAAGGTGATGCGGGCCGCGCTCACCAAACACGGTCCGGCCATCGATGATCTGTTGGCGGCCCGCGACTACCTGACCGGGCGCGCCGATTGCACCGGCACCGTCGGGATCGCCGGTTTCTGCATGGGTGGACAGTTTGCACTCATCATGTCCCCCAAGGGTTTCGGAGCGGCCGCACCGTTCTACGGCACACCGCTGCCGAAGAACCTCGAAGAGACGTTGAGCGGGGCCTGCCCCATCGTGGCGAGCTTCGGGGCCAAGGATCCGTTGGGCCGCGGCGCTCCGGCGAAGCTCAACAAGGCGGTGGCCGCGCATCAGATCGATGCCGACATCAAGGTCTATCCCGACGCCGGGCACAGCTTCGCCAACCAGCTGCCCGCCCAGGCGTTGATGCGGGTCACCGGGTTCGGTTACAACGAGGCCGTCGCCGAGGATGCCTGGCGCCGGGTATTCGGCTTCTTCGACACCCACCTGCGTGGTTAGGAACGGACCAGCTCCACCACCGGGATGACCCGCGTCGTCTTGTGCTGGTAGTCACCGAACTGCGGCTCGGCGGCGACCTGCTTGGCGTAGATCTCGTCGCGCTCGGCACCGTCGAGCACCCGCGCCGACGCGGCGTAGGTCTCGGTGCCCAGTTCGACGGTGATGGCGGGGTTGGCCACCAGGTTGCGGTACCAGTCGGGGTTGCTGTCCGCACCACCCTTACTGGCGAAGATGTAGACCCGGCCGTCGTCGAGCAGCGGCACCAGCGGTGCGATGCGCTCGGCACCCGACTTCGCGCCGGTGTGGTGGACGAGCACCAGCGGTTTACCGGTGAACACCCCGCCCGCGGTGCCGCCCGTGGTGCGGAACTCCTCGATCACGGCGCGGTTCATCGCATCGAAATCTGCTTTCTCCATGACAGGTACATACCCGGGCCCGCGGTCACCTATTCCCGATGCCGCCTAGCACACCGGCGACCGCACCGACAAGATCCTCGCACCGTGCGGTATCCGTCCGTGTCGTATGGCTGAGCTCCAGGTGCACGAACTCCAGATCGTGCCGACCCGCGGTCCGGCCCTGGGCGTTGGTCCGGCCTTCCAGTGCGCCACAGCCGTCGCGCCAGGCCCGGCACACATCGAGTCCGATCCCCTCCAACGCATCGGCGAGCCGGCGGGCGCGCTCCCCCACCCTGGCCCGGCCGCTGGAGATCACCACATCGGTTCCGTGCAGGCTCTCGTCGGCGTAGCCGTGCAGCTGAAGTTGCATCGAACCCTGGCGACCGAATTCCTGGGCGATGGCATGGAACAGTGAATCCGGCTGATGCGCAACATCGGCCGTGCCCTTCGCGGCGCGGCGGTGGGCCCCGGCGACGAGCAGTCCGGCGTCCGGTATCGCACGGAACAGCTGCAAACCGATACCTTCGGTGTCCCGGTCGGCGCGCGGATGGGGCACCTCGATCAGGGTGCCGGGCCGGTTGTCCGCCGCCGGCACCGCCAGCAGACCCCAGGTGCGCCGGCCCTCGGATTCCCCGGCGGCCAGCAGGCAGTCACGTCGGGCGGGCGCGTCGTGCAACTGCTCGACCGTGAACCCCAATGGCGCGAATCGGCCTCGTGCCGCCTCGATGTCACCGAATATCAACTGTTCGACACCGCGCACCGCCCGCCGCGCCTCGGGATCGGTGGGCGCACGATAGTGCTGCCGGGGGCTCAGTCGCGCGGTCAACATGTCGATCTCGTGATCCAGCGTTCGCGTCGAGTTCTGCTCCACCCGTGCGCCGCAGGCCGCCGACATCCCGGCGGCCGCCGCACCGGTCAACACCCGCAACATGGCACGGCGGTCCAACTTCCCGTGGCCGACACTCACAGCCGCTTCACGCTGCGGAACCCGGACGGATAGTCGCCATTGCCGTCGAGGGTGGATGCTCCGCCCGCATCACTCATGGTGGGTCCGTCCGCGGCGGCACGGCTGGCGATGAACCGGAGGTGGCCGGACTCGTCACGCCCCAGGTAGATACCCACAACATCGGTCCGCTGGTCGGGATCGGTGTCGAAGAACACGAGATCACCGGGTTGGATGGCGCCGAATCGGGTCACCCTGGACTGCCGGTCGGGCACGACGACCGCGCCCGGCCCCTTAGTGGCGATGTCATCGGCGCTGCGGGGAATGGCGTCCGCTTCGTCATCGCTGTCGGCGCGCACCGGCATACCCGAGCGGTGCCCGAATACCAGTCGCACGAACCCGGGCGCATCTACGGCGCCGCGTTGGGCCGGGTCGGGTTGCTTCACCCGGCCGTCGGCGTAGGTCCATGTCTGGCCGAGATAGTCGAAGAAGTCAGCGTGCTCACCACGTCCGTCGCCGTCGGTGTCGAATCCTCCGAAGCGGGCATCGCGGTGCACGGGTTGGCCGGGGAGGTACTCGGTCGCCGCGGCCAGCACATCCGGTGTGCGGTCGCGTAATGCACCGTCCAGCCACGGCCGGAACCACGGTTGGTGTTCGTCCCCGGCCGCCCACGGCGCCGACAGCATGCGCACCCAGGTCTGGGACGCCACCGCTGCGCCCCCGGGTTCACTGAATCGGCGGTTGGGCCCGAGCAGGTTGACGGTGCGCGCCCCGTCGGTGAAGGTGGCGACGACCCGACCGGTGCCGTCGATCACCGTGGTGCGTGCCGGGTCCGGTTGCCGCTCGAAGCGCAGATCTACAGCGGCCGAGAATGATTCGACGGCCGGCCCTGCCGCCCCCGCGGCGGTCTCGTCTCGCACCGCCCCGCTGGCCATGCCGCCGACGCCGATCAGCACGCCCGCCGCGGTGAAGGCGATCTGCCTGATGGTGCGTTGATGTAACCCAGTCATACGCAATGGACTTCTCCCTTCGTATCGGTCAGCCGGTGGGCACCAGATTCAGCAGGATCCCGCTGGCCAGCACGCCGTAGGTGGCCAGACTCACCGCGGTGGTGCCCGCGACGGTGGCCAGGCGGGGCTGGCGGACCAACTGGTAGGCGATCAGGCCGGGAATGATGAATCCCAGCGTCTGGTGCACGAACAGCACCGGGTAGTCGTTGTGCACCAGCAGGAACAGCCCGGTGGAGAACAGCACGCTGACCATGATCACGGCGGCGAAAAGGCGCTTGCCGTAGAGGATCACGCCACGTTGCAGCGCCAGCGTCGACAGGAAGGTCAGCACGGTGACCCCGGCGATGACGATGACCTTGCGTGGATCTTCGGTGACGGTCACCGCCAGCCACCCTGGGGTGATCATCCCGCCCGGGGACAGATTGGTGACCAGGTAGCACACGAAGGCGAACATCAGTCCGATCGCCAGTGCGATCGTCGCGGCCTCGGGTCCCAGTGTTCCGTTCAGCATGCGTCCTCCGTGGGTGCTGGGAGCTTGCGGACATGGTCGAGCAGCACTTCGCCCTGACCGTGGATGTTGCCGATGGTCACGACCGAACCCCGGCCGTCATCGGTGACCACCGCGCCCAGCAGCTCGTCGTAGTCGGGGCGGCTGCCGAAATCCTGGATCCGATCCGTCAACTCGGGCGGTACCGCGACCCGTGCCGATCTGGTCGGGTCACCGATCAGGATGATCTTCTCGGGGTCGATGGTGGCCGTCAACGCACCCATCTGACCGTTGCGCTCGACCCGGTCGGGGCGGCAGTTGATGACGATGTTCAGCGGACGGTCGATGAGTCCACGCTCGGTCAGCTGCTCGATGTTCATCATCGTCGATGAGGGGTCGTTGGCAGCGAACAGGTTCGCGAATCGCAGGCGCCGGCCGCCGGTGTCGTATTCGTCGACAGCGACGGTGCCGGGGTCCGGCGCGGATTCGATCATGCCGCGCAGAGCCGATTCACGTTCGACCCCACACATTCCGGCGACGGCGATCGCGATGGCGATGTTCTCCTTGAAGGTGATGAAGGGAAACGCGGCCACCGTCGCATCATCGATATCGTCGGGGTCGACCTCGATGAGCTCGCACCGGCGCCGCCTGGCCTGCTGGCGCAGCACCGCGATCTGCTCCTTCTCGGCCGTGATGCACACCCCGCCCCGCGGCATCGATCGCGACAGGGAGCGGGCGATGTCCGGAAGTGTCGGGCCCATCTCGGCCAGGTGATCTTCGCGCACGTTGCAGATGACACAGATGGTGGAGTGGATCAGCTTGCGCTCGTTGATCTCCTGCAGATCCGGCAGGACGGCCATGCACTCGATGACCAACGCATCGGGCCGGTAGGCGGCAGCACGGCGGACGATCGCGACCTGTTCGATCACGTTGGCGATGCCGAACTTCCGGTAGATGGGCCGATCGACGCCGTCGGGTCCGATGAAACGTGCGGCCGTACCGGTGGTCTTGGCGACCGTGCTGACACCGCCGCCGCGCAGCGCACCGGCGCAGAGCCGGGTTATCGAGCTCTTGCCACGAATACCGTTGATCACCACGCGCTGCGGGATGCTGTGCAGGCTGCGGTGGTGTGCCCGCTGCTCCAGCAGGCCGGCGATCAACATGATCGTGCAACCGGCCAGGTAGACGCTGAACAGAAAGCTCATCGGCGCTCCCCTCGGTTCACACAATGGTCGAGGCCGGCCATCACCGCGCCCACCTCGTCGAGCCGCCGCGGTGGTGGCCCGGCGGGGCGGGCACGGCGGGGGTTGGCGGCGATGTCGGTCAACCAGCGTTCGGTCGACCCGAGCGGCCGGATGATGGCCAGGTAGCTCCAGCACAGCAGTCCGAGCACCAGCAGCGCTGCGGCGCCGACGATCACGGTGACGGCGCGACCGATCGGGTCGACGGTATAGCGGGCAACGGTGACCTCGCGGTGCTGCAGAACCGTCCAGCCCAGTGCGGCGGTCACCTCCGTCTGCCCGAGGCGTTGCGCGGCCACCAGCTGATCGGTGCCCGCGACCGACTGCACGTCGGCCCGGGGCGCCAGACCGGATTCGGCGGCGACACGGCGCAGTGCGGGCTCGTCGAGTTCGCTGAACGAGACATAGCCGTCCGAGCCGAGCACCGTGCGGGCACCGCCGTCGTACACCGCGGTCGGGCTGTCGGCCCGTCGCAGTATGTCGTTGAGGGCTCGCACATCGTATTCGCCCACCACGGTGAACTTTCCGTCCGGGGTACGCTCGGCGGCGGTGACGATCGGCTGCGGTCCGGACGTGTTCAGCTGTGCCAGCGCGGCCGGCGGAATCACCTCTGCCAGCGGTGCCTCACCCGCGGCGGCAACGATTTCGCCGGTGTCGGCCCGAACGTAGACCGACCGGAACACCGGGCGCTGAGCGCGCAAGACCGCCGTTGCGGCCGACCAATCATCGCGTACGTCACCGACTTTCGGTACCGCGGTGGCCTGTACTGCGGCCAAACCGGTAGCCATGGCGTTTTCCAGGCTGTCCGCGGTGTCCTCCACCGTCACCCTGCTGCGCTCGGTGAGGGTGTCGGTGCGGGCGGACTCGTGGACGCCGACTCCGGCGAACGCCACCGTCAGTGCCGTGACGAAGACGGCGCCCGCGGCCAGGATCAGTCCGGTACCGGGCACGGTGATCTTGTGACGATCGCCGAGATGTCCTTCGGCAGTGGGCAATACGCCGATCATCGCACCGGAGATGCGATCGACCTGCCGCAGGCGGGATCGGCGGATGCGACCGGTGGGCATCCGGCCGTCGTCGACGTCGGCGACCGCACCGTCGACATCGGCGCGCAGCCTGCGCACCGGTCGCACCAACAACAGGTACAACAGTGCGGCCGCCGCCAGACCGCCGAGGGCCACCGCAACGGCCGCGGCGCGGCCCGGGTTGACCGTCTCGGCCGAGGTGACCGGCACCTCGCCGCCAACCAGCACGGAGAGGCCGTCGCGGATCGGCGCTGCACCCACGGCAACCACGTGATCCGGAGCATCGGAGCGGTTCGGGATGGCGAGTATCCCCCGGTTGGCGGCCCCGGCCAGACGCGAGTCGTCCACGGCGAAATCGGTTTCGCCTCGGGCGGCCGTCATCGCGACCGATTGTGTGATGGTCGAGGGCACAACCGGGCGGCCGGTCGACTCGGCGAGCACCGCACCGTCGGCACGCGTGATCAGGACTCGCTGTCCGGGTGCGGCCGCGGGCGGTCGCGCCGGCGACGAGCCGACCAGTGTTCGTTGTGGTGACACCGCCACGGCGATGACCAGTTCGTCGTCGACGACCGCGGCGACGGCACCGTCCTGCTCGGAA
The DNA here is from genome assembly GCF_053345865.1 of Mycobacterium sp. C31M. Classification (NCBI taxonomy): domain Bacteria; kingdom Bacillati; phylum Actinomycetota; class Actinomycetes; order Mycobacteriales; family Mycobacteriaceae; genus Mycobacterium; species Mycobacterium sp. C31M. The sequence continues at coordinate 422,965 of NZ_JBKFAX010000004.1, read as the reverse complement.
GGCAGCGCGGGCGGGATCGCGACGGTGTCGCCGCGCTTGGTGAGGACGGCACGTGACGCGGTGTCGATCAACGCCAGCCCGTCGATATCGGGATTGGCACGCGACAGCCGTAACAGCGCACCGCGTCTCTTGGCCGCGATGGCCGCTCGATCGTTCTCGGCGGTCTGCACCAGACGGTCGGTGGTTGCCAGGTATTGCGTGGCCACCCGGTTGGCGGCGCCCTGCAGTTCCCCGGGCACGGTCTCGGCGACATGTGGCGCGACGGGCGCCCGCAACAGCAGCAGCGTCCCGGCAGCCAGCGCGGCGATCAACAGCAAAAAGGCCGGCACTGCGCCGGCCCCGGACAACTTCCGTGTTCTCGGAAATCTATGGACATGTGGCTCCGGTTTCGACGGCGGCACCTGTGTGGGCGCCGGTTGGCCGGTCGAGATCGTCAGGCTCACCTATGCGTACCTGCTTCCACACCGTGGCGGCGTGGTCGCAGTACGCAGAACGGCGTTGTTCGTTGCGTTGCACCTGGTCGAAATGCTGAAAAGTGCACAGTGTTTCACCTCCAGAACGGCGAAATTGGTTGATACGGGCCGAATTCGTTGGTGTTACGCCACGATAAACACACAAACACAACCGTTTTCAAGCACTGTGGGTCACCTCACGTTGTGTAACGCTGAGCGACCTTTTGCGACCCAGTTGAAGGCAAACCCTTTTCGATTACAACAAGATCACCGCCGCCGCCGGTCAACGCGCGGCGGATCGCCGGATAGAAAAGGTGGCTGACCGAAAGACGGTGCAGTTCAGGGCCATTGGCCCCGCAAGAGGGGCGACGCGACGTCCACGTCGGCTTCCCCGGACGCCGACCGTCGTTGGGCAATGTCGGGGCGCATTGCCCCGCAGGCCATGCTCAGTCGGGAAGCCGCAACTCCGGCTTCTCGACCTCTTCGATGTTGACGTCCTTGAAGGTGATCACCCGGACCTGTTTGACAAAGCGGGCGGGTCGGTACATATCCCACACCCACGCATCGGCCAGACGCAGCTCGAAGTAGACCTCACCGTCGGCATTGCGGGGCACCATCTCGACACTGTTGGCCAGATAGAACCGGCGCTCGGTCTCCACGACGTAGCTGAACTGCCCGACGATGTCCTTGTACTCGCGGTACAGCGAGAGCTCCATCTCGGTTTCGTACTTCTCGAGATCCTCGGCACTCATCTGCTCTGCTGTCCTTCGTCTAGGTTGGGTTCCATCATTCCCCACGCCGCCGTCACATCCAACCGCGACACCGCGGCATCCGTACCGGTAACTCTTCGCACGTTCGCAAAGGAATGGCGATGCTCGCTGGACGGACCGTGCCGCTCAAGGGCGGCCATATGGGCGGCGGTGCTGTACCCCTTGTGCTCGGCGAAGCCGTATCCGGGGTGATCGGCGTCCATGGCCACCATCAGCCGGTCCCGGCTGACCTTGGCCAGCACGCTGGCAGCCGCGATACAGGCCGCCGCGGCGTCTCCGCCGATCACCGGCAGTGACGGCATCGGCAGCCCCGGCACCCGGAAGCCGTCGGAGAGCACATAGCCGGGTCGCAGCGGCAGTCCGGCCACCGCGCGGCGCATACCTTCGATATTGGCGTGGTGCACCCCGCGGCGATCCACCTCCACCGACGGAATGAACACCACGTGATAGGCCAGCGCGTACCGCCGGATCAGCGGGAACAGCCGCTCACGCTCGGCCTCGTTGAGTTTCTTCGAATCATCCAGCGCGGCAAGGCTGGTGAGCCGGTTGGGGCCCAGCACGCAAGCCGCCACCACCAGCGGTCCCGCACAGGCGCCGCGACCGACCTCGTCAACCCCGGCCACCGGCCCCAACCCGCTGCGGTACAGCGCCGATTCCAGGGTGCGCAGACCGGACCTGCGGATCACGGTTCTGGGCGGCCAGCTTGCCGGCAAGGCACCGACTCCTAGTCGGCCTGCGGGGCCGTCTGCGGGTTCACGCTGCTCACGCCGCCCCACCTGCCGGGCGGCCACGCGATGAACCGCGCCTTGCCGATGACGTTGTCGACGGGAATGGTTCCCGCCTCCGGGTCACCGGTGCAGATCAGCCCACGTTGGGCGTCCTGCGGCAGATTCGAGCACCGCGACCGCGAATCCGCGGAGTGGGTGCGGTTGTCACCCATCACCCACAGCTTGCCCTCGGGCACCGTCACCGGGCCGAACTCATTGCCCAGGCACGGGTAGATCTCGGTGTCGGCGTTCATGGTGGTGGAATCGAGGTACGGCTCGTTGAGCTTCTTACCGTCGACGGTCAGCCCGGTCGCGGCGCGGCACTGCACCGTCTGACCGCCGACCGCGATGACGCGCTTGACCAGGTCGTTCTCATCCGGCGGGACGAAACCGACGACGGACAGCGCGTTCTGCACCCACCGGATCGCGGTGTTGTCGGAGCGGATCGACTTGTAGCCGATGTTCCAGTTGGGCGGGCCCTTGAAGACGACGACATCGCCGGGCTCGGGCTCGGTGAACCGGTAGGTCAGCTTGTCGACCATGATCCGGTCACCGACGCAGCCCGGGCAGCCGTGCAATGTCGGCTGCATCGACTCCGAAGGAATCAGGTACGGACGCGCGACAAAGGTCAGCATCACGTAATAGAGCACCAGCGCGATGGTGACCAGGATGGCACCCTCGCGGAGGGCGCCGCCCTTTTTCTTCTTCGGCTCCTGCTGCTCGTCACCGTCGGTGTCGGTGCCCTGTTCGGGCGTCGCGGTGTCCTCGGCGTCGTCGGTCACGGCATCAGGGTAGCCAGCGAGGCTGAAGAGAGGCCGAGACCCGGCGCAAGCGTCAGCGCTTTTCCTTGATCTTCGCCTTCTTGCCGCGCAGTTCGCGCAGGTAGTACAGCTTGGCGCGACGAACGTCACCGCGGGTGGCGACATCGATGTGGTCGATGTTGGGCGAGTGCACCGGGAAGGTCCGCTCGACGCCGACGCCGTAGCTCTCCTTGCGCACGGTGAAGGTCTCGCGGACGCCGCCACCCTGGCGACGGATCACGACACCCTTGAAGACCTGGATGCGCTCCTTGGAACCCTCGATGACCTTGACGTGCACGTTGACGGTGTCGCCGGGGCCGAAAGCCGGGATATCGTCGCGCAGCGACGCCTGGTCGACGAAGTCAAGCGTGTTCATCGGTGACTCTTCCTTGCTGTTGGCGGCTCTTCGTGGGCGGCGCAGTGTTCGCGCAGCCGAGCCGACGTATTCGGGCGGATCTGACTGTGTGTGCCAGGCAGCAGGGGGTGACCCTGCGCAGACGACTGCTCAATTGTGCCAGACAAGGGCCAGCAGGCGAAATCGCGTCCCGATCGCTCTGTGAAACGCCCGACTGCCCGTCCGGCAGCCTGCTGCCTCGGTGGTTAGGCTACAGACAACAGGGGTAGAAGTCTTGTCATCGTGGCCGGGACTGCCCGCCCCGCAATCACCTGGAGGAGCCCATGCCACGGCCATCGCATGCACGACTGGTGGCCCTGGTGGCGGCGTGTACCGCGACGTTGGTCGCCGGGTGCGAGGCCAGGAGCTACAGCGCCGCGCCGGCCTCGCCGGCCGCCCCGCAGCTCACCGTCGTCGCGCCACTGGCGACATCGGCACCGCTGCCCGAGGCGCCGCCCGCTCAGCCGGCCGCCACCTTCGACGGCCTGCAGGGCCGGGTCACCGAGGCCAGCGCCGACGCCGCCGCCGCAGGTGCAGACCTCACGGTCGCGGTGCTCGACCGAAAGACCGGTCAACTGGTGACCAACGGCGTCGTCAACACCATCGCGATCGCGTCGGTGGTCAAACTGTTCATCGCCGATGATCTGCTGCTGCAGGAGGCCAACGGCGAGACCGAGCTGAGCCCCGAGGATCGCGTCATGCTCGATGTGATGCTTCGCTCATCTGATGACAGCGCCGCCGAGGTGTTCTGGAATCGCAGCGGTGGCAGCGAGATCGTCGAACGGGTCGCCGGCCGGTACGCGCTGTCCTCGACGACGGCCCCGGGGAACGGCCGCTGGTTCAACACCATCAGCACCGTCACCGATCTGGTCCGCTATTACGACAAGCTGCTCGCCGGTTCCGGTGGGCTCCCGCCGGAACGGGCGGCGATCATCCTGGCCAACCTTGCGCAATCCACCCCGACCGCACCGGACGGCATGGTGCCCGGCGGGGTGTATCCGCAGCGGTTCGGCATCCCCGAGGGAATCCCGGGTGAGCCGGTCGCGGTCAAGCAGGGCTGGATGTGCTGTGTCGGCGCCGACTGGATGCATCTGTCCACCGGCGTCATCGGGCCCGACCGCCGCTACGTGATGGCGATCAGCTCGATGCAGGCCGCCGGGGCGGACGAGGCCCGCCAGACCATCACCGATGCGGTGCACACCATCTTCCCTGGTGGCCACCTGTAGGTCCGGCCGGCTCATGCCACCTACCTGGTGTGAGCCAACTCGGCACCGTCAGCGACTCGGCTGAACTCACGTACCTCAGCGGGACCTACACGCCGTCGACCCGGTCATCCGGCAACAGATCTGGCCGACGTTCCCGGGTGCGCTGCAGCGACTGCTCGCGTCGCCAGGCCACGATCTTGGCGTGGTCCCCGGACAGCAGCACGGGCGGGACCTCCAGCTCGCGCCACACCGGTGGCCGCGTGAAGCTCGGTCCTTCGAGCAGACCGTCGGAATGCGAATCCTCCTGGTGCGACGCCGGATTGCCCAGCACATCGGGGATCAGACGGACGACCGCCTCGATCATCACCAGGGCTGCGGATTCGCCGCCGGCCAGCACGTAATCGCCGATCGAGACCTCTTCGACCCGCATCCGCCGGGTGGCGTCATCGGCGACCCGCTGATCGATGCCCTCGTAACGCCCGCACGCGAACACCAGATGCGACTCGGTGCTCCAGCGCTGCGCGGTGGCCTGGGTGAACGGCCGGCCCGCCGGGGTCGGCACCACCAAAAGAGTTTCGGGTGTGCAGATATCGTCCAGCGCGGCACCCCAGATCGGTGCCTTCATCACCATGCCCGGGCCGCCACCGTACGGCGAGTCGTCCACCGAGCGGTGCACATCGTGGGTCCACTCCCGCAGGTCGTGCACCCCGAGGCCGATGATGCCCGACGCAATTGCCTTGCCCGGCAATGCCTGCTGCAACGCGTCGAGATAGGCGGGGAAGATCGTGATGACGTCGAGCCGCATGGCGCTACACGTCTTCGATGTTGAGCAGACCGTCGGGCGGGTCGATCTCGACGGTGCCGTCGGCCAGCGAGACCGCGGTGACGATCGCGCTGACGAACGGAACCAGGATCTCGGTGCCCTCGGGGGTTTTCACCGACAGCAATTCGCCCGCGGCGGTATGCAGCACCTCACCGACCGTGCCCACCGCGGTGCCGTCGACGGTGCGCACCGCGAGCCCTTCGAGCTGATGGTCGTAGAACTCGTCGGGGTCGTCTATGGCGGGCAGATCCCCAGAATCGACCAGGAACAACGTGCCGCGCATCTCGTCGGCGGCGTTGCGGTCGGCGACGCCGGTCAACCGCACCAGCAGTCGACCGGCGTGCTCACGCACCGTCTCGATCTGATAGGTCCGTTCCGGACCGCCGCGCGGCTTGCGGCCGCGCAGCGACGCACCCGGGGCGAAGCGCTCCGCGGGATCATCGGTACGGACCTCCACGACGATCTCGCCGGTGACACCGTGTGCCTTGGCGACCCGTCCGATGACCAGCTCCATGGCTTACTGGTCGGTGTCCACCACGTCGACGCGGATACCGCGACCGCCGATACCGGCGACCAGCGTGCGCAGCGCGGTGGCGGTCCGACCGCCACGGCCGATGACCTTGCCCAGGTCATCGGGGTGAACGTGCACCTCGACGGTCCGGCCGCGCCGGTTGGTGACCAAGTCGACCCGGACATCGTCGGGGTTGTCGACGATCCCGCGCACCAGGTGCTCTACGGCGTCGACGACGACGGAGCTCATTCGGCGGCGGACTCTTCGGCTGCGGCCGGGGCCTCAGCAGCCGCCGCGCCTTCCTCGGCCTTGGGGGCCTTCTTCTTCTTCTGGGTCACGGCCTGGCCGGACGGGGCGTCATCGGCAGCGGCCAGCGCGGCGTTGAACAGATCCAGCTTGGACGGCTTGGGCTCCTTGACCTTCAGGGTGCCCTCGGCGCCCGGCAGGCCCTTGAACTTCTGCCAGTCACCGGTGATCTTCAGCAGCGCGAGAACGGGCTCGGTGGGCTGGGCGCCGACGCCCAGCCAGTACTGCGCGCGCTCCGAGTCGATCTCGATCAGGCTCGGCTCTTCCTTCGGGTGGTAGCGGCCGATGACCTCGATGGAGCGGCCGTCGCGGCGGTTACGCGCGTCGGCGACGGAGATGCGGTACTGGGGATTGCGGATCTTGCCCAGACGGGTGAGCTTGATTTTGACAGCCATGAATCACTCCTGTGCTTGCCACGCTGCAATTCGGCGATCTCCGGCGGGAGTGCCGGGATCCGGTTTTGCCTTACGTGTGTGACCGCCGCGCGGCGCATCTAACGGGTCGCGAACGGACAGCCGCCCATTGTGCCAGAGCGGGTATGGCCTGCCCAAATCCCGGCTACACCACCCGGTCGAAGCATTTCTGCTCGACACGCTTGGTCATCCGCCACCCCTCGGCGGTGCGGATGAACTCGTCGTCGTACCAGAGGCCGCAGAACAGCACCTGCCCGTCGTCACCGCCCAACACCATCGGGTTGAAGCACAGCGTGCGCGAAGTCGCGGTGTCCCCAGCCGGATCACGCAAGATCCGGACATCGAAGTTGCCCAGCATGTGGGCATACGCCGGGAAGTTCGGCAGCACCTGGGACAGCCAGGCCTTCACCTCCGGGAAATGCCCGTCAACCCCGCCCATGGCGCGGTAGTCGATATAGGCATCCGCGGTGAACACCTGATCGAGGTCGTCGAAGCGGCGGTTGTCGATCGCCGTCGAGTACGCGACGAGCAGCTGCTGGATTTCGAGACGGTCGGAGATCTCTTCGAGGCTCAGCACGTTCTCGATTGAACCACTCAGACGGACGGCCCTACCGGACCCTCCGAAGGCGGCCAGTGATCGCCGGACCACTCCCCCGGCTCGGCGTGCTCGCCGCGCGACAGCGGCACCCACTGCTCGGTCGGTGCGGGCTGTTTGGACGACGGGAAGTCGCGCAACTTGCCGGTCGGCTTGGCATCCCATTTGGCGAAGGTCAGCGGGGTCTGCAACCAGGCAAACAGCAGGTTGTACACACCTTCCAGCGAGTCGATGTGGGTGCGCTCCCAGCCGTGACTGCCGTCCAGACCGAACCCGACGAGCGCGGCACGGGTGTTGGCGCCGGCCTCGATCGCCGCGGCAGCATCCGAGCGGTAGAACCGGAAGATATCGCGCGCGTAGGGAATTCGGCGCTCATCGGCCAGCCGGCACAGCTTGCGGGTCAGGTGATAGTCGAACGGCCCGTGCAGATCGGCCATCGGGATGGTCACGCCGTCCTCGAGGGAGTGCTGCCCCGGCGCGCACACCGCGTTGTCCACCGACACCAGTTCGGCGACGTCGGGGTCCAGGCCATGGCTGGCGCCGTGGCCGACCTCCTCGGTGATGGTCACCATGATGGTGGTCTTGTGCGGCAGCACGATCTTTTCCTCGGCGACGGTCTTGGCCAGCGCCAGCGCGACGGCCACACCGGCCTTGCCGTCGAGGTGTCGCGAGACGATGTAACCGTCGGCGGTCAGTTCCGGCGCGGCGATCAGTGCGACGAAGTCGCCGACGTTGAAGCCGAGCTTCTGCAGATCCGCACGGGTGCCGACCTTGCGGTCGATGCGGACCTCGACGTGCTCCCACTCGGTGGGCTGGGTGTCGATCGCATCGCCGAAGGCATGGCCGGAGGCCTTGAGCGGCATCACGGTTCCGGTGAAGAACTCGTCCGCGTCGTCGGTGAAGATCCGCACCCGCGCACCGGTCGCGAACCGCGCCGAGAAGGTGCCCACCGGGATGAGTTCCAGGCGACCGTTGTCCTTGAGGTCGCGGACCATGCACCCGATGGTGTCGGCGTGCACGACGACCGCACGGTCGGTGGTCTTGGACTCACCGGGCAGCTCGGCGGTCAGCGCGCCGCGGCGGGTCAGGGTGAACGGCAGGCCCAGTTCGTTGAGAGTGTCGCCGATCAGCTGCATGACGGCATCGGTGCGGCCCGACGGGCTCGGGGTCTGCAGCAGTCCCAGCAGCGTGTCGATCATCCACGCCCGGGTGGCCTCCGGCATGACTGCACGTTTGGACAAAACGCCTCCTTCTCAAGCAATGGAACAGCGCGACAGCGACCACGCAGGAACTAGCCCTGATCGACGGGATCGGGCTGCCAGGCCCAGGGCGTCGCCGCGGTACGGGGGAAGAGTAGATCCACGAACGCCTGCGCCGTCGGGCGCGGTTCGTGGTTGGCCAATCCGGGCCGCTCGTTGGCCTCGATGAAGACGTACTCTTCACCGGCGACCGAGGGCACCATCAGGTCGATACCGGTGACCGGGATCCCGATGGCGTCGGCGGCGTCGACGGAGACCTTGGCCAGCACCGGGTTCAGGTCGTCGGTGACGTCCAGGATGGTGCCGCCGGTGTGCAGGTTGGCGGTGTGCCGCACGATCAGCCGTTCGTTGGCCGGCAGCACATCACCGAGGTCCCAACCCGCTTCCCGCACGGTGTCCTCGGTGACCGAGTCCAGCGGGATCTTCGATTCACCGTGGGTGGCGGCCGCACGCCGGCGGCTCTGCGCCTCGATGAGGTCACCGATCGTGTGTTTGCCGGTGCCGACGATCTCCGGTGGGCGCCGCACCGCCGCCGCGATGACCTTGCCGTTGATCACCACGATGCGCAGATCCTCACCGGCGCAACGCTCTTCGATCAACACATCCGGACAGTTCTTGCTGGCCACCTGCAAGGCCCGGTCCAGCTCGTCGTGGCGGGTGACCCCAACGGTGATGCCGTTGCCCTGCTCGCCACGTGCCGGTTTGACCACCACGGAGCCGACCCTTGCCAGGAACCGGTGGTCGTCTTCGCCGAAGGTGGCGTTCACCCCTTGCGGCACAACGATTCCGGCCTCGCCGACGACCTTGCGGGCAATGCGCTTGTCGTCGCAGCGGCTCATCGCCACGGCATTCGTCAACTCCGAGAGCGACTCCCGGGTGACGACGCTGGTGCCACCGTGGGTCATCTTCAGATAGCCGCCCTGCGCATCGAGGACCTGCACGGCGATACCCCGCAGGATCGCCTCGTCGGCGATGATGCGGGCGTACGGATTGAGCTGTGCCAGTTCTTCTTCGGGTTGTGCGGGCGCGAACAACCGTTCGTTGATCGCGTTCTTGCGCTTCACGCCGAGCTCGGGGACACGCTCGAAACCCATCCGTTCGTAGAGCGCGATGGCGCCCTCGTTGTCGTGCAGCACCGACAGGTCCATCTGGGCCCGGCCGCGGCGGATGAACTCCTCGACCAGTGAACGCACCAGCAGTCCGCCGGCACCCGGCCGACACAGGGTGGGGCTGACCGCCAGGCACCACAGGCTGGACCCGTTCTCCGGATCGTCGAACAGTTGGGCGTGGTCGATTCCGGTGACGGTGCCGACCACCGCTCCGGTGTGCTCGTCGACGGCCACCAGGTAGATCATGTGCGGTTCGGCCTGGCTGTTGTGCCACATCAGGTCGACATCGGCGGGCACCATCCGACACTGCAGGTAGATCTCGTTGATCGCGGCGCAGTCGGCCATCGACTGCACCGGGCGCACCGTCACCCCGGGCAGGTCGGCGGGCCGGTAGGCCAGCGGCTGTGTGAGATCCAGGCGGTAGGTGAAGCTCGGGTCGATGAAAAATTCCTGCGGGTTGAGGGCGACGAAGACATGCGGCGCCTCCAGGTACATCCCGATATCGCGGCGGCCACTGGCCTCGGCACGCAGCGCGGTGCCCAGCTCCCCCGGGTCGTCGAAGGTCTGGCCGAACACCAGCCGACCCCAGCCGAGGTCCTGCACGACTTCTTTCTGCAAGGTCGGCTTATGCAGGGTCATGCGTTTCCTACCCCATCCACGTGGTGCGCCAGCCAGAGTTCCAGCAGACCGAGTTGCCACAGCGGGTTACCCCGAAGTGGGGTGTGGTAACCGTTCGGATCGGCGAGCAGGCGGTCGACCTCGGCCGGGTTGAACAGGCCGCGGGCGCGGGCGCCGTCGCTGTGCAGGGCATCGCGCACCAGGTCCAGATACGGCCCGACCAGGTGCTTGAGGGCCGGCACCGGGAAGTACCCCTTGGGGCGATCGATGACCTCGTGCGGGATGACCTTGCGGGCGGCCTCCTTGAGCACACCCTTGCCATCGTATGCGGTCTTGAGGTGCGGTGGGCAGGTCGCGGCCAGCTCGACGAGCTCATGGTCGAGGAAGGGCACCCGGCCCTCCAGTCCCCACGCCATCGTCATGTTGTCGACGCGCTTGACCGGATCGTCGACCAGCATGACGGTGGTGTCCAGCCGCAGTGCCCGGTCGGTGGCGGTCGCCGCCCCCGGATGCGCGAAATGGTCGAGCACGAAATCACCGGCGATATCGGCGTCCAGCCGCCACGACGGCGCCACCAGCGTGTTCAGTGCGGTGTGGTCGCGGTCGAAGAAGGCCTGCCGATAGCTGGCCAGCGCGGCGGCCGGATCCCCGTCGGGCGCGTGGGCCATCGGCGGGTACCAGTGGTAACCGGCGAAGATCTCGTCGGCGCCCTGCCCGGACTGCACCACCTTGACGTGCTTGCTGACCTCCTGGGACAGCAGGTAGAAGGCGACGCAGTCGTGGCTCATCATCGGCTCGCTCATCGCGCCGATCGTCCCGCCGAGCGCGGGCAGCATGCGGGCGGTGTCGATGCGGATCTGATGGTGATCGGTGCCGTAGTGCCGGGCGATGACGTCGGAGTACTTGAACTCGTCACCTTCCTCGCCACCGGCGGCCTCGAAGCCGATGGAGAAGGTGGCCAGGCCGTGCTGACCGGCCTCGGCGAGCAGGCCGACGATCAGGCTGGAGTCCAGACCACCGGAGAGCAGGCAACCGACCGGGACGTCGGCGACCAGGCGGCGCTCCACCGCGGTGCGCAACGACGCGAGGATGGCCTCCTCCCATTCGGTATCCGACCAGTCGGCGCGTTCGGCCGCGCGCTCGAACACCGGCTCCCAGTAGGTGTGCTCGGAACGTTTACCGTCCGGTTCGATGGTCATGACGGTGCCGGGGAGCAGTTTCTTGACCCCGCGCAGAATGGTGTGCGGGGCGGGTACCACCGAGTGGAAGCTCAGATAGTGATGCAGTGCAACCGGGTCGATGTCGGTGTCGACACCGCCTGCGGCCAGGAGCGCGGGTAGCGAGGAGGCGAACCGGAAGGCGTCGGCGGTCTCGGTCCAGTACAGCGGTTTCACGCCGAGCCGGTCGCGCGCCAGCAGCACCCGGCCGCTGTCCACCTCGGTGATCGCGAAGGCGAACATGCCGTAGAGGTGCTCCACGACCCGGTCGCCCCACTCGCGGTAACCCTTGAGGACGACCTCGGTGTCGCTGTGCGAGAAGAACCGGTAGCCCTTGCCGAGCAGTTCCTGGCGCAGTTGCGGGTAGTTGTAGATGCACCCGTTGAAGGCGACGGTGAGCCCGAGTTCGGGATCGTGCATCGGTTGGTGACCGTGACTGGACAGATCGATAATGGCCAGCCGGCGGTGCCCGAAGGCGATGCCGTCCTGGGACCAGACACCCCCGCTGTCGGGGCCTCGCGGCACCATTGTTTGCGCCATCTCGGCGACTGCGCCGAGATCTGCCGACCGTCCGCGAGCAATCTCGCCGGCGATGCCGCACATTGTTTTCGTCCCCCTCGGAGGTTTGTGGCCACTCTGGTTCGCGCTGGTCTTACGTTACCGGTCAGCGACCTCCCCAAACCTCTGGAGTCGAAAGGTCGTTAGGCTCACAACCCATGCGCAGGCTTGTCGCCGGTCTCATTTCGGTGCTCCTTCTCCTCACCGCCGGCATTGGTTCGGCGGCTGCGATCCCGGCGGTGGATCAGCCGCTCGGATCGGTGCCGATACCCGACGGACCTGCGCAGGCGTGGGTGATCGCGGATATGGACTCCGGCGCTCTGCTGGCCTCGCGCGACGCTTACGGCCGCTACGCACCGGCCAGCACCATCAAGGTGCTGCTGGCCATGGTGGTGCTCGACGAACTCCCCCTGGACGCGACGGTGGTGGCCAACGAGGTCGACACCCGGGTGGAGTGCAACTGCGCCGGGGTGGCGCCCGGGCACACCTACTCCGTCCATCAGCTGCTGCAGGGACTGCTGCTGGTGTCCGGAAACGACGCAGCAAACACCTTGGCCACCATGCTGGGCGGCATACCGGCGGCGGTGGGCAAGATGAACGCCAAGGCCGCCCAGTTGGGTGCGCACGCCACGGTGGCGGGCAGCCCGTCGGGTCTGGACGGTCCCGGTATCGACATCTGGTCCTCCCCGCACGATCTCGCGGTGCTGTTCCGGGCGGCGATGGCCAATCCGGCCTTCGCGGCCATCACCGCGCAGCCGACGGCGGTGTTCCCCGGCCGCACCGGCGACCGGGTCCTGGTCAATCAGAACGAGTTGCTGGGCCGCTACCCGGGCATGTTGGGTGGGAAGACCGGGTTCACCGATCTGGCCCGCAAGACATACGTCGGTGCGGCCCAACGCGACGGACGCCGGTTGGTGGTGGTGCTGATGTTCGGTCTGGTGCGCGAGGGCGGGCCGACCTATTGGGATCAGGCGTCGGCGTTGCTGGATTGGGGATTCGCCCAGAATCGGGCCGCCAGTATCGGCGTGCTGTAGTCGAGACCCCACTGTAGTCGAGACCCGACAGAGACCGTCCCGCCGACGTTTCGAGTCCTGCGCTCCCTAGCGTGACGCACGTGCGGCATCTGTTCGCGGCGACCGCGCTCGCCCTCAGCACGGTCATCGCGGCGCCCGCGCACGCGGCGCCCACCGTGGAACCCATTGGCGCGCAGACGTTCATCAACGGCCCGGCCAAGGCGTATCTGTTGGCCGACCTGGACACCGGACGGGTCCTGGCGGCCAACGACCCCTACGGCTCCTACGCCCCGGCCAGCACCATCAAGGTATTGCTGGCGATGACGGTGCTCGACAATCTGCGCCCGGACAACTTCGCCCGCGCCAACCAGTCGCACACCAAGGTCGAATGCTCCTGTGCGGGGCTCAAACCCGGTCAGGCCTACACGGTGACCCAACTGCTCAGCGCGCTGCTGATGGTGTCGGGCAACGATTCGGCGAACATGCTGGCCGATATGCTCGGCGGCCAGCGCGTCGCGGTGGCCGCGATGAACCGCAAGGCCGCCAGTGTCGGCGCCCGCGGCACCCGGGCCTCCTCCCCGTCCGGCCTGGACGGGCCCGGCTGGGAATCGACGACCACCCCGCATGACCTGGCCGTCATCTTCCGCGCCGCGCTGCGCTATCCGCTGATCGCCCAGATCATGCAGTCACCGTCGGCGGCGTTCCCCGGCAAGACCCTGTCCAACCAGAACGAGCTGCTCAGCCGCTATCCCGGCGATCTGGGCGGCAAGACCGGGTTCACCAATCTGGCCCGCAAGACGTATGTGGGAGCGGCGCAGCGCGGGAATCGCAGGCTCGTTGTGGTACAGATGTACGGTTCGGGGGATCTGTACGGCCAGGCCATCAGCTTGTTGGACTGGGGCTTCGGCCAGCCATGAGGGGTAGCTCCCCACCACCGCGACCAACCAAGTAAGGTCACCCTAATTTGAGTGCTTGACACCCGTCCAGCGCGTGACCGAGGGGGCTTTGTGGCCGGCCAATCTGACCTTTCACTCATCGTCGCGTTCGGCACCGATATGGGCAACGCCGAGGACGCCGCGATGACCTTCGCCGAATCGGTCGGCGAGATCGGCATCGAGGTCGAGGCCGTGGAGCTCAATCAGGTCGAACTCAGCCAGCTGCAGGATGCCACGCATTTCATCGTCGTGGTCTCGACCTTCGGTGAGGGCGAGTTCCCCGATTCGGCCACGCTGTTCTGGGAGGCCATCAGCGCCGACACCGAGCAACTCGAACATCTCCACTTCGCAGTGCTCGCGCTCGGTGACAGCTCGTATGAACTGTTCTGCAACGCCGGCAAGCTGCTCGACGAACGCCTTGAGGCGCTCGGCGCGCACCGCATGGTCGACCGGGTCGACGTCGACGGGTTCTACGAGGACCCGGCCAAGGCCTGGACCGCCGATATCGTCAAGCAGCTGACCGCCCAGCAGGGTGGCGCCGGCGAGGCCCCGGCCGCCGGGGCTCCGCCCGTCGAGCGTGCCGAGCCCCGGGACCGCAATGTGCCGGTCACCGCACGCCTCGCGGTCAACCGGTGGCTCAATGCCACCGAATCGGACAAGGAGGTCCGGCATTTCGAGATCGACCTGTCCGGAACCGGGATCAGCTACCACGCAGGCGATTCCATCGCGGTGCACGCCACCAACGATCCGGCGCTGGTGGACTCGCTGCTGGCCGCCTTCGGCGTCGGTGCCGAGCACACCGTCAGCGGGCACGACCAGCCGCTGGGCACCCTGTTGACCGAGCATTTCGAGATCCGTACGCCGTCCAAGGCGCTGCTGAATCTGGCAGCATCGCGCACCACCGACGCCGAGGTGGCGAAGGCGCTGCAGTCCGGTGACACCCACGGTGGCACCGAGAACTCCTGGCTGTACGGCAAGGATGTGCTCGATATCGTCGCGCTCGCCGATCTGAAGGTCGACGAGGTGCTGGATACGTTGCGGCCGTTGCAGTTCCGCGACTACTCGATCGCGTCCAGCCCGCTGGAACATCCGGAATCGGTACACCTGACGGTGGCCAGCGTGCGCTACGACCACGGCGGCCGCGCACATGGCGGCGTGGCCTCGACCTACCTGGCCGACCGCTGTGAGTCCCTGCGGGTGCACCTGCGGCCCAACAACCATTTCCGCCTGCCCGCCGGCGACGTCCCGGTCATCATGATCGGCCCGGGCACCGGCATCGCACCTTTCCGGGCGTTCCTGCAGGAGCGCCGGGCCTCCGGGGCGACGGGGCGGTCCTGGCTGTTCTTCGGCGACCGGCGACGCGGTACCGATTACCTGTACGGCGAGGAACTCGACGGGTTCCTGGAGTCCGGAGTGCTGACCCGCCTGGACCTGGCGTTCTCCCGCGACCAGGACGCGAAAGTCTATGTGCAGCAGCGCATGCAGGAGAATGCAGAGGAGTTCTACCGGTGGCTTAGCGACGGCGCGCATGTGTATGTGTGCGGTGACGCCGACCGGATGGCCAAGGATGTCGACGCCGCACTGCACGATATCGTCGCCCGCTGCGGCGGCTTGGACGCCGCGGCCGCACACGCCTATGTCAATGACCTGATCAAGAGCCACCGGTACGTCCGCGACGTGTACTGAGCCGCACTCCCGTTCCGCCCAATCTCACCTTTGGGCGGCAAAGTGCGAGAAGAATCAGCCGAAACGTCAATCTCGGCGTGAGATCGGCTAGCCCCAGACGCGGCCGCGCAGGATCACCAGATCCGGATTGGCGACGCCGACGTCGCGCGGGTCGTCGCGGAAGCACAGCAGGTCCGCTGAGGCGCCGTGCTCGAGTGCGGGTCGCCCGAGCCACGCCCGGGCATCCCAGCAGGCCGCACCGAGCGCCTCCGTCGGCGTCATCCCGACCCGGCGCAGCGCGGTGATCTCATCGCCGATACGCCCGTGGGCGACCATTCCGCCGGCGTCGGTGCCCGCGAAGATCGGCACACCGGCCTCATGGGCGGCACCGACCCGCTGGTGGCACGACGCGTACAGGTCACGCATGTGTTTGGCGTAGGTCGGGTACTTCGCGGCCTTGTCGGCGATGCCCGGAAAGTTCTCGATATTGATCAGCGTCGGCACCAGCGCGGTGCCGTACTCCAGCATCAGATCGATGGTGTCCTCGGTGATCCCGGTGCCATGTTCGATGCAGTCGATGCCGGCCTTGATCAGCCCGGGCAGTGCCTCTTCCCCGAAGACGTGCGCGGTGACCCGCGCACCCTCGGCATGCGCGGCCGCGATCGCCTCGACCAGCACCTCGTCGGACCACAGCGGGGCCAGGTCACCGACGCCCCGGTCGATCCAGTCGCCGACCAGTTTCACCCAGCCGTCGCCCCAGCGGGCCTGCTGCGCGACATACTCCGGTAGCTGCGACTCGTCCTCGATATCGATCGGCAGGCCGGGCATGTACCGTTTGGGCCGCGCCAGATGCCGGCCGGCCCGGATGATCCGGGGCAGGTCGTCACGGTCGTCGAAGCTGCGGGTGTCCACCGGCGAACCGGCGTCGCGCAGCAGCAGCGCTCCGGCGTCACGTTCGGTCTCGGCCTGTTCGACGGCCTCGTCGACACTGGTGGCCCCGCCGGGCCCCAGCCCGACGTGACAGTGCGCGTCGACCAACCCGGGGATGATCCAGCCTCCGTCGAAGACGGTGTCGGCATCGGCGACCGCCTCGGCGGACAGGTGACCGTGGGCCACCCACCACTGCACCTCCTCACCATCGGGTAACCCTCGGCCTCGGATATGCAGTGGTAGATGCATCGACCTTATTTCTGCCCGGGGAACTTCAGCTTTGACAGGTCGATATTGGCCAGGCCCGGCGGCAGCTCGTTGAGCCCCGCGGGCATGTTGGACAGGTCCGGGAACCCGGCGGGCATCCCGGCGCCCATCGGATTCTTCGGCTGGGTCGGACCTTTCCCTGTTTGTGGCCGGCCCTTCTTCTTACCGGCCTGCTTGTTCTTGCCCTTGGCGGCCTTGCGACTGGATCCGCCGCCCTTGCGCCCGAACGGCATTCCCATCTGGCCCGCCATCTGCGACATCATCTTGCGGGCCTCGAAGAAGCGGTCGACCAGCTGGTTGACCTCGCCCACCGACACGCCGGAACCGTTGGCGATACGCAACCGGCGCGAACCGTTGATGATCTTCGGGTCGGCACGCTCGGCCGGTGTCATACCGCGGATGATGGCCTGCACCCGGTCGAGCTGGCTGTCGTCCACGGCGGCCAGCGCGTCCTTCATCTGTCCGGCGCCGGGCAGCATGCCCAGCAAATTGCCGATCGGGCCCATCTTGCGGATGGCGAGCATCTGCTCCAGGAAGTCCTCCAGGGTCAGCTCGCCCGAACCGATCTTGGCGGCGGCGGCCTCGGCCTGCTCGGCGTCGAAGACCTGCTCGGCCTGCTCGATGAGCGACAGCACGTCGCCCATACCGAGGATACGGCTGGCCATCCGGTCGGGGTGGAAGACATCGAAGTCCTCCAGCTTCTCGCCGCTGGAAGCGAACAGGATCGGCACACCGGTGATCTCACGGACCGACAGCGCGGCACCACCGCGGGCGTCACCGTCGAGCTTGGTCAGCACGACACCGGTGAAACCGACACCGGCGCCGAAAGCCTCGGCGGTGGTCACCGCGTCCTGGCCGATCATGGCGTCGAGGACGAACAGCGTCTCGTCGGGATTGACGGCGTCGCGGATCGCGGCCGCCTGGGCCATCAGCTCGGCGTCGATACCGAGGCGCCCGGCGGTGTCGACGACGACGACGTCGAAGTGCTTGGCCTTGGCCTCGGCCAGACCGGCGGCGGCCACCGAGACCGGGTCGCCGGTGGTCATCTGGTCGATGGTCACGCCGTCCGGGGAGACGCCCGGGTGCGGGGCGAAGACCGACACCCCGGCGCGCTCGCCGACGATCTGCAGCTGGTGCACCGCACCGGGACGCTGCAGGTCACATGCCACCAGCAGCGGCGTATGCCCCTGTGCCTTAAGCCATTTGGCGAGCTTGCCGGCCAGGGTCGTCTTACCGGAGCCTTGCAGACCGGCGAGCATAATGACCGTCGGTGGGTTCCTGGCGAACGCGAGCTGACGAGTCTCGCCACCGAGGATGCCGATGAGCTCCTCGTTGACGATCTTGACGACCTGCTGGGCCGGGTTCAGCGCCGCCGACACCTCGGCGCCCTTCGCGCGGTCCTTGATGCGGCCGACGAAGGCGCGCACCACGGGCAGCGACACGTCGGCTTCGAGCAGGGCCAGTCGGATTTCACGGGCGGTGGCGTCGATGTCGGCGTCGGTCAGCCGGCCGCGGGCACGCAACCCCTGGAGAGCACCGGTCAACCGGTCAGACAGCGATTCAAACACCTGGTAAGCCTAACGGTCTGTCGAGATGAACTCACGGCGCACTCTGGCCTCGGGCGACATCTCGGCGTTAATCTGTCAACGCCCGATGACAGATATGGCCGGAGGCCCCGATGACAGCCCTAGACCTCCCCCTCAGCCAGGCACGCAGCACGTCTGCCGACGCCGAGAGCACGACGCATATCAGTCAGTGCACACTGTGCGAGGCGCACTGCGGTATCCACGTCACCGTCACCGACGGTCGGGTCAGCCGCATCGCCGGTAATCCGGACGACATCTTCTCCAAGGGCTACATCTGCCCCAAGGCCACCGCGATGGGCGCGCTGCACCACGACCCCGACCGGCTGCGCACGCCGATGCGGCGTGTCGGGGACTCCTTCGAGCCGGTGAGCTGGGCCGAGGCGTTCGACGAGATCGGCTCCCGGTTGCGCGCGGTCCGGCGCAAACACGGGTTCCGGGCGCTCGGCATGTACCTCGGCAACCCGGCCGCGCACAGTTCCGGTGCGCTCTACGGCCTGGCACTGCGCATCGCGCTGCTGACACCCAATTTCTTCTCGGCCTCGTCGATCGATCAGATGCCGCACGAGTACGCCGCCTGGCGGGTCTTCGGGTCCAACGCGCTGGTGCCGATCACCGATATCGACCGCACCCAGCGACTGGTCATCCTGGGCGCCAATCCGGCGGTGTCCAACGGGTCGCTGTCGATCATGCCCGGGGCCAAACGACGCATCAAGGCCGTCCGCGATCGCGGCGGCAAGGTGGTGGTCATCGATCCGCGCCGCACCGAGACCGCCCGCCTCGCCGATCAGCATGTCGCGGTCAAACCCGGTGGTGATGTGCACCTGCTGCTCGGCATGCTGCACGTGCTGATCACCGAGGACCTGTGCGACACCGCGACCATCGACCGGTGGGCGGCTGGTTGGGCCGAGCTGCGCGCGTTGGTCGCCGAGGCCACCCCGGCAGCCGTCGCCGAGATCGCCGGGGTGAGCGCCGAGGAGGTCCGTGCGCTCGCCCGCGAACACGCGGCCGCCGAATCCGCGGCCATCTATGCCCGCATCGGTATCTGCCAGCAGGAGACCGGCACCCTGGTCAGCTGGCTGGTCATGGTGATCAACGCCGTCACCGGCAACCTGGACCGCGCCGGCGGCACCATGTTCTCCACTCCCATCGTCGACGTTCCGCGGCTGGCCAAGTTCATGCCGGTCGGGCACGGCTGGTGGACCGACCGGTCGGGCCGCCACAAGGCATTCCGTACCGAGCTGCCCGCCGTGGCAATGGCCGACGAGATCCTCACCGACGGCCCGGGCAAGATCCGCGCGATGATCACCTACGCCGGCAACCCGGTGTCCTCGATCCCGCAGAAGGGTCGCCTCGACGAGGCGATGGGCGCGCTGGATCTGTATGTGGCCGTGGACATGTACATCACCGAGACCACCCGGCACGCCGACTTCATCCTGCCGCCGGTGTCACCGCTGGAGCGCGAGGATGTCGGCTTGCTGACCACGGTCTTCAGCGTGCGCAACAACATCCGTTATCAGCACCGCACCTTCGAACCGGTGCCCGGCGCGATGGAGGACTGGGAGATCCTGTCCCGGTTGACCTTCGAGTTGCTGCCCGCCCCGCTGCGCCGGCTCGCCACACCGTTGCGGGAGCGCTTCATCGCCGCCACCGACCCGCTGCGGCTGGCGGGCCTGGCACTGGCCACCGGCCCCTACGGCCGGCTGCGACGTGGCCGCAAGGGGGTGACCATGCAGGCCCTGCGGGACAGCGCCGGTGGTGTGGATCTGGGTCCGCTGCAGCCACGGCTGGACAAGGTGATCGCCACCAAGGACCACCGGGTGCAACTGGCCCCGGCCGAATTCGTCGCCGACGCGGCGGCCCGGCTGGCCGCGCGGCCCGACGGCCCCACCGACGGTCGTCTGCAACTGATCGGCCGACGCAATCTACGCAGCAACAACTCCTGGCTGCACAATGTGCCGACCATGACCGGCGGCAACAACAAGTGCACCGTGCTGATGCATCCCACCGACGCCGCAGCCCGCGGCCTGACCCAGGGTGACCTGGTGCGGGTGGCCTCCGAAGTCGGGCAGATCGACATCCCGGTGGACATCAGTGACGAGATGCGGGTGGGCACCGTCGCCGTGCCGCACGGCTGGGGACACCGCAACACAGGTTGGCTGCACGCGAATACGCTGCCCGGCGCCAACGTCAACGATCTGCACGACCCCGATCGGGTGGATACGTTCACCGGGACCGCAGCGGTGAACAACACCTGGGTGACGGTCGCCGCGGCAGACTAGCTCGCTTCGGAGACCTTCTTGCGCGGCGGTGTGGGCAGCACCGCATACAGGTCGCGTTCCAGTTCGTCACGGACCGCCTCGATGCGTGCCTCGTTGGCCTCCACCGATGGCACCACGATGCTGAACACATCGATCACCACCGAGCCCAGCGTGGTCACCTTGGCCCAGGTGATGTCGAGGCCGTCGCGTTCGATCACCGCGGTGAGGCGCGAAAGCAACCCGGGCCGGTCGCTGGCGCGCACCTGCAGCACCAGCTCGCCCGGGCTGTGACCGTCGAACCACAGGATGCGCGGCGGTGCAGTGGCATTGGTGACGGGCACCGATGCCGGGGTCTCCCCCGCCCGCGTCGGACCGGCCGCCGCGGCCTCCAGGTCGCGGCGTTCCAGGGTCTCGATGACGTCAAGGCCACCGTCGAGGGCCAGGATGAACTGCTGGCGCAGCAGCTCGGCGGCCGGCGGTATGCCGAAGTGCGGGGACACCGCAAAGGTGTTGATTGCCACGCCGTCTCGGCTGTTCACCGATGCCGAGTGCACCCGTAGCGAATTCAGGGCGAGCACCCCGGCGGCCTTGGACAGCAGCCCGCGCCGGTCGGGGGCGATCATCGTGACGTTGTGGATGTGCGGGCCTTCACCGGCCACCATCTCGACATGGACACCGGCATCGGCGGCCAGTTCCACATAGCGGGGTTCGACGGGGTCCGGGGTGGGCAGCGGCTCACCGGCCATCACCAGCCGGCAGCGGCGCACCAGATCGCCGATGAGTGAGGATTTCCAGTCGCCCCACACCCCCGGGCCGGTGGCCAGCGAATCGGCCTCGGCCAGCGCGTGCAGCAGTTCCAGCAGCAGCGAGTCACCGCCGAGTGCGTCGACGACGGCGGCAATGGTGTTGGGGTCCTGCAGGTCCCGCCGGGTGGCGGTATCGGGCAGCAGCAGGTGGTAGCGCACGATCTTGGACAGCACCTCGACATCGGAGGGCCACAAGCCCAGCCGGGTACCGATCTGGGTGGCCAGTTCGGCACCGATGACACTGTGGTCCCCACCGCGCCCCTTGCCGATATCGTGCACCAGCGCGCCGAGCACCAGCAGGTCGGGTCGCGACACCCGGGTGGTGAATGCGGCGGCCCGGGAAACGGTTTCGACGAGGTGTCTGTCGACGGTCCAGATGTGCACGACATCACGGGGCGGCAGGTCGCGCACCGCACCCCATTCCGGGAACAGCCGGCCCCACAGCCCGGTGCGGTCCAGCGCCTCGACGGTGGCCACCGCGGCCGGTCCGGCCGACAGCAGCACCAGCAGGTCCTTGAGCGCCTCCCGCGGCCACGGGGTGCGCAGTTCCGGTGCGGCACCGGCCAGCCGGCTCAAGGTGGATGCGGCGATCGGCAGCCCGGTGGTGGCCGAAGCGGCGGCCACCCGCAGGATCAGGCCCGGATCGCGTTCCGGTCGGGCGTCGCGGGCCAGGATGACCTCGCCGGCGTATTCGATGACGCCCTCGTCGAGCGGGCGTCGGGTGGGGCGGCGCAATGCCGCGAAGCCGCGCTTGGGCAACGCGTTTCCGGCGGTGCGGATCCCGGCGTCGACGTAGTAGCTGATGGTCCGAGCGGCATCCGAGATGGCCCGGGCCAGGTCGAAACGGTCCCCGATGCGCAATGCGGCGCCGATCTCGTCGGCGTACTGGGCCAGCACCTGTTCGCGGCCGCGTCGTGAGACACGGTGCAGTTCGGTGCGCACATTGAGCAGCGACAGGTGCGCCCCGCCCAGGGTGCCGGTCGGTGAGGCCAGCAGCCGGCTCGGGTACACGTCGGCCAACTGGGCGATGGCCAGCGCGTTGAGCAGCTGGACGTCGCGGATACCGCCGCGGCCGTTTTTCAGGTCCGGCTCGGCCCGGTGGGCGATCTGCCCGCTGCGTTCCCAGCGGGCGTTGGTGTGCTCGACGAGTTCGTCGTAGCGTCCCGCGATCCCGATGCGCCACTGCCGCCGCGCACCGCCGGTCAGCAGACCGGACAGTTCGGAGTCGCCGGCGATGTGGCGGGCGTCCAGCATGGCCATGCCGACGGCGATGTCCTCGCCGGCGACCTTGAGCGCCTCGGGGACAGTGCGCACGCTGTGGTCGATACGGATGTTGGCGTCCCACAGCGGGTACCACAGCAGTTCGGCGACCTGACTGACGATCTCGGGCGGCATGTTGTCATGCAGCAGTGTCAGGTCCAGGTCGGAGTACGGCAGCAGCTCGCCGCGGCCCAGCCCTCCGGTGGCCACGATGGCGAATCCACTGGTCGGCGTGATGCCGATCTCGGCGGCCTTGGTGGACAACCAGAATTCGTGCAGATCCAGCAGCGCATCACGCAGTGCCGACGAATCCAGTTGCTTGCCACCAGTATTGACCAGTTGCTCGGTGGCCTTGGCCAAATCAGTGGCCGGACGCGGCGATCCCGCCGCCGGGGCCTCCCATCGGGATGCCCCAGCGGCGGGATCTCTTGTCTGATCAGTCATTTCGGTTCCTCCCCCGGCCCTACACTCGAACGTTTCTACTGCACGGCCGGGAAACGACCTCCATCACTGTGTGATCAGAGTGCGTCGACTCCCCGCTCACCGGTACGCACGCGCACAACGGTGTCCACGGGGCTCACCCACACCTTGCCGTCTCCGATCTTGCCGGTGCGGGCCGCTTGGACGATGACGTCCACGACCTTGTCCACGGCCGAGTCGTCGACGACGACCTCGACGCGCACCTTGGGCACGAAATCCACCGAGTACTCCGCGCCGCGGTAGACCTCGGTATGACCCTTCTGGCGCCCGTAGCCCTGCACCTCACTGACGGTCATACCGAGGATGCCCGTCTGCTCCAGGCCGGTCTTGACGTCTTCGAGGGTGAATGGCTTGACGATCGCAGTGATCAGCTTCATTTAGTCGATTCCTTCCAGAACTGAAGTCAATTGTTCCCGATCATGCGAGTTCATAAGCGGTTTCCGCGTGCTCGGTCTCGTCGATACCGGTGTCTTCATCTTCCTTGCTGACCCGCCAGCCTAGTGGCTTGACCACGAAGGCGATGATGGTCGTGAGCACCGCGGTGAAGACCAGCGCGACAACGGCAATGACAATCTGGACGACCAGTTGCTCGTAACCGCCGCCGACGAACAGGCCCGCATCGGTGGCGAAGAAGCCCAGCGACACCGTGCCCCACAGACCGGCGACCAGGTGGACGCCGACGACGTCGAGCGAATCGTCGTAGCCGAACTTGTACTTCAGGCCGATGGCCAGCGCAGCCAGGATGCCGGCGATCGCACCGACGACCAGCGACCAGATCGGGGTCAGGTTGCCACACGCGGGGGTGATGGCGACCAGACCGGCGACCACACCGGAGGCGGCACCGACGCTGGTGGCATGGCCGTCGCGGAACTTCTCCACGATCAACCAGCCGAGCATGGCGGCGGCGGTGGCGGCGGTGGTGTTGACCCAGACCAGGCCGGCGAGCATGTCGGCGGCGCCCTCAGAGCCGACGTTGAAGCCGAACCAGCCGAACCACAGGATGGCCGCACCCAGCATCACGAACGGGATGTTGTGCGGACGGAAGGCGGTCTTTCCGAAACCGGTGCGCTTGCCGAGGAGGATGGCGAGCACCAGCGCGGCCATACCGGCGTTGATGTGAACCACGGTGCCACCGGCGAAGTCGATCGGCGCGACGTTGGCCGCACCTTCCTCATCGACACCGAACATCTTGGCCGCCAGGCCGATATCGGAGCCCGACAGCAGGCCGCCGCCCCAAACCATGTGCGACAGCGGGAAGTACACGAAGGTGACCCACAGGCCGCCGAACACCAGCCAGGTTCCGAACTTCATCCGCTCGGCCACCGCACCGCTGATCAGGGCGACGGTGATGACGGCGAAGGTCAGCTGGAAGGCGACCCAGACGATGGCGGGCACGGTGCCGAAACCGCCGAGGACGTAGCTCTCGACGCCGTTGATCTCGCGCGCCTCGGCAAGCTGGTTGACACCGAACAGCGCGAACGGGTTGTCGAAGAACAGGCCGGGCGTCTCACCGGTGTGGCCGGCCGAGAACGACATCGAGTAGCCCCACAGGACGTAGATGACGCTGACCAGGCCCAGCGATCCGAACGACATCATCATCATGTTCAGCACGGACTTCTGCCGCGACAGACCGCCATAGAAGAACGCCAGGCCCGGCGTCATGAACAGCACCAGGGCGGCGGATGCGAGAACCCACGCCGTGTCGCCTGCACTCAGCCCGTCTGGGCCGAATGGCAGAAAGTTTTCGTCAGGTATGGCCAAGGCCACGTCAAGCAAGCCGGGAACCACTTTGTTTGAACCTCCTCGGGATTTCGCCGACGAATCGGCCTCCCGAAGAGACTCTTTTGCCCTCGTTTCATCTGTGGTTCACAGATGTTTCTTCGGCGTGAACGGATTCCCATTGTCTGTTACACCTGTGTTTCCCCGTTGCGAAGTGTGCTACCCGAGGAGCGCATCGACGAACGCGGCGGGCTCAAAAGGCGCCAGATCGTCGGGCCCCTCACCCAGTCCGACGAGTTTCACCGGCACCCCGAGTTCCTGCTGTACGCGGAACACGATGCCGCCCTTGGCCGTCCCGTCCAGCTTGGTCAGCACCACCCCGGTGATGTCGACGACCTCGGCGAACACCTTGGCTTGCGGCAGGCTGTTCTGGCCGATGGTGGCGTCGAGCACCAGGAGCACCTCGTCGACCTTGGACCGCTTCTCGACGACACGTTTGACCTTGCCGAGTTCGTCCATCAGGCCGGTCTTGGTGTGCAGCCGACCGGCGGTGTCGACGACGACGACGTCCGCGCCGGTTTCGATGCCCTTGTCGACGGCGTCGAAGGCCACCGAGGCGGGGTCGGCCCCCTCCGGCCCGCGGACCACGTCGGCGCCCACCCGCGACGCCCAGGCCTGCAGCTGATCGCCGGCGGCGGCGCGGAAGGTGTCGGCGGCCCCCAGCACGACGCGGCGGCCGTCGGCGACCAGCACCCGGGCCAGCTTGCCGACCGTGGTGGTCTTACCGGTGCCATTGACACCGACGACCAGCAGCACCGACGGCTTGTCGGCGTGGGGCAGGGCGCGGATGGAGCGGTCCAGCTCGGGACGCAGCTCGCCGATCAGCACCTCTTTGAAGATGGCGCGTGCATCGGCCTCGGTGCGTACTGAGGCGCTGGCCATCTTGGAGCGCAGTGAGGCCAGGATCGACTGGGTGACCACGGGGCCGAGGTCGGCGATCAGCAGGGTGTCCTCGATTTCCTCCCAGGAGTCTTCGTCGAGGTCACCGCCGCCGAGCAGGCCCAGCACGCCGCGGCCCAGGGTGCTCTGCGACTTGGCCAGGCGCCCGCGCAGGCGTTCCAGGCGGCCCTCGCTGGGGGCGATCTCCTCGACGACCGGTACGGGCTCGGGTTTCGGTGTGGGCTCAGGCTCGGGTTCCGGGGTCGGCTCAGGGACGGGCGCCGGTTCGGGTTCCGGGGTCGGCTCGGGCTTCGGTTCTGGCTTCGGCTCCGGTTCGAGGACCGGCTTCGGCTCGACGGTCGGCGGTTCGACGACCGGCGGCTCGGGCAGTTTGACGTCGGCAATGGTGCGCTTGGGGGCGTCACGCGGGACGGCGGCGTCGTCGCCGACACCCGGCAGACCGGTCGGGTCGACCTTGTCGGCCGGTGGCGCGGTGCTCGGTCCGCTGAACGTGATGCCCGCCGAGGCCTTGTAGCCGCCCGACTTGTCGAGCTGGGTGGTGGTGTCCGGGGCGGACAGGGTGATCCGCCGCTTGCGGTAGCGCACCAGTCCGACGACCAGTGCGACGACGACCAGGACAGCGACGACCGCAAGCGCGATCCACAAGGCATCTGACACGCCGCCATTGTCTCAGGGGCGGTTGTCCGCGGGTGCCACGGGACACTGGTGCCGTGGGTTCGGGCAGGTTCGACGCGCTGATCGCCGAGGGTGAGTCCGCCGATGTCACCGGCTGGGATTTCGGCTGGCTCGACGGGCGGGCCACCGAGGAACGACCGCCGTGGGGTTATGTGCGACTGCTGGCGTCGCGGCTCGGCACCGTCGCGGCCGCACTGGACATCC
This sequence comes from Mycobacterium sp. C31M, assembly GCF_053345865.1. Classification (NCBI taxonomy): domain Bacteria; kingdom Bacillati; phylum Actinomycetota; class Actinomycetes; order Mycobacteriales; family Mycobacteriaceae; genus Mycobacterium; species Mycobacterium sp. C31M. The sequence continues at coordinate 396,410 of NZ_JBKFAX010000004.1, read as the reverse complement.
AGACCGGCGGCGGCGAGGTGTTCGGTGAGGCGCTGGTCGCCGCTCGTTCGCGGCCGCGGGTGCTGGCGGCCACCGAGGCCTGGCCGCCGAATGTCGCGGCGGCGACACGACTGCTCGACGGTGTCACGGTGGTGGCCGCGCCGGAGGACACGCTGCCGTTCGCCGAGGCGGCGTTCGATCTGGTGAGCAGCCGTCATCCCGCGACGGTGCCGTGGGCCGAGATCGCCCGGGTGTTGCGGCCGGGTGGCAGCTACCTGGCCCAGCATGTGGGTCCGGCGAGTGCGTTCGAGTTGATCGAATTCTTCCTGGGACCGCTACCTGACAGCCGACGCAACCGCGAACCCGACGGTGAGGCCGCCGCAGCGCGCGCCGCGGGATTGGAGGTCGTCGACCTACGGACGGCCCGAACCCGCATCGAGATCTTCGATATCGCCGCCGTCGTGTACCTGTTACGCAAGGTGATCTGGTGGGTGCCGGACTTCTCGGCTGAGCGGTACCGGGACCGGTTGGCCGACCTGCACCGGCGCATCGCGGCCGACGGATGCTTCGTCGCGCATTCCAGCCGGCATCTCATCGAAGCCCGCTTGCCGAGGACGGGTGTGGCAGTCTCGTGCGGGTGACGATCGGCCCCGGCTTCGATGACCGCATTCAGGTCCGCAAACGTCGACACATCGACGTGTGCCTGTCCGAGGCCGTGCAGTACCAGACAGTGACCACCGGGCTGGAGCGCTACCGCTTGCCCTACAACTGTTTGACGCAGACGGATCTGACCCGGATCGACCTCGGCGTGAAGTTCCTGGGCAAGTGGCTGCGGGCGCCGGTGCTGATCGGGGCGATGACGGGTGGCTCCGAGTTGTCCGGGACGATCAACCGGCACCTGGCGGCCGCGGCGCAATCGCTCGGTATCGGGATGATGCTGGGTTCGCAGCGCATCATGCTCGGCGAGGACTCGGTACCCAGTTTCCACGTCCGCGAAGTCGCCCCGGACGTGTTGGTGATCGGCAATATCGGGCTGGCTCAGCTGAGCCTGGAGATGGTGCCCGAACTACGCCGCGCGCTGGATGGTGTGGGTGCGGATGCCCTTGCGGTGCATACGAATCCGTTGCAGGAGGCGGTGCAACACGATGGTGACACCGACTTCGCCGGCTCGCTGACTCGGCTGCGCGAGGTGGTCGATGCGATCGGCTATCCGGTGCTGCTCAAGGAGGTCGGCCACGGGATCGGGGCGGCCGCAGCCCGGTCGCTGGCCGGTCTCGGGGTGGCCGCGGTCGATGTGGCCGGTGCGGGCGGCACGTCGTGGGCGCGGGTGGAGCAGTTCGTGCGCTACGGCACCATCGATGACCTGGGACTGGCCGAGTGGGGCATCCCGACGGCGCAGGCCCTGGTCGAGGTGCGTTCGGCGCTGCCGACGACGCCGCTGGTGGCCTCCGGCGGCATTCGCACCGGCATGGACGCGGCCAAGGCGATCGCGCTGGGCGCCGATGTGGTGGCCGTCGCCCATCCCCTGCTGGTGCCGGCCATCGAGTCGACGGCGGCCGTCGAGGAATGGCTGGGCAGGTTCATCGCGGAGTTGCGGGTGTGTCTGCACGGGTGCGGGGCCGCTGATCTGGCGGCGTTACGCGCCGTCGGCGTCGACGCTATCTAAAGCCACAGGTACAGCGCGGACAGCAGCGCCCACATGCCCACGCAGTAGGTCTCGAACGCCGCGCGTAGCGGCAGCGGGGCGTGCCGCAGTTCCATGAAGTCCAGACCGACGAGGCGCACCTTGATGGCGGCGATGCCGAGCACGACGACGGCGATCAGCGAGCCGGTGCCGTGTTCGGCGCCGACGGCCCAGGACAGCACCGTGGCGGCGACCAGGAACAGCCAGCTGGCGCCGGCGCGGTTGCGCAGCAGATTCAGGGCGGTCATCTCAGCTCACCAGGTACAGGAGGGCGAACAGGAAGATCCACAGCAGGTCGACCAGGTGCCAGAAGCAGGCGGCGCCCTCGACCAGTGCGGTGCGGGTGTCGCTGAGTTCGGTTCTTCTGGTTTGGGTGAGCACGAAGGTCAGCGCGCCGAGGCCGAGGCAGACGTGGAACAGGTGCAGTCCGGTGAGAATGAAGTAGTAGAGGTAGAAGTCGTTGGCGCCGGGGCCGTGCCCGGCGGTACCCAGTGAGATGTATTCGTAGACCTTGAGTGCGATGAACAGCACCCCGAAGGCCATCGCGGTCGCCGTGGCCTTGGTGGCGAGTGCGCGGTGGCCGGCGCGCATGGCGTTGAGGGCGAGCACCACACATAGCGAACTGCTGAGCAGCACAAGGGTATTGATGACGCCTACGCCGATGTGCAGAGTCGTGCGGGCGTCGTCGAACACCTCGGGGGCCTTCGCGCGTTCGACGAGGAAGGTGACGAAGAAAGCGCCGAAAACGAGCATGTCGCCGAAAAGGAAGACCCAGGTGCCGCTTTCGCCCGGGATCTTTTTGTGGATGGGCGGCGCTTTGGTGGCGGTCACGCGGCGACGAGGGCTTGTTGTTCCGCCTTGATGGAGTTCAGCATCACCGCGGTGGTCGAGAACAGCCACACCACCAGGACCAGGCCCGGGATGTAGAAGGCGAAGATGCCGTCCCAGGCCAGTGGCCCGTCATTGAAGACGACCACGACGCACCCGGGTAGCGACAGCGTGGCGACCCAGAGGTTGAGGTAGCCGTACCAGCGCGGGAAAGTCGGCGGGTCGGTTTTGTCCATGAAGGCCGCGCCGGCCAACGTCAGATTCTGGATGATGATGGTGCCGACGATGCCGATGAACCACAGCCAGAAGACGTCGTTGAGGGCCTGGGTCAGTTCGGCCGAGCGTTCTTCGGGGCGGTAGGCGGCGACGCCGAGGAAGAACTGCGGGAACAGCAGGGCCGGGACGAAGACGGTGGCGGCCATGAGTTGGGTCATCGACAGCATGCCGAAGCGGCCCTCGACGCGGCGGATGCGCAGGATGATCGCGGCCAGGAATGGGAGTGCGAGGACGGCGCTGAGTAGTGCGCCGGAGACGCCGAAGCGGATCCACAGCTTGTGGTCGACGAAGAAGGCGGCGATCTCGTCGGCCGAGGCGGCCGGTGACAGCGGCGGGAACAGTTGGGCGATGCCGGAGAAGCTGGCGCCGTAGAGAAGGATCATGACGGTTCCGCACCAGGCGCCGATGCGTTGCAGGGTCAGCTCCACTGCCTGGACGCTACCGGTATGCGGTGTAAGTTTTGTCACTTTTGCCATATTGGCTTCCTGCATCCGCAACCAAATTGGTGCATTTGCTGAGTGCGATGCGTGCCTACGATGAGGATGGTTTCACGGGGAGGAAGTGACTGGTGGGTGCGCTCGAAGGGTTTCTGTCGACCTGGGACAAGGCCCGACAGACCTTCGGTTCCGGTGTGCCACAGACCGGTGCGCAGTTCGACCAGAGCGCCCAATTGCAGCAGTTACAGACCACGGTGCAGACCGCCGCGCCGGGATCGGCGTGGACAGGGACGGCCGCCAACGCCTACGGCGCGGCCAATACCGAACACGCCCGGGTGCTCGGCGAACTGGCCTCGCTGGACAAGCGACTGGCCGCCCAGGTCAACCAGTCCGCGCAGGTCGTCACGATGGGGCGACAGAATCTCGACACCTTGCGTCAGTGGGTCGTCGATGCTGCCGCCTCGGTGCCGCCGGGTAAGAACCGCGAGCAGTTGCTGCTGCCCATCGTCTCGCGCGGCCTGTCGGAGTTATCCGGCATCGTCAACACCTCGAACACCGAGCTGAACCGGGTCGCCGGTGACATCACCAAACTCGGGACCGAGTGGGATGCGTTGCAGGATCAGAAGTTCGGCGGGACCGACAAAGAGGAGAAGCAGGACAGCGATGCCCAGATGCTGGGCGATGAGGAGGCGCACGCTCTACCGATCGAGCAGCAAGCCGCTCGCGACGTTGAGGAGGCGCTCAAGGACGGCGACTCCGGATCGGCCGAGCGGGTGAACAACGTCCTCGACTCCATCCAGCCGGGCACCGCTCTGACACCGGAACAGAATGCCTACCTGACTCAGATGCAAAAACAGCAGAAGGGCATGAGCGTCGACGAGCTCACGGACGCACGAGATGCGCTCGGCGACAACAAGAACATCCTCGCCGACTCCTGGCAGCTGATGAGTAACGACGATGTCGAAATGATGGGCGCCGAAGGTCCGGTGACCGGGTCGGCCAGTCAGTTGCCGGACAGCGTCCAGAATGCGCTCGACAACGCCGGGTCCAGCCTGACCGGCGACTACGGCGGCCACGGCACGACGCTGCAGTACGGCAAGGAGATCACCGACATCGCCGGAATCGTCAAGGACGGAGACCCGAAGCTCCAGACGGGCACCGAACTCGACCGGAAGCTCATCGTCGCCGCGGACAAGATCATGGATGTGCCAGACCAGTACGGCACGTACGACGATCGGAAGACCACGGCGCAAGCGATCCTCGAGGCCATCGATGACGACCACCAGATCATCAATGACCATCTCATGGGCCGCAACGGCGTCGATGTCGATGACTTCCTGCACGACATCAACACCACAGAATGGGAAGACGACGGCAAGGCCGCGGGGTACCTGTTCAGTTGGACCGGTGAGCTTGGACCCGATGGTCAGCCGTCACAGATGGCCGCGGAAGTCGCCGACAGATACGCCACATACCTGGGCGAGCACAGGCCCGAGCTGATGAATATCGACGGCCAGACGCTAGGGCAACTCAACCCCGAACTGACCGAACGGTATGCACAAGGGCTCGTACCGTTTGTGGACGACATGGCCGGGGTCGGCGACACATCGAACTTCACGATCGACAAGGACGACGACCGCGAAGACGGTCTGATGCCCAACGCGAAGGGCGTCTTCGCCGTCCTCAATACAGACGAAGACGCCGCAGGCGTGATCAACGAGGCAGCATATCGGGAAGCGATCAAGCACGAGACTGCGTTTGCCATGAACCCCCAAGATCCAAACGCGCATTCACACATGTACGCCGCGGCCACAATGCGCGGCCTCGTCGATGTTGGCGCGCATGAAGCATTCCAAGCTTTTCAACAAAATGGATACGATGCGACAGTAAACGAGACTCAGTGGAAGAAGAACGGATTCGACGCGGCCGTCGCTGGCTTGAGCACCGGCGCTTCCACCATCCCCGGAGCCGGGATAGTCGCCGGACCCGTAATCGGCCAAGTAGGATTCGTCTTCGGCCAACAGCTATTCGAGAACGCGCCTCCTCCTGTGGATAGGCCACTCCCAGATATGACGACGACGCGAGCCAGTGAGCAGATCCTCAACTCGATGCTTGCTGCGGGGCATCCACTCTCGCTACCAGAAGGCTGGGTTGACCGCACCGACCCGGAGAACCCACGTCTAACCAGGCCACCGGGCGTAACCGACGACATCTACGCCACCACTCTGAATGGGCAAGTCGGCGAGCAAACTTCCGTGTCAAATGCGAAGGGCCCGGACGAGGTGTACACAAACCGGTACAACAACGTCACCCAAGATCCTGACATCGAATCGGCCCCGAAGACGGACGGAGAGAGTTGAACCGACGACACCAAAAACGTCTGATCGCTAGCACTTTGATGCTGACGATGATGATCGGCGCCGGTTGCCAGTCGCCCGAGGCAAAACTGCCGCATACAGAATCAGCACCTGCCGGGTGGCCAGAAGCTTTGAACGACTTCACCGTAGTGTGGACAGCCGAGCCAGACATCGATCTACTCCATGGACCCGCCGTTCCCGTGCGCGCCTACATGGAATCCTATTACTTGGCAGCTCTTACTGAAGATACAAAGTATCTGTATCCAGGATTCGCACAATCCGTGGATGCCAACAGCTCCGACGGTCCAGCCGGCACTGAAGACCTCTGGCCTACGCCCAACCGTCCTAAAACATGGGTCGGGACGCTACGACACCACATACTCCGGATCGATCAATCCGGCCGAAACGCAGAAGCTGTTGCCTGTGCCTACATGTACGGCACCGCAGCCGAGGAGGATGGCGACTATCACGCAAACGTCGGGGGTGTAGGGCCAGGCGCGGGCATCCGTGCATTCCGAATCGAATTGGTTTCACCCGAGAACGCCGAGACCCGTCCACCCCAACAAGGCCCAGCACGCACTCCGTCAACGAACGTGTTCGGGGGCTGGCATATCGGCAACTTCCAAGGGGGGCACTTCGCGCTGGCTGAATGGGCCAACGAATCAGAAGACCAAGTCGAGTGTGAAGCACGGGCGGACCGCCCCCCAGCAGACCGCGATTTCCGTCCCGGGAATTCCTATCCCCGATCTGATTTCCCCACCTCGCCGGCAACACCGGGGTGGCCAGCCGAAACCACACCACAGTGAGAGACAGCGAGTGGTCCGTTCAGCCCAACACCAGCTGCGACGGCACGGTGAAAGAAGTGCGCAGGGTGCGTTGTCAGCTCACTTAAACTGGCAGACGGGCCAGCGTGGCTAGCATCAGACTGTTGATGTTCGACGACGATGGGGGTGGGTTGGTGACGGCGCGCAATTCTCAGAGGTGGCGCCAGTGACGAATCCTCCGCCGCCGGGCAACTGGGGACCGCCGCAGCCCCCATACGGCCAAGGTCAACCGCCGTATGGGCCTGGACAGTGGTCACCGCAACAACCGGGGTGGGGGCCGCCGCCGACGCCGCCAAAGAGCAACGTCCTCAAATGGTTGCTGATCGGCGTTGCAGTGTTGCTGGTGATAGCGATCTCAGTCGGTGCGACGCTCTTAGTTACGCGTGACGGCGAGAATGGACCGACGCACACCGCCAATGGGACTCCGCCCGCGACCGGTGATATCGCAAGCACAAACGATACTGGTCCAGTTTCGATCATCACCGAGGACCCCACGTGCGCGCCGTGGCGCCCTATATCGACCACGCTATCTAATCAACAAGATCAAGGCTGGAAGGATCGTGACATCACGATTCCCGCTGAAGATTGGACCAGCGACCAATCCGCCATTCATAAAGCGGTGGCAGAAGCGATGTCAATCGCTGCAGATCAAACCATCGCTCTTGCCAAAATGACTCCTCATCGAGTTATGCGCGAACTTTATGAACAATCGATCGCGTACTGGCGAGCGTACGCAGCAGCCGTACCCAGCTACACAGAGAAAGATAATGAATTGGCCAAAGTCGCGAACGCGACCGCCAACACTTTGATCTCAATCTGCGCAGCGATCGACCAAGGCTCAGCTGCCGCTCGTGCACCACTTTCCGCCCCCGTTGGAGAACCATCTAACAAATCACCTACAACTGATATCGACAACCCGCCTTTGTTCATGGCTTCTGGCCCAAACGACGAGTGCAGTAGATGGGCGGATCTGCAACTCGAATTTGAGAAGAATGCCACGCCATGGGTCAATCTGGACCCAAACATCCCGGCGAGCAATTGGACTGCCGAACAACGATCATCCATGGAACGCATGGGTAAACTTATGTCTGAGTACGCTGATGATCTCGAATCCACCGGCCGGGTTAGCGGCGATCAGACCTTCGAGGACCTCGCCGTCCTATCGGCGTCATATTGGCGAGCGTTTGTCAACGCGATACCTACCTATGAACCGGCTGACAGCTACCTGTCGGGTGCTGCATCGTCATCCGGTTTTGTTCCTTTCAACGCATGCGCGGCTGTAGGTAGCTAATTGCAATGGGCATTGGTAGGCCGGCAGGCAAATATGCGGAAGAAATGCTGGCGAATGGCGGCTGGCCCGATGTCGACGAAACTGAGTTTCTGAACCGCGCTGTCGAACTCATCGATGTCCTACATCAACTCACCACCAGTCTTGAGTCATGGCTCCATGAGCAGACCGAAATCGGATCAGGCTCGATCTGGGCAGGTAGCGGCGCTGCTGCAGGAACTGCGGCAGCCCAACAGTCGATCGACGTGATGATAAACAAGCAGGCTGCTCTTGTTCGGATTGTGACGTGGATGCAGAATCTGTTTACCGTCATATTGAATACCAAAGTTGCGATTCACACTCGAGTTGCTGCCTGCCAAGCAGAGATCGCTGCGCTCGAAGCAGCCAGCCTTAAGCCTGAAGTTCGGTCGGATAGGATTGCCAAACTAATCGACGCTACGCGCGAAGCGAACGTCGCTGACGTTTCTGCTGCTGCCAAGTCTGCTGCGCTAGCAGACTGGACGTTGTCGCAACGCGACCTCGCGAAATCGCTAGAAAGCCTGCTTCGAGCATCCGGTACGAACGCACCACCGTCGACGCCCCAGTCTCAATCTAACTTCGTCAATTCGACGGCCGCTCCCAAACCAATGGATCATCCGCAGACAGTGACGAATCAGGCGCCCACCCTATTGCGTGAGCAACAAGTAAGTGCCGATCCATCACCTAAGGCAGCTGCACCGCCGTCGACTGTCACCGAACCCCAACAGCCGGCGTCCGAACCAGCAGAAACTGTTACAAACCAAGCGCCCGTCCCTAACGCGCCGCCAGTTTCGCCAGCCCAACCCGGCCCTGCCGCTACGCCACCAATCCAAACCGTGTCGAATCAAACGCCGGGACTTCAAGCTCCACCACCTCCAGCGCACAGCGGTGGAACTGGTGCAAATCCTGTCAGCCCCAGCTCGACGCTCCCCGGCCAACCAGCCAATCCCATCTCGGCCGGTCCCAAAGGCGGTTCCCCTGGCGCCCCCAGCCTCGGCTCCAGCGGTGGCGGCTCCAGCTCCGGCGGCGGCGGCCTGTCCGGCGGCGGCGCCTCTGGTGGTGGCTCGCAGTCCCCCGCTGCCTCTGCCGGCCCGAACACGAACTCCGGTGCGGCCCCGGTCAACACCCCACAACAGGACTTCCAGAAGGGGTTCAGCGACGTCACCAAAGCCGCCGGCAACACCTCGGCCCCACTGACACAATCCCCACTCAGCTCACCCTCACCGGCGGCCGCGCCGCCCCCACCGGTCTACCAAGCACCGGACACCTCAAGCTCCACTTCCCCGGCCGCCGCGGTCAATCACACCAGCGGTCCCGCCGCCCCCAGCGCCCCGGCCGCCGGACTCTCAGCACCCCCGACCGCGGCACCCTCCATGCCCCTGGCGCCCCCGGCCACCCCGGCCCCAGCCGCACCCGTGGCCCCCACCGGCGCCGGACCGCTCGGCCCCGGCGTCGCTCCCGCATCCACCAACCAAGGTGCCGCCGGCGCCGCGGCCGCACCGGTCCCCATCTCGGCCGCCCGCGCCGAGCGCGACGCCATCGCCGCCGCAGCCACCGCCGGCGCTCTGCGCCGCAAAGGCAACAACCCCCGCCAACTCGCCCGCCACATCGCCGCCGCGCTCAACGTCGGCATCACCGACCCAAGCCTGTTCTGGATCACCGCGACCACAACCGACGGCCACATCCTGGCCGCCAACAACTACGGCCTGGCCTACATCCCCGACCACGTCTTCATGCCCCCACAGGTCAAGATGGTCACCGCCGACGAATCCATCCCCGCCCAAGTCCGCGGCACCTGGGCCACCTACCCGCTGCTGGCCGTCCAAGAATGGGCCCGCCACCACAACGCCACCCTGCAAGCCGTCTGCGGCACCGAAGAAAACCTCAAAGGGTTCGACCTCGGCGCCGCCCGCGACATCCTCACCCCCGAGGACATGCCCGACAACGGAAAAATGCAGGGCCGCAACAAACTTGAAGTCATCGCTCCCGACGTCGCCGCCAAACTCGCGACCATCGGCCCCACCGGACTGGCCGAACTCCTGCCGCCGGCACCGGCCGACAACACCCCGCCGCCAGGCAACCGCATCAACCTGCTGCTCGAAGTCTGCAAACCGCTGCTGTCGGCGAACCCCGACCGCGCCGGCGCCCACCTCAAAGCCATGGTCAATTACGCCAACTACCTCCAGGCAGTCGCGCTCCACCGCGCCCACACGGCGCTGGATCCCGACGTTCAGCGGGCCGCGATCACCGATTGGATCTACTGGCAACACGTCAGCGTGCTGACCTCGGACGCCATATCCGCGATGGCCACGTAGTACTACGGGTAGTACCGCTTCTGCAGGGGCATTGTCGCCCCAAATTCGGCGCGCGACCGCCCGCCGCTACAGGTTGACGGTGGGATCGCTTTGCGAGCGTGACTCGGGCCGCTCCACCGGGGCGCGTTCGCCGATACCGTCGGCAACTGAACGCTCTTCGTCCTTCTCCTCGGACGGCGGTTCCGTCGAGAACTGCTCGACGATCTGCTGCACCTGCTCACCGACCTGCTGCGCGCCCTGCATCATCGACTGCGGCAATGATCCGGCCATCCCCGCGACCTGCTGCGGAATCTGCCCGGCCTGCTGTGCCATCTGCATCGGCATACCGAGCATCCCGCCCATCTGGCCACCGATGCCGCCAGCAGCCGAAGAAGCCGTCGATGCTGCCGCCGGCACCGCAGCGCTCGCAGCACCACCGGAAACAGCCGCGCCAGAAGCACCTCCGCCACCCGAAGAACCGCCGGCAGACGGCAGCTGCGAAGCCTGTCCTTCGATCGTCTCCTTGAGCTTCGCGTCGGCCGTCGCGTATCGCTGCGCCGCCTCGATCACCGACTCCGCGGTCCCGATCGCCGCGGCCTTCAGCGGCGGCAACCCCTCGATGATGGGTGCCTCGGCCTTGGGTACATCGGCGGCCAACGCCTGCGACAGCGCATCGGATCCGTACGACGGGGTGAACGGCTCCGGCGCATCTGGCAAGCCCTGCGCGGCACTCAGCAACCGCTCCCCCGCCGCCTTGAGCAGTTCGGCGTCCACCTTCAACGGTTCAAGCGTCATCGGGCCCCCTCCAACCCCAAAAACCCTACCGGAGCGCGGCGCCCCCGAACCGCACCAAAATCTAGCCGGCCCCGACCAGGTCCTGACCACGCATGCGCTGCGAAATAACCTGCGTGATGCCATCACCCTGCATGGTGACGCCATACAACGCATCGGCAATCTCCATGGTCGGCTTCTGGTGCGTGATGACGATCAGCTGCGACTTCTCACGCAGCTGCTCGAACAGCCCCAGCAATCGGCGCAGGTTAACGTCGTCCAGCGCCGCCTCGACCTCGTCCATGATGTAGAACGGCGACGGCCTGGCCCGGAAGATCGCCACCAACATCGCCACCGCGGTCAGTGACTTCTCGCCACCGGACAGCAGCGACAGCCGCTTGACCTTCTTACCCGGCGGCCGCGCCTCCACCTCGATACCGGTGGTGAGCAGATCATCCGGATTGGTCAACAGCAACCGACCTTCTCCGCCGGGGAACAGCGACGCGAACACCTGCGTGAATTCGCGCTCCACATCCTCATACGCCTCGGCGAACACCCGAAGAATCCGTTCATCGACATCGGCGATGACATCCATCAGGTCCTTGCGCGCCGCCTTCACGTCCTCCAGCTGCGTGGACAGGAAGTTGTAGCGCTCCTCCAGCGCGGCGAATTCCTCCAGCGCCAGCGGGTTCACCCGTCCCAGCTCGGACAGCTCGCGCTCGGCCTTCTTGGCCCGTCGCTCCTGGGTCGGGCGGTCGAACGGCATCGGCGCCGGCGCGGTCACCTGCTCACCCCGCTCACGGGCCTGCTCGTATTCGGCCATCTCCAGATCGGTGGGCGGCAGCGGCACATCGGGTCCGTACTCAGCGATCAGGTCCGCGGCGGCCAGCCCGAACTGTTCCAGCGCCTGTTGCTCCAGCTGCTCGATACGCAGGGCCGCTTGGGCTTTGGCCACCTCGTCGCGGTGCAGCGAATCGGTCAGCGCGGTGATCCACGCCGTCAGCTCGGTGACCTCGGCGCGTGCCCGGTTCAACGCCTCGGCACGGGCACCACGTTCCACGGCCAGCTGATCACGTGTGCGCGAGGCCGTCGACACCGCCGCGGCCAACCGTGCCGCCACCAGCCGGCCGGAATCGGCCACCGCAGCGGCCACCGTCGCGGCGTGCTCGCGGGCCTCCCGGGCACGGGCCGCGCGCAACCGCGCCTCACGCTCCGCGGCCGCCGAGCGCCGCAGTGAATCCGCGCGCCCGCGAACGGCATTCGCGCGCTCCTCGGCGGTCCGCACCGCCAGCCGGGCCTCCACCTCGGTGGCCCGCGCGGTCTCCGCGGCCAGCGCGAACTCCTGACGGTCCTCGGTGTCGTCGACCTCGAACATCGGGGTCTGCTGCGCGTTGTGCAGTCGCGATTCGAGTTCGGTGAGCTCCTCGACGGTGGCGGTACGCCCGGTCTCCAGCTCGTCGCGCTGTTTGATCAGCCGCTGCCATTCGGCGTCGGCGTTGCGCGACTCCTGACCCAACCGGCCCAACTGCTCGTAGATCGACGAGATCGCCGCGTCGGATTCGTTCAACGCGGCCAGCGCCTGCTCGGCGGCATCTTGGCGGGCCGCCTGCTCCTCTTTGGCCCCGGCCAGCGCAGCGGCCAACTCGCCGCCTTGACGCTCGGCCGTCGCGAGTTCGGTTCGGGCCTTGTCGATTTCGGAGGCGATCTCCAGTGTGGAGACCTTACGATCCGACCCACCGCTGACCCAGCCGGCGCCCACCAGATCTCCCTCGGCGGTGGCGACCCGAAGATGCGGACGCGCGGCCACCAGATCCAGTGCGGCAGCCAGGTCCGAAACCACCACCACACCGGACAGCAGCGCGGTGATCGCGCCACGTAACCGATCGGGCGCCTCGACCAGATCGAGTGCCCACTGACCACCGTCGGGCAGTACCTCACCATTGCGGCCATCACTAACCGGCCAGTCCCCCAACAGGATCGCCGCGCGACCGCCGTCGGCTTCCTTCAACGCGGCGACGGCGGCCCGGGCGGCGCCGACATTGTCCGCGGCCAGCGCATCAGCGGCCGGGCCCAGCACGGTGGCCACCGCCACTTCGTAGCCCGGGCGCACCCGGACCAGCTTGGCAACTGAGCCGAAAAGCCCTGTCTCAACATGATTCTCGGACAGCCAGGCGGCGCCGTCCTTGCGTTCCAGACCGACCGAAAGCGCGTCGATACGGGCCTGCAACGACACCGCCGAACGCTCGGCGCCCCGCTCGGCGGCCTGCAGTTCGGCGACGCGCTCGTCAGCCAGTCGCAGCGCGGTCACCGACCGGTCATGCTGATCGTCGAGCCCGACCTCACCCTCGTCGAGTTCCCCGACCCGGGCCTGCACCGTCTCGAACTCGGCCTGCGCGTGCTGCACCCGGGCAGCGGCCTCCTCGATGCGGGCCACCAGTTTGGCTATGCCGTCATCGGTGGACTCGACCCGGGCGCGCAGCGTGTCGACCTGCCCGGACAGCCTGGCCAGGCCCTCCCGTCGGTCGGCCTCGGCGCGGGCAGCGGCGCGGTGCGCGCGCTCGGCCTCGGCGGCCAGGTTCTCGCGCTCGGCCAACTCGGCGCGGGCGTACTCCAGCGTCTCCCGGGAGGCCTCCAACTCGGCGAGCAACTCCTGCTCCCGCTGAGCCACCTGATCGGCCTCGGCCTCCAGCGCGTCGGGGTCACGACCCGTCGACGTCTCGGGTTCGACGTCGAGCAGCTGGGTGCGCTCGGTGGCGATCCGCACCGTCGCGCTGACACGTTCGGCCAACGCGGACAACCGGAACCAGGTCTGCTGGGCGGCTTCGGCGCGTTCGGTCAGCTCGCCCACCGCCGACTCGTGCGCGGCAAGCTCGGCCGAGGCGACCTCCAGCCGCGAGGTCGCCTCGTCATGCTCGCGGCGCAGCGTGGTCTCGGCCTGATTGGTGTCGTTGAACTCGGTCTGGCGACGCAGCAGATCGTCGGCGGCCAGCCGCAGCCGGGCGTCGCGCAGATCGGCCTGGATGGTCTGCGCACGACGCGCCATCTCGGCTTGGCGGCCCAGCGGTTTGAGCTGACGACGGAGTTCAGTGGTCAGGTCGGTCAACCTGGCCAGGTTGGCCTGCATCGAGTCGAGCTTGCGGACCGCCTTCTCTTTGCGCTTGCGGTGCTTGAGCACACCGGCAGCCTCTTCGATGAAGGCGCGACGGTCCTCGGGCCTGGACTCCAGGATCTCCGAGAGCTTGCCCTGCCCGACGATGACGTGCATCTCCCGGCCGATACCGGAGTCGCTCAGCAGTTCCTGCACGTCCATCAGGCGGCAGCTGCTGCCGTTGATCTCATACTCGCCGGCACCGTCGCGGAACATCCGGCGGGTGATCGACACCTCGGAGTACTCGATGGGCAGCGCGTTGTCGGAGTTGTCGATGGTCAGGGTCACCTCGGCACGGCCCAGCGGCGCCCGCGAGGAGGTGCCGGCGAAGATGACGTCCTCCATCTTGCCGCCGCGCAGCGTCTTGGCGCCCTGCTCGCCCATCACCCAGGTCAGGGCGTCGACAACGTTGGATTTACCCGATCCGTTGGGCCCGACGACGCAGGTGATGCCCGGTTCGAAGCGCAGAGTCGTCGGCGCGGCGAAGGACTTGAAGCCCTTCAGCGTCAGACTCTTGAGATGCATGACGTGAAACCCTACCGTCGCGGGGGTTAACGTTCGTTGAAGCCCGCTATCGGGTCGCCGACCTCGGACCAGTCGGCCACCACGTTATCGACTGTTCCCGGGGTCGTGCCGGACTGCAGCAGCTCCAGCAGCCGCTCGCAATCGGCCCGCGGTCCCTGCGCGACGACATGTACCCGGCCGTCGGGCTTGTTAGCCGCGTACCCGGTCAGGCCCAGCTCCAGCGCCCGGGACCGGGTCCACCAGCGGAAGCCGACGCCCTGCACGTAGCCGTGTACCCAGGCGTTGAGCCGGACGTCAGGACTGGCCGACATCGGTCACGCTCAAGGTCACCTCGGTGCCCTGTTTGAGGGTGCGTCCCACGGTGCAGACCTTGTCGATGGAGCGCCGCACGATGGTGAGCAGCCGGACCCGCTCTTCCTCGGTGAGGCTGGACAGGTCGACCTCCAGGCGCTCGTCCAGGTGCGGATAGACCTCCTGCTCGCGGTCGGCGACCCCGGACACCCGGATGGTCACCGGGTAGTCGTCGCCGAGGCGGGTACGCAGCGGATGGTCGCTGCTCATCCCGCTGCAGGCGGCCAGCGCGATCTTCAGCAACTCACCGGGGGTGAACACGCCCTCGACATCTTCGGAGCCGACCAGCACCTCGGCGCCGCGCGAGCTGCGTCCGGTGTAGCGGCGCACTCCGGTGCGCTCAACCCACAGTTCGGTCATCGTGTGACTGGCCTCCTGATATCCGAGTTAAAGACTGGCGTCCGCGGGCGAGTGTACGGACGCGCTGGTGGTTGCCAGGCGCGTTAGTGTTGAAAGACACCAGTCGAGGAGCCTTTCAGTGACGTACTACCCGCCGCAGCAACCGGGACCGCCGGGTCCGTGGGACCCGCGGCAGCAACCCCCGCAGCAGGCGTACGAGTACCCGGCCTATGACGTTGCACCCCCTGCACAACAGCAGCCCTACGGCTACGGATTCCCGCCCCCGGGCTACCCGTATCCGCCGCAACCGCCCCGCAAGAACAACACCACCTGGTGGATCCTGGGCGGTGTCACCACCATCCTGGTCGTCGCGGCCCTGGTGATCGGCGGGGTCTTCCTGCTCCGCAACAGCGACGACATCCTGGCCTCCGGCGACGAGGCCGAGATCCAACAGCTGGTCCAGGACTTCAGTGCGGCCGGCAGCACCGGCAAGTTCTCCGACCTCGGTCAGTACTTCTGCGCCGCCGAGGCCGGAATGTTCAGTGCCCTCGGCGAACTCGGTCAGATCCTGGAGGGCATCGAGGTGCCCCAGACCGCACCGACGACCGACCTGTCGGCGACCGATATCAAGGTCAAGGGCGATGTCGCCTCGGCGAACATGGGCGCCAACGGACCGTTCGAGACCGCATACTTCCGCAAGGAGAACGGCAAGTGGAAGGTCTGCATGTCCGCCGCGGTGGAGTTCAGCCAGAGATAGCGGTGCGCCGAATCCGCGGCCGCGGTTGACATTTCGGGCAGTAAAAAGACGACCGGTTCATGAACTTGTCCCGCTGCATGGGTGCGCCGCAGCGTCGGCACGGTTCGTCGACCCGCCCGTAGGCCTCCAGCGACCGATCGAAGTAGCCGGACTCACCGTTGACATTGACATACAGCGAGTCGAAGGACGTGCCACCCTGGCCGAGCGCCCCGGTCATCACCTCGGCCGCGGCGTCGAGCACCCCGGCCAGCTGCTTGCGGGTCAACGCCGACGCCAGTCGCGCGCCGTTGACCTTCGCCCGCCACAGCGCCTCGTCGGCGTAGATGTTGCCGATTCCGGACACCACCGTCTGATCCAACAACTGGCGCTTGATCTCGGAATGCTTGCCCCGCAACACCGTGACGACACCATCCCGGTCGAACGCCGGGTCCAGCGGGTCACGGGCGATATGCGCGACCGGCTCGGGCAGGTCGGTGCCGTCGATGGTCACCAGATCCGCCAGCATCCAGCCACCGAAGGTGCGCTGGTCGACAAAATTCATCGAGGTGCCGTCGGTGAACGTCGTGGCGATCCGCAGGTGCGACGGGTTGGGCACCTCCCCGATGAGCATCTGCCCGCTCATCCCCAGGTGCACGACGATGGCCTCGCCGCTGCTCAGTGTGAGCCACAGATACTTGCCGCGCCGTCCGGTGCCGGTGATCTCGGTACCGCGCAGTCGCGCGGTGAGGTCGAGCGAACCGGCCAGGTGCCGGCGCGCGGCGCGCGGATGCAGCACCTGCACATCGGCGATGGTCCGGCCGAGTACGTGTGCGTCCAAGCCGCGACGCACCACCTCGACCTCAGGAAGCTCCGGCACCGTCGGTCGTCTCGTCGGTGCCCGCGGCGTCGAGGGTGCTCCACGCCGCCGCGGCGGCCTTGAGCTCGGCCTCTTTCTTGGTCCGTCCGGTGCCGCGCCCGTATTCGCGTTCGGCGACGGTGACCACCGCGGTGAATTCCTTGTCGTGGTCGGGCCCCTGCGCGGTCACCGTGTAGGCGGGCGGCCCGAGCCCGCGCGCCACGGCGAGCTCCTGCAGACTCGACTTCCAGTCCAGTCCGGCGCCCAGTGTCGGCGCGGTATCGAGCAACTCGGCGAACAGGCGCAGGATGGCCTCCCGCGCGATCATGTTGCCGCGCTCCAGATAGATTGCGCCCAAGAGGGATTCGACGCCGTCGGCCAGGATGCTGGATTTGTCCGCCCCGCCCGAGCTCTCCTCCCCCTTGCCCAGCAGCAGGTGCTGCCCCAGACGGAGCTTGCGCCCGACGTCGGCCAGCGCCTGGGTGTTGACGATGCTGGCCCGCAGTTTGGCCAGATCACCCTCGGCACGGTCGGGGTGGCGGTGATAGAGCTCCTCGGTGATGGTCAGCCCCAGCACCGCGTCGCCGAGGAACTCCAGCCGCTCGTTGGTGGGCAGCCCGCCGTTCTCGTAGGAATAGCTGCGATGCGTCAGTGCGATGGTCAACAGTTCTGCGGACAGCTCGACACCCAGCGCCTCGATCAGCGCCTCGTGTTCAGTTGTCACTGGAGCCTCCCACCTCGTCGCGCAGTGCGGCGAGTTTGGCCCAGCGCGGATCGATCTTGTCGTGCTGATGCCCCGGCTCGGCCTGGGCCAGCACGATCCCGCAGTCCGGGCACAGCCCGGCGCAATCCTCCCGGCACACCGGGGTGAACGGCAGCACCAGTCCGACGGCGTCGACGATGGCTTGTTCGATGTCCACCCGGTCGTCGACGACGTGGCCGATCTCGTCCTCCTCGGTGGTCTCCTCGGTGGTGCTGCCCGGATAGGCGAACAGTTCGGTCAGGTCGATGGTCACATCGCCGGTGATCGGCTCGAGGCAGCGCACACACTCACCGGTGGTCGGTGCGGAGACCGTGCCGGTGACCAGGGCACCCTCGGATACCGATTCGATGCGCAGGTCCAGATCCAGCGAGGCGCCCTGCTCGACGCGGATCAGGTCCAGGCCGATGCGCGACGGTGACGGCACCGTCTCGCGCACCTCCATCAGTGAACCCGGCCGACGGCCCAGACGCGAGATGTCGATCGCGAGCGGATTCTTGGCGGCCATCCGTCGATTCTACTTTGACGGCCATACCACTGACCGGCACCCGACACCGGATCAGCGAGATTTTAAGTCTGGGCCCGTCCCGTAGCCGGTGAGGTCATTGCGTCCGGCACCGGGCGCCGCGCGGAACCGTCGCTGCCGCGGCGGCGGCCGATACTCGACGGCACGAGGACAACTGGCTGCGTAAGGACGAATTCTGTGACCGTGAAGTTGCACTGGTTTCTGCCCACCTACGGCGACAGCCGGCTGATCGTCGGTGGCGGGCACGGTACGCCGGCCGGGTCGGCCAGTGGCGATCGGGAGGCCTCGATCGACTATCTGGCATCGATCGTGCGGGCCGCGGAGCGCTTCGATTTCACCGGTGCGCTGATCCCGACCGGAGCGTGGTGCGAGGACGCGTTCGTCACCGCCGCGCTCTTGGCCCGCGAGACCACCTCGCTGGCCTTCCTGGTGGCGTTCCGCCCGGGCCTGGTCAGCCCGACACTGTCGGCGCAGATGGCGGCGACGTTCGCGCGGCACGCGCCGGGGCGCATCCTGCTCAACGTGGTGGTCGGCGGTGAGGCGCACGAGCAGCGCGCGTTCGGCGATCACCTGGACAAGGACGCGCGGTATCACCGGGCCGACGAATTCCTCGACGTGGTGCGCCGGCTGTGGGCCGGTGAGACCGTCACCCACAAGGGCACCTACATCGACGTCGAGGAGGCGGCGCTGGCGGTGCCGCCGAATCCGATCCCGCCGCTGTACTTCGGCGGCAGCTCCAAGGCGGCCGGGCCGGTCGCCGCGCGGCATTCCGATGTCTATCTGACCTGGGGTGAGCCGCCGGCCGCGGTCGCCGAGAAGATCGCCTGGATCCGGGCACTCGGCGAAGAACAGGGTCGCCGACTGCGTTTCGGCATCCGGTTGCACACCATCTCCCGGGACACCTCCGCGGAAGCCTGGGCACAGGCCGACAAGCTGATCGCGGCCCTGGACGAGCAGACCGTCGCCAACGCACAGGCCGGGCTAGCACGCAGCCAGTCCGAGGGTCAGAAGCGGATGCTGGCGTTGCACGAGGCCAACCGCACCAACGGAACCTGGAGTGACGCACGGAGTCTGGAGATCGCCCCCAACCTGTGGTCGGGTGTCGGCCTGGTGCGCGGCGGGGCGGGCACGGCGCTGGTCGGCAGCCACACCGAGGTGGCCGAGCGGATCGCCGAGTACGCGGCCATCGGCATCGACGAGTTCATCTTCTCCGGCTACCCGCACCTGGAGGAGTTGTTCTGGTTCGGGGAGGGTGTGGTGCCGATCCTGCGGCAGCGCGGACTGTTCAACTCGGGATCCCATGAGGCACCGAGCGTGTCGATCCCGTTTGTCGGCGCCCGCTGACGCACCGCAGGCGTTCTGGAGCCCTAACGTCGGCGTAATGTTGCCGAAACCCCAGACTGGTTTCCTCTCATCAGACGTTGTTTCATGAGAGAAATCACGATGGAGGTCCAGTGACGAGCACCGCCCCACCCATCTTCCAGGTGACATCCGGCTTCTGGGAGACACTGCCGCAGATGCCCTTGACGCAGTACCCGGGCACCGAGGGCTTCATCGACGACGTCTACGCCAACCCGGACGGCGTGCCGATGTGCTCGGGCTACTTCGAACTGCGCAATACCGATGCGCCGCTGGACTATTACTATGCCTACGACGAGATGAAGGTCGTCCTGGAAGGCGAGTTCCGGCTGGAGAACCCGGACACCGGCCAGGTGCAGATCGCCCGCGCCAAGGACGCCATCTTCTTCCCCAAGGGCTCGCGCATCCTGTTCTCGACGCCGGATCGTGCGTTGGCCTTCTACGTCGGTTACCGGTCGTTCGCACCCTAGATCCCGTTGCGGGACGCCATGATCGAACGTTTCCGGGTCGCGCCCGGCTCGGTCACCGCGCTGACCGTGGCCGGCGGTGACCGTTTCGAGGTCATCGACCGCTACGGCAGGCAGCCGGCCGAGCTGACGGTGCTGGCCACCGATCCGCATGCCGTTGCCGGCGCGGTGCACGACGCGCCGGCCACCGTGTTGCGCCGACTGGTGGCCGGACCCGACGAGAACGGCTATGCCGCCGGGCGGATCCTGTCGCTGCTCGACGTCGACCAGGCCGATGCCCGCGCCATCCGGCTGTTCGGTGGCGACTCACCGGCGGGTGCCCGGGTCGGCTTCGCGGTCGACGCCGATGCGGTGGTGCTGGCCGCCGCGCCGGCGGCACCGATGAGTCTGCTCAACGATGACGCCAACCCACCCTCGGAGCTACTGCTGGAGGTGCACCGCGCCCGCCCGCTGCGGCCCGAGGAACGTGAACTGCCCGCGCCGCTGGCCGAACCGTTGTGGGACATGCGGATCGACGCGTCCACCGCATCGTCCTACGAAATCTGCGCCGGACAGTTCATCCAGGTGATCGACGTGCTGGGTAAACAGTGCTCGGATTTTCTGGCGTTCGATGCGCGCGGTCTGGACACCGGCCACGAGTACGGACTCGACGCCACCACCACCCGCACCATCGGTGGTGGCAGTTATCCCCAGCCCGGGCTGGCCGGCAAGTTCTTCGACGGCCGGGCCCGACCGCTGATCGAGGTGGTGCGCGATACCGTCGGCCGGCACGACACCTTTGCGCTGGCGTGTAATGCGAAGTACTACGCCGATTTCGGCTACCCCGGACACATCAACTGCACGGACAACTTCAACGCCGCGCTGAGCCGGTACGGGGTGGCCGCCCGCGCGGGGTGGCCGGCGCTGAACCTGTTCTACAACACCGCCTTCGACGCGGCACACCAGCTGACCTCGGACGAACCGTGGTCGCGGGCCGGCGATTACGTGCTGCTGCGGGCCTGTACCGACCTGGTCTGTGCCTCCTCGGCCTGTCCGGACGATATCGATCCGGCCAATGGCTGGCTGCCCACCGATATCCACATACGCGTCTACGACTCCACCAGGAGGTTCTCTGTGGCGGTGGGACACCGGCTGACACCGGACGCCGATCCGGTACTGACCAAACCGTCGGCGTTCGACACCCGAACCCGCGAACTGACCTCGAGTTTCACCGAGTACCAGGGCTACTGGTTACCCACGAGCTTTGACAACTACGGTCCGCACCAGGAGTACTGGGCCTGTCGGGAACGTGTGGCAGTGATGGACCTGTCCGCGCTGCGCAAGTTCGAGGTGCTGGGACCGGATGCCGAGGCATTGCTGCAGACCACGCTGACCCGCAACATCCGCAAGCTCGCTCGCGGCCAGGTGGTGTACTCCGCGATGTGCAACGAGGCCGGTGGTGTGGTCGACGACTGCACGGTGATGCGGCTGGGCGACAACAACTTCCGGTTCGTCGGCGGTGATCCCTACGACGGGATCTGGTTACGTACCCAGGCCGAGAAGCTGGGCCTGCAGCAGGTGTGGATCAAGGACTCGTCGGATCAACTGCACAATATCGCCGTGCAGGGGCCGGCCAGCCGCGATCTGCTCGCCGAGCTCATCTGGACACCACCCACCCAACCTGCGTTGCGTGATCTCGGGTGGTTCCGCTTCCTGGTCGGACGCCTCGGCGGGCCCGACGGTATCCCGCTACTGGTCTCGCGAACCGGCTACTCCGGTGAACTCGGCTTCGAGCTGTGGGTGCATCCCGACGACGCCACGGCGCTCTGGGATGCGGTGTGGCGGGCCGGTGAACCGCATGGGCTGGCCCCGCTCGGCCTGGAGGCCCTCGAGCTGCTGCGGGTGGAGTCGGGTCTGGTGGCCGCCGGCCACGAGTTCGACGACCAGATCGACCCGTTCGAGGCAGGTATCGGGTTCACCGTGCCGCTCAAGACCAAGACCGACGACTTCATCGGCCGCGCGGCGCTGTTGGAACGCAAGACGCACCCGCAGCGCGCACTGGTCGGTCTGCGACTCGACGGAAACGAAACCGCCGACCACGGCGACTGTGTGCACATCGGCCGCTCCCGGGTGGGCGTGGTGACCAGCGGGGTCCGCTCCCCCGTGCTGGGCGCCAGCATCGCGTTGTGCCGCCTCGCGATTCAGTACACCGAGCCCGGCACCCGCGTCGAGATCGGCAAGCTCGACGGCCACCGCAAGCGGATTCCCGCCACCGTCACCACGTTCCCGTTCTACGACCCCGACAAGTCCCGGCCCCGCTCGTGAGGAGAACCCGATGACCCGAACCGCTGTGATCGGCGCAGGCCCGTGCGGTCTGGCCCAGTTGCACGCCTTCGAACAGGCCCGCGCCGACGGTGTCGACGTCGGCGAGGTGGTGTGCTTCGAGAAGCAGAGCGACTGGGGCGGGCTGTGGAACTACACCTGGCGCACCGGCCTGGACGCACACGGCGATCCGGTGCACGGCAGCATGTACCGCTACCTGTGGTCCAACGGCCCCAAAGAATGCCTGGAGTTCGCCGACTACAGCTTCGACGAGCACTTCGGCGGTCCGATTCCGTCGTTCCCGCCGCGGGAGGTGCTCTACGACTACATCATCGGCCGGGCCAAGAAGAGCAACGTGCGTCAGTTCATCCAGTTCGACACCGCGGTACGCGATATCAGCGCGGCCGGTGACGGTTTCGCGGTGACCGTCGAGAACTGGGAGTCCGGGACCGGTGTGCTGCGCACCGAGACGTTCGACCACGTCATCGTCGCCACCGGGCACTTCTCCACCCCCGTCGTGCCCGAGTACCCCGGCTTCGAGTCCTTCCCGGGGCGCATCCTGCACTCCCACGACTTCCGCGATGCCGTCGAGTTCGCCGGCAAGGACCTGTTGATCCTGGGCAGCAGCTACTCGGCCGAGGACATCGCGCTGCAATCACTCAAGTACGGCGCGGCATCCATCACGATCGCCTACCGCACTGCGCCGATGGGCTTCGGGTGGCCGGACGGCATCACCGAAGTCCCGGCACTGCAGCATGTTTCGGGTCGCACCGCGCACTTCTCCGACGGCACCAGCCGCGAGGTCGACACCATCGTGCTGTGTACGGGCTACCAGCATCACTTCCCGTTCATCGATCCCGCGCTGCGGTTGGAGACACCGAACAACCTGTACCCGGCCGGGCTGTACAAGGGCGTGGTGTGGACGGCGAACCCGAAGCTGCTGTACCTGGGCATGCAGGATCAGTACTACACGTTCAACATGTTCGATGCGCAGGCCTTCCTCGCGCGGGATGTGGTGCTGGGCCGACTGGTGCTGCCCAGCGCCGACACCATGGCCGCCGACGTCGACACCTGGTTGGCCAAGTACGCCGCGGTCGAGGACATCATGGGCCAGATCGACTTCCAGACCGACTATGTACGCGATCTTATGACGCTGACCGATTACCGGACCTTCGACCTGGAGATGGTGCGGCAGCATTTTGTCACCTGGGAGCACGACAAAGACGAGAGCATCACCGGCTACCGGGACAAATCCTTCGCCTCTCCGTGCACCGGCACGGTGGGTCCGGTACCGAGCACCACGTGGTGGTCCGAACTCGACGATAGTCTGGCCCGGTTCCTGCAGCGATAACTCGCGGCGAAACAATCACCCTGAACCGAACGCGTGTACGGATCACGAAGGCTGGGCATGATCCCGAGGTGACTCCACGTCTTCACTCCGTAGGCAGCGGGACCGCCACCCGGATCGCCGACACCGCACAGGCGCTGGCAGTGGCCGCCGACCTGTCCGCGCTGTTCGCCGAGGGCGCGGCGGCGCGTGACGCCGGCCGTGAGCTACCGCATGAACAGGTGCAGGCCCTCAAGGATTCTGGGCTGCTGGCCTTGACGGTACCCGTGGCATATGGCGGCATCGCCGCGCCGGCGGCCGTGCTGGCCGAGGTGTTCCGGCTGCTGGCGCACGGCGATCCGTCGCTGGCGCAGATCCCGCATTCGCACTACACCTTCCTGGAGGCGTTGCGGCTGCGGGGCACCGACGCCCAGCAGGCGTTCTTTTACGAGAAGGTGCTCGGCGGTGCGTTGTTCGCCAATGCCCAGTCCGAACGGGGGCCGCACCCCATCGATGTGGATGCCACGACCTTGGTGCAGACCGAGCCGGGCAGCTATCTGCTCGACGGGCGTAAGTACTACTCCACGGGCGCGCTGTTCGCCGATTGGGTGATCGTGCGGGCGTCGCTACCCGACAATCCCGGTGAGACCCCGACATCGTCGACCTCGAAGGCTCTGGCCTTCGTGCCGACCGATATCGATGGCCTGCAGGTCGTCGACGACTGGGACGGGATGGGTCAGCGCACCACCGCATCCGGCACGGTGACACTGCAGGCCGTCCGGGTGCCGGCCGCCCAGGTGGTGCCGTTTACCCCGATCTTCAAGCAGCCCAGTGTGTATGGGGCGCGGGCCCAGTTGTTCCACGCCGCACTGGATGTCGGGATCGCCACGGCCGCGCTGGCCGAGGGGGTCCGACAGGCAGCCAAGGCCCGTCCGCATTTCGAGGCCGGCGTCGACACCGCGGCCGACGACCCGACGGTCGTGCATCTGGCCGGCGAGCTGACGGTGACGGTCCGCGGTGCCCAGGCGCTGCTGACCGAGGCCGCCCGGACGGTTGATGCTGCCGCGGCCGATCTGAGTGAGGACAGTGCGGCGCAGGCGTCGGTGGCCGTCGCGGTGGCCAAGGTCGCCGCCACCCGGGCCTCACTCGAGGCGTCGAGCACCCTGTTCGAGTTGGGTGGGACGCGCAGCGCCTCCGGTGCGGCGAATCTGTCCCGCTACTGGCGCGACGCCCGCACCCACACGTTGCACGATGCGACGCGGTGGAAGCTACAGCACATCGGGCGCTACACGCTGTCGGCGACGAAACCGCCCCGACACGGCCAGCTTTGAGTTACCGGGTGGCGTAGTCGTGGGTGCCGGCGGCGGTGCGCAGCTGGTGCCGGCCCCGGCTCACCGAACGCAGCGTGCCGTTGAGGTAGTCCTCGAACTCGGCGAGCTTGCTGTCCACGTAGATATCGCATTCGCCGCGCAACCGATCCGCCTCGGCATGCGCGGTGTCGACCAACCGGGTCGCCTCCGCGGTCGCGGTCTGCACGATCTCGGTCTGCGACACCAGCCGCTGCTGCTCTTTGATGCCTTCCTGGACGGCCTTCTCGTAGGAGACGTTGCCGTTCTCGATCAGGCGGTCGGCCTCGGACTTGGCGCGCCCGGTGGTGGCCTCGTATTCGCGCTTGGCGGTGGACACGATCCGGCCGGCCTCCTCGCGGGCCTCGCCGACCATCCGGTCGCTGTGGGCGCGGGCCTCGGCGACCATCCGGTCGGCCTGGGCCTTGGCGTCGGCCAGCAGCCGGTCGGCCTCGCCGCGGGCGTGGTCGACCAGTGAGTCGGCCTCGGCGGTGGCGGTGGCGACCATCGACTGGGAGTGGTCGCGGGCCTCGTTGAGCATGCCGTCGCGGGCATCCAGCACGTCCTGGGCATCGTCCAGCTCGCCCGGGATGGCGTCCTTGATGTCGTCGAGCAATTCCAGGACATCGCCGCGCGGGACCATGCAGCCGGCCGTCATCGGGACACCACGCGCTTCTTCGACGATCGCGCTGAGTTCGTCAAGGGCCTCAAACACTCGGTACACGGCAGCACCCTCCAGGCGTAGTTGTTAGTGACCAGTGTGCCTGGTGTTACTCGTGTGACTTGGTTTTGTGGCCGGTGTGTCGCGGAAAACTACCCCTTGAGCTTGGCCTGCAGACGTTTGTTCACCGGTTCGGGCAGCAGGTCGGAGACATCGCCGCCCAACGTGGCGACCTCCTTGGCCAGCGACGAGGACACGAACGAGTACTGCGGTGTCGTCGCCACGAAGAAGGTGTCCACACCGGCGACATGCTTGTTCATCTGGGCCATCTGCAGCTCGTACTCGAAGTCGGTACCGGTGCGCAGACCCTTCACGATCGCGGTAAGGCCACGCTCCTTGACGAAGTCGACGACCAATCCCGAACCGGATTCCGCGCGCAGATTGGGCAGATGTGTCGTCGAGGCCTCGATCAACTCGATACGTTCCTCGGCACTGAACATCCCCTTCTTGTTGGGATTGACCAGCACCGCCACCACGACCTCATCGAACTGGGCGGCAGCCCGTTCGAAGATGTCGACGTGGCCGAGCGTGACGGGGTCGAAGGATCCGGGACATACGGCGCCAGTCATGTCCCCAGACGCTACGCGATACCGCCGAACTCCAGTCGGGTGTCTCCGTAGCGGCGCTCTTCCTCGCCTGCCCAGCCGGTGGGCCAGGTCAGCACCGGAGAACCGGCCGGCCGTTCGATCACCGCGAGCGCACCCGGACGCACCCATCCGTTGGTGACCAGCGCGGCCAGTACACCCTCGACGGCGCCGGTGCTCACCTCGTACGGCGGGTCGGCAAACACCAGATCGACCGGGCGCCCGGTGGATTGGAGAACCTTCACCACGGGTGCGCGGCGCACCGCGGCACCGCGGACACCGAGCGTGACGATGTTCGTCTCGATCACCGCGGCGGCGCGCCGGTCCGATTCCACGAACAGCGCCGAGGACGCCCCCCGTGAGAGTGCCTCCAGACCCAGTGCACCGGATCCGGCGTACAGATCGAGCACGGCGATCCCGTCGAAATCGATACGCGCGGCGAGCACATTGAACAGCGATTCGCGCACCCGGTCGGTGGTGGGACGAGTCCCACTGGCGGGCACCGAGACTCGGCGCCCGCCGTAGACTCCGGCGATGATCCGGGTCAGCTCACGACCACCAGCAGGTCGCCGCCCTCGACCTGGGCGGTGCCGGTGACCGCGATACGGGCCACGGTGCCGGCCTTGGGTGCGGTGATCGCCGCCTCCATCTTCATGGCCTCGATGGTCGCGATGGTCTGCCCCGCGTCGACCGTGTCACCGGTGGCCACACCGACGGTGACGACACCGGCGAACGGGGCGGCGATGTGGTCGGGGTTGGTCTTGTCGGCCTTCTCGGCAGCGGCGACATCGCTGGCGATGTTGCGGTCGCGCACCAGCACCGGGCGCAGCTGGCCGTTGAGGATGCACAGCACGGTCCGCATCCCGCGTTCATCGGCCTCGGACACCGCCTCCAGCCCGATGAGCAGCTCCACACCGCGTTCCAGAACGACCTTGTGCTCTTCACCCTGCCGCAGGCCGTAGAAGAACTGGTTGGCGCTCAGCGTCGAGGTGTCGCCGTATTGCTCACGGTGTGCCTGGAACTCCTTGGTGGGCCCCGGGAACAGCAGCCGGTTCAGCACTTCCTGGCGGTTGCGCCCACCGGTCTTGAGCGCCACCTCGTCCTCGGCCGAGAGCGGGGTTTCCGGTTTGGCGTCGGCGCGGCCCTGCAACGCCTTGCTGCGCAACGGTTCCGGCCAACCACCGGCCGGATCCCCCAACTCACCCCGCAGGAACCCGATCACACTGTCAGGGATGTCGTAGCGGTCCGGGTCGGTGGCGAACTCTGACGCATCCACCCCGGCACCCACCAACGCCAACGCCAGATCGCCGACCACCTTGGACGACGGGGTCACCTTGATCAACCGGCCCAACACCCGATCAGCACCGGCATAGGCGTTCTCGACATCCTCGAACCGATCCCCCAACCCCAACGCGACGGCCTGGGTACGCAGATTCGACAACTGCCCACCCGGGATCTCGTGGGTGTACACCCGCCCGGTCGGGGCGGGCAGCCCGGCCTCGAACGGCGTATACACCTTGCGCAACGCCTCCCAGTACGGCTCCAGATCACACACCGCTGTGAGATCAAGGCCGGTGTCGCGATCTGTATGCGCGGTGGCGGCCACGATCGCCGAGAGCGCCGGCTGACTCGTGGTGCCCGCCAACGGCGCCGAGGCACCGTCGACCGCCGACGCACCGGCGGTCCAGGCCGCCAGATAGGTCGCCAGCTGCCCGCCCGGGGTGTCATGGGTGTGCACATGCACCGGCAGATCGAACCGTTCGGTCAGTGCCGTCACCAGCTTGGTGGCGGCCTGCGGGCGCAACAGTCCGGCCATGTCCTTGATCGCCAGCACATGCGCGCCGGCCTCGACGATCTGCTCGGCCAGGCGCAGGTAGTAGTCCAGGGTGTAGAGATCCTCGGCCGGGTTCGACAGGTCCCCGGTGTAGGACATCGCGACCTCGGCCACCGCGGTCCCCGTGGCGCGCACCGCGTCGATGGCCGGCCGCATCGACTCCACATTGTTCAGCGCGTCGAAGATCCGGAAGATGTCCACCCCGGTCGCGGTCGCCTCATCCACAAAAGCCTGGGTCACCAACTCCGGATACGGGGTGTAGCCCACGGTGTTGCGGCCCCGCAGCAACATCTGCAGACAGATATTGGGCATCGCCTCCCGCAACGCGGCCAACCGCTCCCACGGATCCTCCTTCAGGAACCGCAGCGCCACATCGTAGGTCGCGCCACCCCAACACTCCACCGACAGCAACTGCGGGGTCAACCGTGCGATATAGGGCGCCACCAACAACAACCCGTTGGACCGGACCCGGGTGGCCAGCAACGACTGATGGGCATCCCGGAACGTCGTATCCGTCACGCCCAGAGCCGGGGAGTCCTTGAGCCACTTGGCAAAACCCTCCGGCCCCAGCTCCACGAGCTTCTGCTTCGAACCGGCCGGCGGCTTGCTCTTCAGATCGCACGGGGGCAGTTTGTCCTGTGCGTAAACGGCTGACGGTCGTTCCCCGTGGGGCTTGTTGACGGTGACATCGGCCAGATAGTTCAAGATCTTGGTACCCCGGTCGGCCGGGGTGTGCGAGGTCAACAACTGCGGGCGCTCGTCGATGAACGACGTCGTCACCCGCCCGGCCCGGAAATCCGGATCGTCGATGACCGCCAACAGGAACGGGATATTCGATGACACACCGCGGATGCGGAACTCCGCGACCGCCCGCCGTGCTCGTCGCACCGCGGTGTCGAAATCCCGCCCCCGACAGGTCAACTTGACCAGCATCGAGTCGAAATGGCCACTGATTTCGGCACCGATGTGGGTGCCACCGTCGAGGCGCACTCCCGCGCCCCCCGGGGACCGGTAGGCGGTGATGCGGCCGGTGTCGGGCCGGAAACCGTTGGCCGGGTCCTCGGTGGTGATCCGGCACTGCATGGCAGCGCCCCGGATCTGCAGGCCGTCCTGGCTCAGCCCGAGATCGGCCAGCGTCTCCCCCGCGGCAATGCGCAGCTGACTGGACACCAGATCGACATCGGTGATCTCCTCGGTCACCGTGTGTTCCACCTGAATTCGGGGGTTGCACTCGATGAAGACGTGGTGGCCGCGCTCGTCGAGCAGGAACTCGATGGTGCCCGCGCAGAAGTAGTCGATATGGCGGGCCAGCGCGACGGCGTCATTGCAGATCTTCTCGCGCACGGCCTGGTCCAGGTTGGGCGCCGGCGCGAGTTCGATGACCTTCTGATGCCGGCGCTGCAGGCTGCAGTCCCGCTCGAACAGGTGGATCACGTTGCCGGCGCCGTCGGCCAGGATCTGCACCTCGATATGGCGCGGGTTGATGACCGCCTGCTCGAGGTAGACACGGCCGTCGCCGAAGGCCGACTCGGCCTCCCGCGAGGCCGCCTCCACCGCCTCACGCAGGCCCGAGGCCTCTGCGACGCGGCGCATGCCGCGGCCACCGCCGCCGGAGACGGCCTTGACGAACAGCGGGAATTCCATCGATTCCGATACGGCGACCAGGTCGTCCACCGAGTCCGACGGTTCCGAGGAGGTCAGCACCGGCAGGCCGGCGGCCTTGGCCGCCGCGATCGCGCGGGCCTTGTTCCCGGTCAGCTCCAACACATCCGAAGAGGGTCCGACAAAGGTGATGCCCTCGGCCGCACACGCCGAAGCGAGCTCGGGATTCTCGGACAGGAACCCGTAACCCGGATAGACCGCATCCGCGCCGGCATGCTTCGCGACCCGGATGATCTCGTCCACCGACAGGTAGGCCCGGACCGGGTGGCCCTCCTCGCCGATCTGATACGACTCGTCGGCCTTCAACCGGTGCAGCGAATTGCGGTCCTCGAACGGATAGACCGCGACGGTCGCGATGTTCATCTCGGTCGCAGCGCGGAACGCGCGGATGGCGATCTCGCCGCGATTGGCCACCAAGAGCTTCGAAATCATCGAACTCGTCTCCTCTTCACCTTCGGATCGCGACGGCCCGGACCGAACTGGTCGGTCCAGTTGTCAGATTCGGCGCACAGGGCAGCACCAAATTGCGGGCTGATGTGCATGTATGAGGATACTGACCAGCGGATTGCTCACCGCGCCGGATCCCCCGGCTGTGAAAATTCGGCAACGTTGAAGCCGAATCAGAGCAGCGTCGACCAGTAGTTCCAGAAGCGGACCAGGATCAGCAGCAGCACCGCGGTGAACCACAGTGCAACCAGCGACCAACGCCACTGATAGACCACCCCGCCGACCCCGGTCGCGCCCTCGGCGCGCAGCGCGATCGAGGCGACGATCACCAGCAGCGGGATGGTCACCGCCCACACCACCATGCAGTAGGGGCACAGTGCACCGATCCGGTACAGGCTCTGGAAGATCAGCCAGTGCACGAACGCCACGCCGAGCGCGGTGCCGATGGCCAGCCCGGTCCAGTACCAGCGCGGCAGCGCCACCTTGGCCACCGCGAGCACGCCGGTCACCAAGACGACGGTGAAGGCGATGATGCCGATCAGCGAGTTGGGGAATCCGAACGCCGAGGCCTGCGGTGTGGTCATGACCGACCCGCAGGACAGCACCGGGTTCAGGCTGCACGACGGCACATAGCTCGGATCGATCAGGATCTCGATCTTCTCGATGGTCAGCGCGGCTGCGGCGGCCAGGCCGAGCACACCGGCGATCAGCACCCCGATCGCGCTGGCCTTGCGCAGCCCGCCCGTCTCCGCCGCGGGCTCGGCCGAGTCGATATCGGCGGCGGGTAGCTCAGTGGTCACGGGAGCCCCGGCACGTCGCCGACGATCTCCTTGATCTCGCCGACCAGGGCCTCCGGAGTGCTGTACTGGTAGTCCTCACCGTTGATCCGCACGGTCGGGGTGGCGTTGATACCCGTCGCCTGAGCCATGCCCGCGGCCATCTCCACGTAGCGGCCCTTGTCGATGCACTCGGCGACGGTGCCGCCGGCGCCGGCCTGGCGCGCGGTCTCGGCCAGCTGGGTGTTGGTCGGGTAGGCGCCGCCGACCTCCTGCGGCTGCTGGGCATAAAGGGCGCCGTGGAATCGGCGGAAGGCCTCATTGGACTCGTCGGCCACGCAGTAGGCCGCACCGCTGGCGCGCGACGAGTAGTTCTGGTTGGCGGCGCTGTTCAGGATGCCGACCATGTAGTAGTCGACGGCAATGACGCCCTTGTCGATGAGCTGGTTGATGGTGGGACCGAAGGCCTTCTCGAAGGCGCCGCAGTGCGGGCAGAGCGGATCCTCGTAGACCGAGAGCACCACCTTGGGGTCGACGCCGTCGTCGTTCTTCACCACATCGCTGGTCTCGACGCGAACAGCCCGTGCCTCACCGGCGTCGGGCTTGGTCTCACCCGACAGCACGATCCACAGCACCAGCGCCACCGCGAACAGGACGACGACCGAGGTCAGCCCGATCTGGACGAGAAGGTTGCGCTTACGGTCAGCGGCCTTCAAGTCGTAACTGGCCTGCTTCTTCGGTTTGTTCGCCACGGAATGCAGCCTACCGGCTCAGATGAGCCCGTAGCGCCGAGGTGAGGTCGGCCACGGCGAGTTCACTGTCGCCGCCGAGGGGGAAGAAATTGATGAACGCGTGGACCAGTGAGCCGTACTCACGGTGATCGACCGGGACCCCGGCGGCGGCCAGCGCCTCGGCATACGCCCGACCCTCGTCGCGCAGCGGGTCGAAACCAGCGGTGACCAGCAGTGCCGGGGACAGCCTCGACAGGTCGGGGGCGCGCAGCGGCGACACCCGCGGGTCGTCCTGCGGAATCTCGGCTCCATCGATGTAATGCAGGTCGAACCACTCGATATCGGCCTTGGTCAGGAAGAAGCCGTCGGCGAACAGCGACCGCGACACGGTCTCGGCCACCGGATCGACCATCGGGTAGATCAGCAGCTGCAGCGCCGGCAGCGCCACACCCTCATCCCGGGCCGCCTGGGTGACCACCGCGGCAAGGTTGCCGCCCGCGCTGTCGCCGCCGATGGCGACCCGTTCCGGATCGGCACCCAACTCGGCGGCGTTCTCCAGCGCCCACCGGTAGGCCGCGAAACAGTCTTCACCGGCCGCCGGCGCCTTGTGTTCGGGAGCCAGCCGGTAGTCGACGGACAGCACGTGCACTCCGGCGTCCTGGCTGAGCCGACGGCAGAACCCGTCGTGCGTGGTGAGGCTGCCGACGACAAAACCGCCACCGTGAAGAAAAACCAGCAGCGGTGCGCCCGGCTCGGCGCGATAGTGCCGCACGGTGAGCGGCCCGGCCGGTCCCGGCACGGTGAAATCGTGTGTCGGCACTACGATGTCGGTGCCGAACGCGGCCGACGCGGCGTCGAGTTGGGCGCGGGCGACGGCGACGTCGTCGCTGGCCACGAGGCCCCCAATCCGGGATGCCCGTTGCGCGGTCAGCAGCAACTGCAGGCTGGTGTCCAAGGTGTTGCCGTCGATGGTGACCGAACGTCGGCCCAGCAGCAGCCGCTTCACCGGGTTCGGGATGCGTGCCATCACCGGTACCGATACCCGGCTCGCGACGTTCGCGACCTTGAGCCGCGCCGGGCTCGGGTTCTGCCGCGCTGGCAGACTCTGCGTCATGACTGCCCCTTCAAGCCCCACGCTCTTACTGAACGACGGAAATTCGATTCCCACGGTCGGGTTGGGAGTCTGGCAGACCCCGCCCGAGGACACCAGGGTTGCCGTGGAGAGCGCGCTGCGTACCGGCTATCGGCACATCGACACCGCGGCCGCCTACGAGAACGAGACCGAGGTGGGCCAGGCACTGAAGTCCTCCGGGGTACCGCGCGAGGACATCTTCCTGGTCACCAAGCTGTGGAACGCCGAACAGGGCTATGACAAGGCCCTGGCGGCCTTCGACGCCAGTGTCGCGAAGTTGGATGTCGACTACGTGGACCTGTACCTGATCCACTGGCCGCTGCCCGAGATCAACCTGTACGTCGAGAGCTTCAAGGCACTGGCGAAGTTGCGTGACGACGGCCGGGTCCGATCCATCGGCGTCAGCAACTTCGCGCCCGAGCACCTGCGGACGCTGATCGACGGCACCGGCATCGTACCCACGGTGAATCAGATCGAACTGCACCCGCGGCTACCCCAGCAGGAGTTGCGCGACCTGCACGCCGAGCTCGGCATCGCCACCGAGTCGTGGAGCCCGCTGGGTCAGGGCGGTCTGCTCGACGATCCCGCCGTGGCAACCGTCGCCGAGGCGCACGGCAAAACGCCAGCCCAGGTGCTGATCAGGTGGCACTTGCAGCTGGGTAATATCGTCATCCCGAAGTCGGTGAACCCCGATCGGATAGCGAGTAACTTCGACGTGTTCGACTTCGAGCTGAGCGCGGCGGACGTCGCGTCCATCGCGACGCTCGATGACGGGAACCGGTTGGGGCCCGACCCACGCACCTTCAACTTCACGGGATAGGCAGGACAATGACATCGGCAGCAGCGGTGCCCAATACCGGTTTGAACGACGACAACACGATGCCGGTTCTCGGCCTCGGCGTCGGCGAGCTGACCGACGCCGAGGCCGAGCACGCCGTTGCGGCCGCACTGGAAATCGGTGTGCGCCTTATCGATACCGCTGCCTCCTACGGAAATGAGGCCGGTGTCGGCCGGGCCATCGCCGCGTCGGGGATTCCGCGCGCCGAGATCTTCGTCACCACCAAGCTGGCCACCGGCGATCAGGGTTTCCAGGCTTCCCAGGATGCCGCCAAGGTCAGCCTGGAAAAGCTCGGGCTCGATTACGTGGACCTGTATCTGATCCACTGGCCCGGCGGTGACACCGGCAAGTACGTCGACAGCTGGGGTGGGCTGCTGCGCGTCCGTGAGGACGGCCTGACCAAGTCGATCGGTGTCGCGAACTTCACTCCCGAGGACCTGTCGAACATCATCGACCTGTCCTACGTGGTGCCCACGGTCAACCAGATCGAGTTGCACCCGCAGCTCGTGCAGACCGAACAGCGCGCCGCGCACGCCGAGCACGGCATCGTCACCCAGGCCTACAGCCCGTTGGGTGTCGGCAAGCTGTTGGACAACCCGACGGTCGCCGGGATCGCCGCCGAGTACGGCAAGACCCCGGCCCAGGTGTTGATCCGGTGGAATCTGCAGTTGGACAACTCGGTGGTGGCCCGCTCGGCGAAGCCGGAACGGATCGCCGAGAACCTGGACGTGTTCGATTTCGAGTTGGCCGCCGAGCACCAGGCTGCGCTCACCGCGTTGGACGACGGCACCCGGTTCCGGCCGGACCCGGCCACCTATACCGGTAGTTAGCCCTTTACTCACGAGCAGACGCAAACTCCCCCGAAACCAACGTTTCCGGGGGAGTTTGCGTCTGCTCGGCGGGCTCTCAGGACACCGAAACGGGCTGCTTCACCGGCCGTGCCGCCGAAACCGTCAGCGCGGCAAAGGCACTCAGGCCGGCGATGACGAAGCACAACACCGTGTACCACAGGCTGCCGATCGGATCGCCGTTGGCCGTGACCCCGTCCACGGCACCGAAGTAGGCGGGCAGCGCGGTCACCCACAGCACGGCCATCACCGCCAGATAGAGCACCCCGTAACGGATCATCGGCGGATTGACGTAGCGCGCCTCGGTGGCCGAGGCCGCGGTGTTGCGCAACCGCTGCCACTGTTTGACCAGCACCGGCACCGCCACCACGGTGATCACCACCAGCTCCAGCGCATACACCACACCCATGACGGTGAAGTTGGTGAAGGAGCCGATGATCGTCGCCGGCGACGGCAGCAGGACGGTGCCGATCGAGGCCAACAGGCCGACGACAACCGTGCGCCAGACGATCTGTCCGCCGGTGAAACGCCGGCCGCGGTCGACGTGTCGTCCGACGAAGAACTGCACACAGAACGCCAGCGACATCGGCCACAGCGCCGCGAACACGACGACGCTGGGCAGCGGCACCGAATCCAGGAGCGGCTGGTTCATCGGATGTTCCAGCGTCCACTCCCACCACCGCAGCTGCGGGCCGAGGTGATCGAAAACCTCATAGAAGGCGTGGTGCACGAAGCCGACGCAGACGGCGCCGACCAAGGTGCCGTAGCGCCGGAAGACGCCGAGGGTCCGGACGATCTCGAAGGCGATGGTGGCCATCAACGGGTAGATGGCGACGATGTAGAGCGGCAGTCTGCCCCAGAGGAATTCGACGGTGAACACGTTGTGCGCGAACATCGTGTCGATGTGTTCCTCGATGCCGAACGCAGCCGGGAAGTACAGCGGCGGCTCGATGATCAACAGGTAGGCGATCGCGCCGAACCACAGCACCAGGTTGGTGGCGTCACCGTGGCGCCGCAGCCGGATCACCGCGTACACCAGGGCCAGGACGGCGCCGACGATGATCGTCAGCTCGAGCACCGGCAGCGTCCAGTTCTCCAGTGCGAACGGATTGCGGACCTCGACCAGTCCACCGGCCTCGGCGCAGCTGAAACCCAGCCGCTCGGCGAGTTGCTCGAAGGTGGGGCGACACAGATCAGACATCGGCGGCCACCTCCTGGCTCGTATACCACTGGGTCACGTCATATCCCTCGTCATAACGTTTGAACCATTCGCCGGCCAGCGCGGGCAACTTCTCGTGTGTCGGATCGTGGCCAGGGATCTGAGAGCGCACGATACCGACCAGCGCCGTGAGTGTTTCGCGCTTGCCCAGATTCGGGAACGGACTCTGGAACGGGCCGTAATCCGGCCGCCGGCCGACCCGTTGCAGCAGCGCGTTCTTGGCGCGTTCGAGTGCAAAGGTGGACACGGCGTCGACCTTTCGCACCTCCAGCGGGATATGCCGGTTGAAACCGTCACACGCCATCCGCACGACGTCGAGGACGTGTTTGAAGATCGACGGCGCCACCCTGGCGCGGTACCACGGGTCGCCGACCAGATCGTTGTAGATGATCAGCGCGGAACTGCGGTGTTCGACCTCTTCGACGAAGTGCCACAGGAACAGCGAGGCCACCCGGTCGTCACCCGGCGCGAACAGGGTGGCGTCATTGTCGAGCATCAGCTTGAACACCGGGGTGAACGTCGCCTCCAGATCGGCGGTGTAGGCCAACCGGTACTTGAGCGGCTTGTTGGCGACCAGATCGTCGAATGCCGCGATCACCTCGTCGAGGGTCTCCTTGAGCGCCGGGTAGGCCTTGATGAGTCCGCGGGCGTGCTGCCGGTGCGCCATCGAATGTTGGCCCTCCTGGCGGACGAAGGCGTCGGCCTCGTCGGCGATCGGCGAGTCGACCAACAGCGGCTTGGCCTCTGCCATGGTGCTGACGATCATCTTCTCGAACGCGATGGCCAGAAAGGACACCGCATTGGCCATCGCCGAGAACGCAGGGTTCGTCTCATTCCACAGAAATGGCACGTCGTGGTCGGCAAAAGCGAAGCGCATCTTGCGCACCTGGAGGTCGGTCATGACCGGAAACTATCACACGATCATACGTGAAAGCGTCTAACTGTATGATTACTTTCCGCGTGCTAGCGTCGCGTACCCGAAAGGAAGGTGCCGATGGCACGCAGGCGCGGATGGGGCGGGGATCCCCCGCAGACCGATGACGAAGCCACCCTGCGCATCGTCACCGCCGCCGTAGACCTCGTGAGCGCCACCGGGGCGGCGATCTCGTTGGCCGATGTGGCCAATTCACTGGGCATCATCCGGCAGACCGTGTACCGGTACTTCCCCACCTCGGATGCGCTGATGCACGCGGTGGCAATGGCCTCGGTGGATGCCTTCCTGGACCGGCTCGCGGCCCAGGTGCGCGGGATCCACGATCCGGCCGAGGCCATCACCGAGGGCACGCTGTTCACCCTCGACGAGATCACCCGCACACCGCACCTCGGCATCCTGTTGTCGGAGTCCTACCCGCACAACCGCAGTGAGGCGCTCACCTCACAGGAGGCCCGCGCCATCGGCATGCGAATGGTCGACCGCTTCGACGTCGACTGGGCCGCACACGGATACGACGAGGACAGCCTGCACGAGCTGGTGGAGTTCACGTTGCGCACCATGCTGTCGTTCTTCGTCGCGCCCAACGACACCAACCGCTCGCCGGACCAATTGCGGAGCTTTCTGCGACGCTGGCTCGGCGGTGCGGTCGCCGCACAGCAGACGCGGACCGAGGCCGGCTGAGCTCAGCCTGGCGCCGAGGTCGCGACCTCCCGAGCGGCGAACGCCCGGTACAGCGGCGCGGTCACCACCACGCTGACCATCGCCAGCCCGCACAGCACTGCGAATGCGAACGGGCCGATCAGTTGCGAATCGAAACCCACGGTGGCCACCGCAATCTCGGTGACGCCACGACAGTTCAGCAACGCCCCCAGACTCGCCGACATCCGGACCGGCCACTTACTGACCGCCCCGAAGACCATTCCCGAGATCAACTTCGCCGCCACGGCTACCGCACCGAGGGTGACCAGGCAGACCACCCCGGGCCAACTACCCAGCTCGCGCAGCGCCTGCAGCGGAACGGCTATCGCCGCGCTGACGAAGAAGGCCGGTAGCAGCAGGTCGAGTGCCGCACCGAAGGCCGTGCCGGCCGACTCGTCGACCACCGCAGCCGGGAAACAGAAGCCCGCGACGATGGCGCCGATCGCCGGGTGAAATCCCAACAGCTGCGTGGCGGCCCCACCGGCCAGCGCGGCGACCACCATCAGGACCACCCGTCGACCGCCGTGGGTCACCGCCAGGCGGCGCGTGGCGTACGGGATGACCACCGTCACCACGCCCAGCATCATCATGCCGACAGCGAGTGCCGGGCCGGACAGCAGGTGCCGGTCAGTACCGGCAATCACCATGCCGGACACCAGGATCCATGCCAGTCCGTCGGTGACCACCGAGATGTGCAACGCCGCCCGGGCAACCGGCAGTCCGGCGATGCCGAGGTCGCGGATGATGAGTACCAGTACGGGTACCGCGGTGACGCCCAGGGCGATACCGACGAACACCCATCCGCAGTGCGGGCTCCCACGCGGCGCCCGCAGCAGATCCGCGAACGGCCACGCCGCCGCAGCGCACACCGCGATCGGGAGCAGCACGCTGGCCATCAATCGCCACCCGGTCGCGGTACCACCGGTCTTTCCGGCACCGCGCAGTTCGGCACCGACCGAGAACATCAGCAGCAGCAGTCCCGCGGTGCCGACATCCTGAAGCAGATGCAACGACGGGTCCGTCATCGGCGTCCAGCCCAACGCTTCCTCGCACGCCGCCAGCGCGGTGGCGGTAGCGATTCCGAGTGTGATGGGCCCGAGCACTCTGGGTTGCCCGCAGCGGGCGAACAGCGTCGCGAGGGCGTGCGACGCCAGCACGATCGCCGCGAGCGTGGTCAGCCCCGCCAGGGCATCACCGAGCGGCATCGGCGTCGACCACAGCGGACCCGCCGATCCGGGCCCCGTGCGTTCCCAGCCGGGCGACCGCCTTGGACTCACCCATCAGGTCTCTGGGATGAACTCCCGACGGCATCAACTGCAGCAGCGAGAAACGCAGCGCGGTGTCCTTCTTGTTGGCGACGGGTTCGGAGTACAGATCCTCCAGCGCCGCAGCGCCGCGGTTGTGTGGACCCACGATGCGGTATCCCGACGGGTTGAAGCTCCCGAACCACAACTGCACGAACAGTTTCGGGTTGATCACCATTTTCCACCACGGCACCAGGCAGCCGATCTCGCGGGCCAGGGAGTCGAGGTAGAGAATCTGCGACGGAATGGACTCGGTGTGCCGCGGGCTCAGCGCCGTCCAGTACTCCTCCCATTCCCGGTCCGCGCGGATGACATCGTCCAGATCGGTCGGAGGTTGCAGCTTTCCACTGCAGACCCGCGCGAAGTATCGGGCCTGCATCTCGGCGCAGACCGGAATTCCCCCGGAGAACGGTCGGACGAACCCGATGAAGGCGACCGTTCCGCCATGCTCGGGATGCAGGAAGTGCTTATAGAGATTGCGCACATTGCCGTCGGTCACCGTCAGGTCACCGAGGGACAGATCCTGGGTGAAACCGGTGCACAGCACCACGGTGTCGAATTCCCCGACGGCCGAATCACGGAAGAGCACGCTGTCGCCCTGC
This sequence comes from Mycobacterium sp. C31M, assembly GCF_053345865.1. Lineage (NCBI taxonomy): Bacteria > Bacillati > Actinomycetota > Actinomycetes > Mycobacteriales > Mycobacteriaceae > Mycobacterium > Mycobacterium sp. C31M. Next base: position 357,282 of record NZ_JBKFAX010000004.1, on the reverse strand, counting down.
GCGCTGAGGATACCGGAATCGTTGACGATGACCCGCCCTTCAGCGATGGCCGGGATGAAGCTGACGTTCTTGCAGAAGATGCCCCGTTGGCTCCAGCTGCCCTGCGGATGCGACCGATGGTTCCACGTCCTGATCAGATTCCGGTTCGCGGCGTTGTCGAGTGTGCCGATGTCGATCTTCGCCGGATGGCGGGGCTCGCCCATCGGATTCGAGCCGGTCTCGGCCGCCGACCGTCGGCGGCCGATCCCGCGCAGCGCGCCGAACACGGTTGCCGCACAACCGTAGACGACGGAGGCCAGCAGGACGAGGAACTTGGCCGCCACGCTGTGACCCCAGACCGTGGCGGGGACGAGCGGACGTGTCGTGGCGCGCCGGTACATCTCGTGGTGGTGCGCGCGGACGGTCCCGTGGTCGGTCGTGCGGTCGACATCCACGATCCGCGGCAGCAGGTAGGTATACGAGCGGATCGACAGTGTGCACTCGGCCGCCACGTCGGCGATCTCGCGGACGATGTCGCCACCGGATTCGGCAAGCCCGACGATCAGCACACGTTTGCCCCGGAATCGTTCGTTGTCCCGGTATTCCGACGAGTGCACGATCTCCCCGGTGAAGTCCTCCAGCCCACCGATGGTGCGATTGGGCGTCTTGAACGGTCCCGAGCAGACGGCGACCGCGTCGAATTCGTGCCTGCTCTCCAGCCCGTCGTGGCGCACCACGACGGTCCAGCCGTCACCGGCACGCCGGATGTCGGTCACCGCATGGCCCGCGCGCACCCGGTCCCGCAACTGATATCGCTCGGCGTAGTCGTTGAGGTACTCCAGATAGCGCGCGCGGTTGTAGAACACCCTGCCGCCGGCGAACGGATGATCCGAGTACGCCATCAGTTTCATCGATATCGTCAACGCCAGATTGTCGTAGGCCTTCATCTGATCGCCGTCGCCCTCGTACCGGAACCAGATCCCGCCTATGTCGGCGTTCTTGTCGAAGCACACGACGTCGTGCCCCTCGTCCACCAGCTGTTTGATCGTCGTCAGCCCACACGGACCCGCACCGACAACACACACCCTCATGACACCCACCGCGCCTTCCAGCAAACAAAATTAACGTTAGGGAAGCTCACTTTAGCGAGATGTTCCCGCTGGTGGGGGCCTTGCCCTCACAGGAATCGCACAGGTTTTCCCAGTACTGGCGACGATCTTCGAAGCGGTGCCAGCGCCCATTTCCGTAGCGGATGACCGCAGCTCACGAGTCGGGCATCGGCGTGCCTTATGGTTAGCCGGTGGAAGGCACCCCGTTCGGCCGCTACCGCCTGGTGAAGGTGCTGGGTCGCGGCGGTATGGGCGAAGTGTGGCAAGCCTTCGACACCGCGATGAACCGGCTGGTCGCCCTGAAGGTGTTGCCGCCCAACCTCGCCGACGACGACACCTACCAACGACGCTTCCGCCGTGAGGCGCAGATGGCTGCCGGCCTGGACGAGCCACATATCGTCCCGATCCACGATTTCGGCGAGATCGACGGCCGGCTGTACGTGACGATGCGGCTGATCGACGGCAAGACCGTCAACGAGCTTCTCGACGGTGGACCGCTGTCTCCGCAGCGAGCCGTCGCCATCACCGAGCAGATCGCCGCGGCACTGCAGGCCGCGCACCGGGTCGGGCTGGTGCACCGCGATGTCAAGCCCTCCAACATCCTGGTGACACCCGAGGGCTTTGCCTATCTGATCGATTTCGGGATCGCCCAGAGCACCGGCGGAACCAAACTCACCAGCACCGGATCCACCATCGGCACGCTGGCCTACATGGCGCCCGAGCGGCTGTCCAGCGACAGCTCCGACGCCCGGGCGGACATCTATGCACTGACGTGTGTGCTGCACGAGTGCCTCACCGGATCGCAGCCGTTCCCGGGTGACAGCGTCGAACGCCAGATAACCGGCCACCTCACACTGCCGCCGCCACGGCCCTCGACCATGCAGCCCGGTATCTCACCGCAGATGGATCAGGTCATCGCGACGGGGATGGCCAAGAAACCCGAGCACCGCTACCCCACCACCGGAGAACTCGCCGCCGCCGCCCGCGCCGCGGTCAGCCCCTCCGCCGCGCATGCGCAGCCCACGGCGGGGCACTGGCCGGCCCCGACACCGGCCCCCTTCCCGGCTGCAACGCCGTATCCGCCGTCGGGTGCCCCACCGATGGGGCACCAGCCACCACCGCATCATTGGCCGGCACCGCCGCCGTGGCAGCCCGCGGCCGCCCAGCCGTGGTGGCGCGGTCCGGCAATCCTCATCCCGATCGGACTCGTCGCCGCACTGGTCATCGCCGTGGTCGCCGTCGTGTTGGTGATGAGCGGAGACGACGGACCCGCTCCGGGCCAGCAGCTGGCGAGCCCGACCGAAACTCAGCGTCGCAGCACGAATACATCTGCACCGCAAACCAACCCACCGACGGCCACTCCGACACCGGTGAGCCCGCCGCAGATCCAGACCGCCGACGGGCTGACCGGTCTGCTGCAGACGATGCGCGACAAGTTCGGTGACACCATGGGCTTCTCCCTGGTGGCCTATCCCGAATACGCGGTCTACGACCGACCGACCCCGACCAATCCGAACGTCAAAGACAGCTTCACCTACCGTGGCGACGGCTGGGAGGAGTGGGGCCCATCAATGTCGACCAGCGCCTTCGACATCCTGTCCGATCTGAGCCAGATCAATACGAACGCGGTGGCCGACGTCCTCGGTAATGCGCCGCAACACACGGGCGCGCCGGTCGGCACGGGCAGTTACCTGATCATCGAAGGCGCCGAGGGCGGCGGCCTGGAGCTGATCATCCACTCGACGGAGCCGGGCACCGGCTTCCTGAAGCTGAACCCGGATGGCAGCATCAAGCAGGTCTACCCGCCGTAACCGCTAGGACGCCAGCAGGATTCGTGACAGTTCGGACGTGGTCGCCACGCCGTCGTCGTAACCGCCCTCGCCATCGAGAGAATTCATGATCGCCAGTGTGTAGCGCTGCTGCGGACCTGCGAAGCCGACACTGTTGACCACCCAGCCGCCCTGCTCCTGGGACCATCCGTTCTTGCAGCCGGGCGTCATCGCCGGGCCGACACCGCAGACACCCCACCGCTGGTCACCGTCGACACGCTGCATCTCGGCGACGACGGCGGTCGCGTTCGCCGGCCGCAAGCTCGTCAACACGAAATTCATCAGGGCGTCGAAGTCATCGGCTGTGCCCTTCTGGAACCCCCAGTACGGGAAGACATCACCGAACCCGGGTTGCGGGCTCACCATCCGCATGCCGTACCGAGGGAAGTTCGTATTGAACACATTCGTGGTGCCCCCGTATCGGGACCACAGTGCGTCGGCAGCGTCGTTGTCGGAGCTGCGGAGCATCGCCACCATGTCCTCGCGGTCGGCAGCAGTGAGTCGCACCGACCCGGATTGTTCACGGGCAAGCAGGTCGGCGACCATCGCCAACTTGATGGTCGAGGCTGTCCAGATCGGCTTTGCCGCAGCGGCATTGCGGTACTTGGCGCCGGTCACCCGGTCGCGCAGCACAAAGCCGACGGTGCCGGGCCGGTCGGTCAGGTAGCGCTCGGCAGCCTCGAGGCGTTGCTGCAAGACGCACACGGTGTCCCCGGCCCGGCATGCCGCGGCGGCCACCGACTGGCCGGTCACCGCGGCGATCAGCAGTATCGCGCCGACCACGGCCACCCGTAGCACGGTGGTCATTGCAGCGCCTGTTCGAGGGCACGCCGCAGATCGTCGCGGTCCTGTACCAGGATCTGCTGACCGTCGACGAAGAACGTCGGAGTGCCCATCACACCGAGCGCCAGGCCGTCCTCGAAATCCGAGCGGACCCGCGCGGCCGTGGCGGGATCGGCATAATCGGCGTCAAAACGGTCCATGTCCAACCCGAGTTCCGCGGCAAATCCACGGAACACATCGTCGGCCGGGGTGCTGCGCTCGCCCCACTGCGGCTGGGTCTCATACATCTTGTGGTACATCGCCTCCAGTCGCCCCTGTTGCGCGGCCGCCTCGACAGCACGCGCGGCGCGCTCGGCGTTGAAGTGCCCCGCCAGCGGAAAGTAACGCAGTACGAACTCCACTCGGTCACCGAAATCAGCCCGCAACTGCTCGACGATCGGGTAGGCCGCCAGGCAACCCTCGCATTCGAAATCCAGGAACTCGACGAAAGTCACCTTCGCATCGGGCGGGTCGTTGAGTCGGTGACTGTCGGCGCGGACCACCTCTACACCGCCGGTTTCTGCGGGCAGGCGCTGCGCGGCATCGTCGGAACGCATGACCAGCACCACGATCGCTACGGCGGTCACGACGATGACCACCAGGGCGGTCAGCAGCATGCGACCAAGCGGGGTTCTCAGCACGGTACCTCCCGGCACACGAGTCGGCCGCGTGCATCTACGTAGTAAGTCCGTAGGATGGTAGCGCAACGGCCACCGCAAGCGACAGGACGACGGGCATGAGACGAATCAATGCGCGGCGACGCGATCTCAGGGCGGTCACGATGGCCCTGATCGCATTGTCCGCACTGGTGATCGGACTGACCGGGTGCACCACGACACCGTCGCAGGCCCAACCGCAGACCATCACCGAGAAGGGCACCCCGTTCGGCGATCTGCTGGTGCCCCGGTTGCAGATGTCGGTCACCGACGGCGCCATCGGCGTCCCGGTGGAGTCCCCGGTGACCGTCACCGCCGAGGCCGGCGTGCTCGACGGCGTGACCCTGGTCAACGAGTCCGGCCGGGTGGTCGCCAGCGAGCTCAGCCCCGACGGCGTCACCTGGCAGTCGGCCGAACCGTTGGGCTACAACCGGACCTACACACTCCATGCCGAGGCACTGGGCCTCGGTGGGCGCACCCGCAGCAGTGCCACCTTCGAAACCCATTCGCCACAGAACCTGACCATGCCCTACGTGCTGCCCGGCAATGGAGAGGTGGTGGGTGTCGGGCAGCCCATCGCGGTCAGCTTCGACGAGCCCATCCCGGACCGACTCGCCGCGCAGCGGGCCATCAAGATCACCACCGAGCCGACGGTCGAGGGTGCGTTCTACTGGCTGAACAATCGCGAAGTCCGTTGGCGGCCCGCCGAATACTGGAAGCCCGGCACCAAGGTCGATGTCCAGGTCCGCACCTATGGCGCCGATCTCGGGGACGGCCTGTTCGGGCAGGACGACGCCGCCAGCAGCTTCACCATCGGCGACGAGGTGATCGCGACCGCTGATGACACCACGAAGATGCTGACCGTGCGGGTCAACGGTGAGGTCGCCAAGACCATGCCGATCTCGATGGGCAAGAACTCGACGCCGACCGACAACGGCACCTATATCGTCGCCGAGCGACTGCCGCACATGGTGATGGATTCGTCGACCTACGGCGTTGCGGTCAACTCCCCCGATGGTTACCGCACCGAGGTGAACTGGGCGACCCGAATGTCCTACAGCGGGATCTTCGTGCACGCCGCACCGTGGTCGGTGGGTAGCCAGGGTTATGCGAATGTCAGCCACGGCTGCCTGAACGCCAGTACCGAGAACGCGAAATGGTTCTACGACAACACCAAACGCGGGGACATCGTCGAGGTGGTCAACACGGTCGGCCCGACCCTGCCCGGAACGGACGGCCTCGGCGACTGGAACATCCCCTGGGACCAGTGGAAGGTGGGTAACGCCGCGCTGTGATCAGTGCCGGCACACCAGGTTGATCAGGATCGGCGTGACGACGGTCGCCGCGATCACCGCGGCGCCGGCCAGCTTGTGACACCCGAGGGTGATCCGGTCGGCCGGCGCCTGCAGCCGGTTCACCCGTGTCGCCACGCTGTGCGCGGCCACCGCGAGCCCACCGACAGCCGGTTGCGCGCCGGCAAGTTTGAGCACCCCGGCGATCAACGGGCGGCTGCCATGCCGCCGGATCGCGGTGTCATCGGCGCACATCTCCAGCAGCTGTGCCACCGCCACCGCACCGCGCGTGAACAGTGGCAGCCGAGAAAGACTGCCGGCCAACGCGCGTAGCACCATCAGCAGGTGGTGATGGTGTCCGGCCAGGTGGGCATCCTCGTGTGCCAGTACTGCCCCGAGTTGCGCGGCATCAAGCGTTTGCACCGCCGCGGTGGTGAGCACGATCGCGTGCGGGCGCCCTGCCACGCAGTACGCGGCCGGCCGGTCGGCGCTGATCACGAAGACATCCGGCCGGTCGGTGGGCGCCCCGAGGATCCGTGCCACCGCGGCGTGTTCGCAGCTGCGGGCACGCGAAGCCGCGACGGTGCGGCTGACCCGGACCGCCACAAGCGCGGAGATCAACAGGCCGGCGACGACGAGTATCGTCAGGCTGACCGCGCCCGGGGTGACCGACTGCTCCGGTATGCCCAACATCTCCAGACACAGTACGACCGTGGCAGATCCGGGTAGACCGGTCACGCCGGCGCTGACGATCAGCGCGACCGCGACCACCCACGCCGTCAACACCGCGGCGAGCGCCGTCAGCCAGGCCGCCACCCCCAGCCGCGGGTTGAGACCGCGTCCGGTCAGCCGGGTCAGCATCGGTGGCGCCAGCCAGCTGACGGCTGCACCGTAGAGCAGTAGGTAGGTCGCGGCGGTCATCGCGACCGCTTGGGAGAATGCCGCAGCGCTGCCCGCAATTGCGCCGATTCCTCGGCGGTCATCTGTTCGACGAAGAACGCCAGTACGGCCTCGCTGTTGCCTCCGGAGTCGAACGCGGCACGCATCAGATTGGCCGAGCGCTCCTCCCGGGTCATGGTGGCCCAGTATCGGTAGGCCTTACCTTCGCGCTCCCGCCGGACCCAGCCCTTGCGGTACAGATTGTCCATTGTGGACAGCACTGTGGTGTAGGCGATTTGGCGGGCGTCGGCCAGGTCGTCGAAGATCGCACGGACGGTGGTGCCGTCCGGCGAGGCCCAGACGCGGTCCATCACCGTCGCCTCCAGATCGCCGAACCCGCGCTGTTGCATCGCCCCAATCTACGCCCTGGCTCCGTAGATGCGCCGTCAGACGGTGTGACCGTGCCGTCGCGCCCGACGGTGATCTGCCCGCTGTACCGGTCTCCCATTCCCTGGATGAATAGCTGCCGGGCCAGGAATCCGTCCGGGTAGGGCGCCAGGTGCGTCAGCGCGAGGTGTTTGACGTGGGCCTGTTCGGCCGGCTCCAGGGTATCGGCGTGGCAGCCGGTGGTGCGCTCGGCGACCTGCACCTGCTCGTCGAGGCCCAGCTCGCACATCACCGGAATCGCCTGTCGCACAAGATGACCCGCGTAGGCCTCGTGGACCACCAGGTCCGCATCCTGCATTGCCGGCAGGTTCAGCGGACTCAGCTTGGTGTCCCCGCTGATGAACACCTTCTCACCGGCGTAGGTGATGACATAGCCGAGGGCCGGTTCCACCGGGGCGTGATCCACCAGGTGTGCATCGACGGTGATGCCATCGCGGTCGTAGAAACGGACATCGGTGGCATCGGGCGGGAAGTCGATCTCGGCAGGCCGCGCCTGGGCGGCCGCGGCGGAACCCTGCTCGGGCATGTTGGCGGTGCGGTAACCGATATCGATCCGGTAGGCCGCGTTGATCGCGTCCACCACCGCCATCGATTTGGTGGCCCCCTCGCCGACATCGAACCCAAAGATCGTTCCGTTGACGGCGACCAACGTGCAGGCCTGCGCCTTGGCTGCGCTCAATTGCGGTGATCCCGTGCCGCACAGCATCACCTTGAACTCGTCGGGTGCAGCCGTGAATCCGGGTGCCGTGATGTCCTGCAATTGATGCCGAATGGCGCGGTCGATCAGCCATTCACGATGCAGATAGACCACCGCACCGCCGAGCACGACCAGCACCCAGAGTGGCGACAGCGGCGCGCGGCAACCACTTCCGTCGGCGGATCATCCCGGCACCGCCGGACGGGTGACGATCGGGAAGAACATCGGAAAGGCGCGTTGTGACTGACGGTGCCGTAATGACCACGGGTGATGATGCCGTGCTCCCCCTCGACCACGGTCATGTTGGCGAGGTCCAGGCCGCACAGTTGATAGATGCCGTCGGTGACCTCGTAGAGTCCGGCTTCGCCGTTGAGCGCCACCACCCGCCACAGGCTCGGGTTCACGCTGTCCGGCGCAGGTGTGGCCGGGTCGATGCGCAAGGTTGTTCAGTTTCAGCAGTGTCGATCCATCGGGGCGGCGATCCGCCCGTCCGGTACCCCGCCGAGGAAACCACGGTTCGCGTCACGCAGGTCGTCGGTGTTGCCGAAGTCGAGTTCGGTGAGCACCTTTCGATTCGCCACGACGGTGTGTGCCGTCGCCGGTTTCGGATTTTTCGGATAGCTGTCCAAGACGTGTCCCGTCCAATCGTCGGTGTGGGGTGTGATCACACGAGCGATCTCGGCGTTGACAGCCGCCCGGAGGTCCTCGGCAGGCAGATCCTCCAGCCCCGACACGGCCCGCAGCAAGGGGCCGAACAGGCGCCAACCGAGTTGCAGGGCCACGGCGTTGGCCGCCGCGATGCGCGCGCCCTGCTCATCGCCGTGCTGGGAGCGCACCGCGTCCAGGAACAAGGCGATGCCCGGGAAGTTGGTCTGGGCGTCCTCGATGGCGAACCCTTCCAGCAGGGCACGCGCCATCACGGTGGAAGGCTGCTGCAGGGCCGTGTCGAGTTCGGTGGCGGGGGCATTGCTTTCGATCGGTTCGGCCACCCACCCGCCGAGGTGGTTCAGCGTCGCGGTGACGAACTGCTCCTTGGAGCCGAAGTGCCGGAACACCAATCCGTGGTTGACCCCGCTGCGGGTGGACACTTCACGGATCGACGTGGCGGCCGGTCCATTCTCGGAGTACAACTCCGTCACTGCCGCCAGCACCGCCGCCACCACCGCATCGCGGCCGACGACGGCCTTGCCCTCTCGTGTAGTCACACGACTACACGAGGACCAGGCTTTGGCGTAGTCAAGCGACTACAGCGCGCTCCGTTCCGATTCACCTTCCGCGGCGGGGGCCGCTTCGCGGAGCAACACCGCAGGTCGCAGCCGGTCCGGGAGCGCGCGCAGCGCGAGAGCGGTGGCGGCCAGGATTGCCGCGGTGCCGCCGACAATCGCCACCAAGGGCGCCGCCGGGAACACGTTCTCCAACACCATGTACGAGCCGAACAGTAGGAACAACGCGGCGGCCCCGATCTGGATGATCCGCTCCGGCAGATGCTTGCCCAGCACGGCTCCGACCATGATGGCCAAGGCGTCGGCGGCCACCATTCCTACCGTCGATCCGATCCACACACCCACCCAGTGGTTGTCAGCTGCCAGCGTGACGGTGGCGAGCATCGTCTTGTCCCCGAGTTCGGCGAGAAAGAACGCCGACGTCACCACGAAGAACGCGGGGGCAGTGGCGCGTTGGGCCAGGCCGGCCTCACCATCGCTGAGCTTGTCACCGCGTAGCGTCCACGCCCCGAAGAAGATGAACATCACGCCGGCGATGAGGCCGAGCAGGTGCGTCGGCAATGCGGCGCCCAGATAGTGTCCGATCGCGACCGAGAGAATGTGCACGACGGTCGTCGCCGCAGTGATGGCAGCCACCACCACCCACCAGCGATAACGCAACGCGAACGTCATCGCCATCAGCTGGCTCTTGTCACCTAGCTCTGCAACGAAGATCACGGCAAAGCTCAGCAGCAGGGCCGACCACATGTGCACCTCCCGGCTCAGTGGCTGCCAGAGTGAGCGGACTCCGGCCGACAGCCACGATTGGCAAAACGGCCGAAGGTCTCGTCCACCGGCGCGGGCCGGTCCGGGCAACCGGGATATCCGACGTCATTGCCGGTGTATCCAGTGTGTCGATTGTCCGATTGGGGGCTACTCCCCTTCGCTGCAGCCGACAGTATCCGACCGACGCGCCGCGCGCAACTGCACGTCCATCGAAAGATGGTTCTTCGCAACAACTTTGGGATCCGAAACCAAGATGTTCGGATTTCCGAACGCATCGCCGGGAATTCCCGAACTCGGCTGTGGAGCACCCTGATGCCAGAGTTCGCCGATCCGAAATCCGCAGCTCAACCGGTCGGGCAGGTACCGGCAGCCTCGCGCAGCACCCGCGCCGACGACGCGTCCACCGGCAGCCCGTAGCCACGCAACACCTCGGCGAACTGCACCGCGTACTGGCACCAGAAGGCGCGGTTCGGCGGCATCCAGATGGCCGGCTCACTGTCACCCTTGTCCTGGTTGGCGCCGCCGGCGACCGCGAGCAGGTTGGCCGGATCGTTGGCGAAGCGCAACCGCAGCGCATCGGGCCAATTGCGCGCGCCCAGATCCCAGGCCAGCGCCAACGGGACGATGTGGTCGATCTGCACCGAGGCGCCGATCTGGTTGCCGCGCACGAAGGCGATCTTCTCGTTGGTGTACGGGTCGACCAGCGTGCCCGTCGCCACCGCCGTCGGGCAACGTTTGATCGACACGTAGGACTTCTCGATCAGATCACGGTCGAGGATGTCATTGCGGGTGTCACAGCCATTGCGCCCGCCGGGCGCGTCGTTGGCGTCATCCCAGGCGTCCCCGAACGCATCGCGCCGGTAGTCATATCCGGGTATTCGCGCCGGGATCTCGGCCACCCCGGCCAGCACGTCGACCCCCGCGGCCACCGTCGGTATCTCGGCATCGGCCACGTAATGTGATGAGCCCGTGCCCGGTTCGGCGCCGGTCTGCACCGCCACCAGCACGGCCAACGCCGCACCGACCGCGAACAGCGCGGCGCGTTTCACGACATGTCCAGGTACTGCACACGGTCCGTATCGGAGAACGGTGCGGCCAACACATCGAGGCCGGGTTGCCGAGGGCTGTCCAGATACGCCCTCTCGCAGAAGCCGCGGGCCTCCTGGATGACCTCAAGATGTTCGGCCAGCGACAGGTAGCGCAGGGTGGTCAGCCGCCCGGACTGGCTGTAGCCCAACACATCACCCTCCTGACGTTCCCGCAGATCGAGATCGGCCAGCTCGAACCCGTCCAACGTCCCGGCCACCGCCCGCAACCGCTCGGCGGCCTTGGAGGTCGGGGGCATCCGCGTCACCAGCAGACACAGGCTCGGATGCTGGCCGCGACCGATCCGGCCGCGCAACTGGTGCAGCTGACTGATACCGAACCGGTCGGCGTCCATCACCACCATCACCGTCGAGTTGGGGACGTCCACGCCGACCTCGATGACGGTGGTACACACCAGTACGTCGAGATCGCCCGCACGGAATTCCGCCATCACGGCGTCCTTCTCCTCAGGCGCCAGCCTGCCGTGCATCAGGCCCAGCCGCAGCCCGGCCAGCGGGCCGGTGCGCAGCCGCTCCAGCATCTGCAGCACCGTGATCGGCGGCGGGCCGTGCTCGTTGCCGTTCTTCTTGTCCGGTTCCTCGTCGATGCGCGAGGCCACCACATAGGCTTGCCGCCCGGCGGCGACCTCTTCGTTGATCCGCGCCCAGGCCCGGTCCAGCCAGGTGGGCTGAGCCTGGGAGAAGATCACATTGCTGACGATCGGCTGGCGCCCGCGGGGTAGTTCACGCAGGGTGGAGGTCTCCAGATCACCGAAGACCGTCAGCGCGATGGTGCGCGGGATCGGTGTCGCGGTCATGACCAGCAGGTGCGGGGTGATCCCGCCGGTCGCCTTGGCGCGCAACCGATCCCGCTGCTCGACACCGAAGCGGTGCTGTTCGTCGACCACCACCATGCCCAACTGGGCGAACTCCACCGACTCCTGGATCAGCGCGTGGGTGCCGATGACGATGCCCGCCGTACCGGAGGCGATCGCATCACGGGCCTGGCGCTTCTGTTGCGGCGACATGGACCCGGTGAGCAACGCCACCCCGGTCGCGCCGTCGGCCGCGCCGAGTTCGCCCGCCATGGCCAGTGGACCCAGCACCTGCCGGATCGACCGATAGTGCTGTGCGGCAAGAACTTCGGTCGGGGCCAACAGCGCGCACTGCATACCCGCGTCGACCACCTGCAGCATCGCCAACACCGACACGATGGTCTTACCCGAGCCGACCTCACCCTGCAGCATGCGATTCATCGGCCGGGTGCCCGCCAACTCGCCGGAGATCACCTCGAGCACCTCACGCTGCCCACCGGTGAGCTCGAAGGGCAGCTGGGTCTGCAGCGCGGCGAGCAGCCCACCCGCGCGCGCCGGCGCCGACGGGCCGGTCTCGCCCAGCTCGCCGTAGCGCCGGGAGACCAGCGCCCACTGCAGACCCACGGCCTCGTCGTAGGTCAGCCGCTCCTGCGCAGCAGCGCGCTCCAACGAGTTCTCGGCCAGGTGCACCCCGCGCAGCGCGGCATCCTCGGAAATCAGATCCCATTGCTGCAGAATCGATTCCGGCAGCAGCTCGGGCACCGGGTCGAGCACGGCCAGCACCTGACTGACACAGGCGAAGATGTCCCAGCTCTGCAGTTTCTTGGTGGCCGGGTAGATCGGAAAGAACTCCTTGTCGAACGCGGCCAGCACACCGTCCCCAGATGCCCCGGACGCGTCGGCGATCTTCGCGAAGGACCGGGTCCCGATCGTCCGGCCGGTCGGCGAATCGAGCACCAGGAAGGCGGGGTGCGACAACTGCAGGGTGTTGCGGAAGTAGCCGATCTCACCGGAGAGCATCACCCGGGTGCCCTCGGTCAGACTGTTGACCAGGTAGTCGGCGTTGAAGAAGGTCGCGGTGATGGCCGGGTTGCGGTTACCGAGTGTGACCCGCAGGAACTTGCGCTGTTTCTTGCCGGGCTGGCGCCGCATGTAGTTGGACTCGGCCTTGGTGATCGTGTCGACAAAGGTGACATGTGTCCCCTCGTCGAGTTCGATCTCCTCACCTTCCTCGCGCACGCTGATGCCGTCGCTGTACTTGCGCGGATAATGCCGCAGCAGATCGTTGACGGTGCGCAGGCCGAAGGCCTCCTCAAGGGAGGTCGCGGCCTTCGCGCCGAGCACATGGGACAGCAGATCGCCCAGAACCGCCACGGTTACTCCACTCCGATCAACAATGCGTCGCCGTCGTGACCGGTGCGGTAGCTGACCAGTTCGACACCCAGATGCTCGCGCCGGACATGCTCGCGCAGCCAATCCCCCACACCATCATCGACGCCGGCACCGACCAATACCGTCACCAACTCGCCACCCGCCGCCAACAGCAGGTCGATCAGCCCGGCACCGGCGGCCACCACATCACGTCCGACGATCAGCACCTCGTCACCGGTGATACCCAGCCCGTCACCGGCTTTGCAGGACCCGGCCCAGGTGAGCGCGTCCTCGGTGGCGATCCGGACCGAGCCGTGCCGGGCGCCCGCGGCCGCCCGTGCCATGGTGTAACCGTCATCGACACCGTGGCGTTCGGCGTCATGCACCGCCATCGCGGCCAAACCCTGCACCATCGACGCGGTGGGGACCGGGACGACCTCGATACCCCAACCGGTGGCCGCGGTACAGCCGGCCACCAACTCCTCGGCGGCGACATAACCGTTGGGCAACAACATGACCTGCGCGGCGTCGGCGTCCACCAGAGCGCGCAACAGCTGTTGCGCGCTGATCGGGTGACCGTCGGTCGGGCACAGCACCCGCGCGCCCTCGTCGGCGAACAACGTTGCCGCTCCGGCACCGTCGGCCACGGCCAGCACCGCACGGTCGAGGCTGCCCGCGGCGACCGGCCGGGCACCGGTGAGCAATGTGACCTGAATGCCGCTGGGCACCCCAACGGCCAAGCCGGCCTCCACCGCCGCACCGGCGGCGTCGGTGTGCACGTGTACCGAATGCGCGCCGTTGCGCCCGGCGGTGATCGCCACCGAATCACCCAACGCATCCAGGGCGGTGCGCAGCCCCTCGACGGCATCGGCGGCGCAGCCGGTCAGCAGATACATCACCTCGAACCGGGGCGGCGCCGGCTCGGTGCGCGCGGGCTCGGGATTGGCCGCCGCCGGGTGGTAGGTGTGGCGGGCCGGCGCGGTGCCGGTGAGGGTGGCGGTCATGGCGTCGAGCAGTACCAGCAGGCCGCGGCCGCCGGCGTCGACGACGCCGGCCGCGGCCAGCACATCGAGCTGGGTGGTGGTGTAGTCGAGGGCGACGGCCGCGGCCGCGGCTGCCTGCGCGGCGACCACGGCCATATCCGCATCGGCGTGCTGCTCGGCCGCACCGGCGGCCGAGGCCAGCACCGAGACGATGGTGCCGGGCACCGCCTGTCCCATCGAGGCGACCACCAGGGTTTCAGCGCACCGCAGTGCGGCCGCAAAGGCCGGCCCGTCGATGACGGCCAGGTGTTTGTCGGCGGTGAGATCGGCCAGGCCGCGCAGGATCTGCGACAGGATCACCCCGGAGTTACCGCGGGCTCCCCGCAATGCCCCGTCGGCCAACAGTGCCGTCAGCGCGACCAGGTCCAGGTCGTCGCGGCCCTCGGTGCCCGCCACCGCCGCCCGCATGGTGAACAGCATGTTCGTCCCGGTATCGGAGTCCGCGACGGGGAAGACGTTGAGGCGGTTGATCTCGTCGGCGTGGGTGATCAGCTGCCCGACCGCGGTGTGCGCCCAGCGTCTCAACGTCGGAGCGTCGAGCCGCGCAGCCGACATCTACACCTCCCGAACGTCCCACCAGCCGTGCGCGTCAGAATAGTCATCACCGCTGACAGCGGCTGTGGACATACACAGGTTGTGAGCCGTTTTGGAGATCGGTTCCCGGGCCGGGTATCCTGGCCAGGTTGTCGGGTCACCCCGTGTGGGTCGTTGGCCTACCAGTACTGATACGAGGAGTTTTACACATGGCTGCCGTGTGCGATGTCTGCGGAAAGGGCCCCGGCTTCGGTAAGTCGGTTTCACACTCCCATCGCCGGACCAGCCGACGGTGGAACCCGAACATCCAGTCGGTGCGCGCCGTGGCGCGTCCGGGTGGCAACAAGCAGCGTGTCAACGTCTGCACCTCCTGCCTGAAGGCCGGCAAGGTCACCCGCGGCTAGTTCCGCTCACGCGGTTCGCCGCCTCGATCCACACCAAGAACGACGGTCACCTCTCGGTGACCGTCGTTTTGTGACTGCACGTCGCGCGCGACCGTTGTCAGACCTACCAGGTTTCAGTCACGACGGGCGAGTGCTCGCGAGGCTGAAACCAGGGACGCAGAATCGCTCCGGGACCTACCTCAGTACAGCCGGGACCCCACATCGCCGATCATCCTGAAGCCACGTACAACCGGGGCCGGCGAGGTCATCGCTAGGGCAGTCGCCAATCCACCGGCTCGGCGCCCAGTTGCGCCAATAGTTCGTTGGTGCGGCTGAACGGTCTGGAGCCGAAGAACCCGCGCGACGCCGACAGCGGTGACGGGTGTACCGATTCGATGACACCGCACCCGGCCTCGGTGAGCAGCGGCTTCAGCGTGCCCGCATCGCGGCCCCACAGGATCGCCACCAGCGGTTCCGGCCGCGCCACCAATGCGCGGATGGCGCATTCGGTGACGGCCTCCCAACCTTTTCCGCGGTGCGACGCCGGTGTTCCGGGGCGCACCGTCAACACCCTGTTCAGCAGCATGACACCGCGCTGCGACCAAGTGCTGAGGTCGCCGTTCGACGGCGTCGGGTGACCCAGGTCGGCGCTGTACTCGGTGAAGATGTTGACCAGGCTGCGCGGCACCGGCCGGACATCGGGGGCCACCGAGAAGCTCAGCCCGACCGCGTGCCCCGGCGTCGGGTAGGGATCCTGGCCGACGATGAGCACCCGCACCGCGTCGAACGGATAGGTGAACGCCCGCAGGATATTCTCACCGGCGGGTAGATAGCGATGCCCGGCGGCCAGTTCGGCGCGCAGGAACTCCCCCACCTGCGCGACCTGGCCGGCCACCGGTTCCAGGGCCCGGGCCCAGCCGGGTTCGACGATTTCGGTCAACGGGCGTGCGGTCACGAGGGCCAAAACTAGCGTGCCCGCGGGTCAGTAGGACTGCCAGCCCGCACTTCCGTGCCATGGCCGCCCGTCGATCAGGACGCCGGCGGGCCCGTCCGTCGTCGTCCCGATCACCCGCCAACCCGGTGGCACCGCCGCGCCGAAGACCGCGACCAGCGCATGTTCCTCACCGCCGCCGAGCACCCAACTCCAGGCATCGTGGCCGGCTGCCGCGGCGGCCGACGCCAACCGGTCGTGATCGGCGGCCAACGCCTGCTGCGACAGGTCGATCCCGACGCCCGATGCGGTGGCGATGTGCCCCAGATCCGCCAGCAGCCCATCGGAGACATCGGTCATTGCGGTGGCCCCGGATTCGGCCGCAACCCTTCCCTGCCCGTACGGCGGATGTGGCGTCAGATGAGCGGCACGTAGCTCGTCATGGCCACCGACCTCCTTGAGCCACAAGGCAAGTCCGGCCGCCGAGGTGCCCAGATCGCCGGCCACGGCCACCGTCTGTCCGGGCCGCGCGGTGTCCCGGCGGACCGGTTCGCGCCCATCCAGATTGCCGAGCGCGGTCACCGACACCACCCACAGCGGTGCGCTCACCAGATCACCGCCGGCGATCCCGCCGCCGCAGCGCTGTGCTTCGGCCCACATGCCGTCGGACAGCTCCTGCGCCGCGGCGGCCGGGGTGTCCGGTGGGGCGGCGAAGGCGACGACGAACGCCGTGGGCGTCGCGCCCATCGCCTCGATGTCGGCGGCGTTCTGAGCGATCGCCTTGCGGCCGACGTCGTACGGGCGTGACCAGTCCAGCCGGAAATGCCGGTCCTGCACCAGCATGTCGGTGGACACCGCGGTCACCCCGGCGATCACGGCGGCGTCATCGCCGGGGCCGAGGGTCACCGCCGCGGGTTGGGCTCGATCGGCGACGATCCGATCGATCACACCGAACTCGCCGACCTGCGCCAGAGTCGGCCCGTTGTCGGTCATCTCACCGTCCTGCCTGAGGATCGGCGCCCTGTCCACCGGCGCGACCTGCGGTACGTTTATTGCCTGCTTGAGTCTAGGCAGCGGAAACGGAGGGCACCCCAGTGGTGGAGGCATTCATGCTGATTCAGACCGAGGTGGGCCGCGCCGAGGTCGTCGCGAAGCAGCTGACCGGCCTGTCCGGGGTGGTCTCGGCCGAGTACGTCACCGGCCCCTACGACGTGGTGGCCCGCCTCGGCGCGGACTCCGAGGAGGAACTGCAGCGCACCGTGGTCGATCGGGTGCAGCAAGTGGCCGGCATCACGCGCACCCTGACCTGCCCGATCGCCGAGACAGGCCAGCCATAGAGTTGACGGCGTGACCGACCCCGATGAACACCCGGCTGACAGGGACGGCCCGCCCCGCTCGCTGATCATCGCCGCGGTCGGGGTCGCGGTCGCGGCCGTGATCGTGCTGCTGACCTTCGCCGCGACCCGACAGGCCGCGCCGGCTGACAAGCCGGTGCCGATTGCCGCCGCACCGGCGCCGCAGGCCGAGTCCGCGGAGTGCACCGCGCTGATGGATGTACTTCCCGAACAACTCGGTGACTACCGGCGCGCCGAGGCCGTCGAACCGGTGCCCGCCGGTGCAGCCGCCTGGCAGGCCGACCCGGACGCCGATCCGGTGATCATGCGGTGCGGGCTGGACCGGCCCATCGATTTTGTGGTCGGCACCCCGGTGCAGGTCGTCGACGAGGTGCAGTGGTTCGAGGTCAGCCAGCACGGGGTGAGCACGTGGTTCGCTGTCGACCGCAGCGCCTACGTGGCACTGACCCTGCCCTCGGATTCCGGGCCGACGCCAATCCAGCTCATCTCCAAGGCGATCGCGCGGACGATGCCGGCGCAGCAGCCCACGCCGGGCCCGGCACGCTAGATTCCCCCGCCGAGATGGACGTTTGGTACGCAGCTACTCGCACAATTTGGCCCGTTTGTACGTTTGGGCGGGAAGGTCAGCGCAGGCCGGTGCCCCGGGCGATCGCCGTCTCGACCATGGTGGCCAGCAGCGTCGGGTAGTCGACCCCGCTGGCCGCCCACATCCGCGGGTACATCGAGATGGTGGTGAACCCGGGCATGGTGTTGATCTCGTTGATCACCGGGCCGGTCTCGGTGAGGAAGAAGTCGACGCGGGCCAGGCCCTGGCAGTCGATGGCGCGGAACGCCCGGATCGCGAGCGCCCGCAACTGCTCGGCGACATCGTCGTCGACCTTGGCCGGGACATCGAGCTCGGCGGCATCGTCGAGGTACTTGGTGGCGAAGTCGTAGAAGGTGTCCTCGCGGTCGCGCACACCGGCCACCCGGATCTCGCCGATTTCGCTGGCCTCGACCCGGCCGTCGGGGAACTCCAGGACACCACACTCGACCTCGCGGCCGATCACGGCGGCCTCGACGATGACCTTGGGGTCGTGTCGGCGCGCATCGGCGATCGCGGCGGGCAGCTGATCCCATGCCGTCACCCGGCTGACCCCGATCGAGGAGCCACCGCGCGCGGGCTTGACGAAAACGGGCAGGCCCAGTCGCTCCCGGTCGTCGAGGCCGACGGTGTCCTGACCGGGTCGCAGCACGATGTAGTCACCGATCGGCAGGCCCTCGGCCACCAACAGCTTCTTGGTGAACTCCTTGTCCATCCCGGTGGCGCTGGCCAGCACCCCGGCACCGACATAGGGCACCCCGGCCAACTCCAACAGACCCTGGATGGTGCCGTCCTCACCGTACGGTCCGTGCAGCACCGGGAAGACCACGTCGACCGAGGTCAAGACCTCGCCGGCACCCTCTCCCAGCGACAGCAGCTCACCGCGGCGGACCGGATCGGCGGTCAACGCCAACGCAGTGCCGTCGGACACGTTCGGCAGTTCGCCGGCGGTGATGGCCAGCGTCTCGGGCCGGCCATCGGTCAGCACCCAGCTGCCATCCGGGGTGATGCCGACGGCGACCACCTCGAACCGGTCCGGGTCGAGATTGCGCAGGATGCTGCCTGCAGAAACACAGGAAATCCCGTGCTCGGAGCTGCGTCCGCCATAGATGACGGCGACTCGGGTACGGGCACTCACAACCTGCAGAGGCTACCGGCTGGGGCCACCGACCGGCTGTTCAGGTGAGCGCACCCTCGATATCGGCGACGATATCGTCGGTGTCCTCGATGCCCAGCGAGATCCGCGCGAACCCTTCGGGAACCGGGTCACCCCAGCGGGCGCGCCGGTCCACGCAGGTGTGGATACCACCGAAACTGGTCGCCGACACCAGCAGGGCACTGCGTTCGATCAGCCGGTGTACGGCCGCGGCATCGGCCAGTTCCACCGACACCAGCCCGCCGAATCGGCGCATCTGCTCGACCGCGACCGGGTGCGAGGGATCGTCGGGCAGCCCGGGATACCGCACCGACCGGACGGCCGGGTGATCACGCAGCATCAACGCGACGGCGTGCGCGTTGCGGCACTGCCGCTCGATGCGCAGCCCGGCACTACCCAGGCTGCGCAGCGCCAGCCAGGCCTCGAACGGGCCCAGGATCGGGCCTGCCAACAGCCGGTCGCGTTCGACGGCGGCCATCAGCTCGGGATGGCTGCCCGCGACGTACCCCGCGAGCAGGTCGCTGTGACCGGACAGCGCCTTGGTGGCACTGGCGACCACCAGATCGGCTCCCAACAACAGCGGCTGCAGGCCGAGCGGCGTCGCGGCGGTGTTGTCCACCACCAGGATGGTGCCGCGGCCCCGGCAGATATTGGCGAGCCGGTGCAGATCCACCACATCCAGGGTGGGGTTCACCGGTGTTTCGGCGAGCACCACATCGGCATGCCCGGCAGCCGCACACATCTGGTCGGCGCTCGCCTCGACGACGGAGACTCCCAGTGGCGCCAGATATTCGGCGGCGTACCGGCGGACCTGGTAGTAGCCGTCGGCGGGCACCACCAGCGTCGCACCCGGTCTGGCCAGCACCCGCAGCACCGCGCTGATGGCGCCCATCCCGGAACCGAAGACCACCGCCGCGGCCGCGCCCTCGAGCTCGGCCAGCGCCGATTCCAGCTGCCGCCAGGTCGGATTGGAGGCTCGGCCGTAGGTGTCCAGCGTCGCCGACTCGTCGTCGGACAGGTGGAAGGCCGATGCCGGAACCGGGACCGGCGCCACCGGATCACCCGGAACCGCATGCGCACCAACGGCATTGACGGTGCGGGTGGAATCGCCGTATTCCATTTGTGCTGATCTCCCGTCCAGGCCTACTCCGGTTTGGTGCTACGCCCCAGCAGCAGCATCACGGCCTGCTCGACCGACAACCCGTGATGGCACACCTGGTAGACGGCGTCGGTGAGCGGCATCTCGACGTCATAACTGGACGCCAACGCGAGCACCGACTGGCACGAGGTCGCCCCTTCGGCCACGTGACCCTGGGTGGCGTGTAGTGCCGATTCCATCGAACCACCCATACCGAGGCGCTCCCCGAAGGTGCGGTTACGCGATTGCGGCGAGGTGCAGGTCGCCACCAGGTCCCCCACCCCGGCCAGTCCGGCCAGCGTTGCCCCCTTGGCGCCCAACGCGATTCCCAATCGCATGATCTCGGCCAGACCGCGGGTGATGATCGCTGCCGAGGTGTTTTCCCCCAGCCCGGCACCGGCAGCCATACCGCAGGCCAGCGCGATGACGTTCTTGCAGGCACCGCCGATCTCGGCGCCGACGACATCGGAGTTGGTGTAGGGCCGGAAGTACGGTGTGGACAGCGCGCGCTGCAACGCCACCGCACGGCCCGAGTCGGTGCAGGCCACCACGGTGGCGGCGGGCTGCTCGTCGGCAACCTCCTTGGCCAGATTTGGTCCGGTCACCACGGCCACCCGGGCCGGATCCGCGCCGGTGACCGCGATGATGACCTGCGTCATCCGCATCAGGGAATCGAGTTCGATGCCCTTGGCGAGACTGACCAGCGTCGCGTCATCGCCGATGAGGTGTTTCCAGTTGTCCAGGTTGGACCGCAGTGTCTGCGACGGCACGCCGAGCAGAACGGTGCACGCACCGTCGAGGGCCTCCGCGGGATCCCCGGTCGCCTGGATGCCCGCGGGCAGCTCGGTGTCACCGAGGTAGCCCGGGTTGCGGCGGGAACTGTTGATCTCGGCGGCCAACTCGGGCCGCCGGGTCCACAACCGCACCCCGTTCCCGGCATCGGCCAGTACCTTCGCCAGCGCAGTTCCCCATGCACCTGCACCCATCACCGCGGCTTCGACCACGGCTCAACCCTAGCTGCATCGGCGGTACTGGCAGGATGGTGGCATGACAGGCACCACCGGGCGGCCGCAGGTCGGCGTGCTGATCGCGGTGAAACGACTGACCGCGGCGAAGACGCGACTGGCGCCGGTACTGTCGGCCGCCGCCCGCGAGCAGCTGGTGCTCGCCATGCTGACCGATACCGTCACCGCGGCGGCAGCGGTTGCGGCGGTGAGTTCGGTCACGGTGGTGACCCCGGACCCGGATGCTGCGGCCGCCGCGCGCGCGTTGGGCGCCCAGGTGTTCATGGATCCCACGCCGCCGGGCCATCCCGACCCACTCAACAATGCCCTCGCTGCTGCCGAAAGCGCAAGCGCCACAGCGAATATCGTGGTTATTCAGGGAGATCTTCCGGCGCTTCGAGCCACCGAGCTCGCCGAGGCGATCGCCGCCGCGGCGCACCATCGACGCAGCTTCGTCGGCGACCGGCACGGCACCGGCACCGCCGCGCTGTTTGCCTTCGATTCCCCGTTGGATCCTCGATTCGGCCCGGAATCCACACGGCGGCACGCCGATTCGGGGGCGGTACAGCTGACCGGCGACTGGCCTGGGCTGCGTTGCGATATCGACACCCCGGAGGATCTGACCGCCGCGCTCATTCTCGGCGTCGGTGCGGCGACCGCGCAGGTCGCCGGACAGCTGTGCCCGACGGGCTGTCAGCGCTGACCCCTCCTACTGGAATGCGCGATCGGGATAGGCGATGATCGAACAATGACAGAAGCCGAGACATCACCAGCCGAGTGGACGACGGATTCGCACGACTCGGCTCCCGATGCCCCGCCGGCGGCCTCATTCGATGCCGTCGACGACGCGCTTCCCGAGGATCGTTATCTCAACCGCGAGCTGAGCTGGCTGGATTTCAACGCTCGCGTGCTGGCACTGGCTGCCGACACGTCATTGCCGCTGCTGGAGCGAGCCAAGTTCCTCGCCATCTTCTCGTCGAACCTGGACGAGTTCTACATGGTGCGGGTGGCCGGCCTGAAACGCCGCGACGAGATGGGCCTGTCGGTGCGCTCGGCCGACGGCCTGTCCCCGCGCGAGCAGCTGCGCCGCATCGGTGAGCGCACCCAGCAGATCGCCAGCCGGCACGCCCAGGTGTTCCTCGAGTCGGTGCGACCGGCGTTGGCCGAGAAGGGCATCCTGATCGTCAGCTGGGCCGACCTCGGCGAGGACGAGCGCGATGGGCTGTCCAAGTATTTCCACGAGCAGGTCTTCCCGGTGCTCACCCCGCTGGCGGTGGACCCCGCGCACCCGTTCCCGTTCGTCAGCGGGCTGAGCCTGAACCTGGCCATCACGGTGCGCCAACCCGATGACGGTACCCAGCACTTCGCCCGAATCAAGGTGCCCGACAACGTCGACCGCTTCGTCGAGTTGCCACGCCGCGAAGCGCAGGACGGTACCCCCGGCCCGGTGCGCTTCCTGCCGTTGGAAGAACTGATCGGTGCGTTCCTGTCGGTCCTGTTCCCCGGTCTGGAGATCGTGGAGCAGCACGCCTTCCGGATCACCCGCAACGCGGACTTCGAGGTGGCCGAGGATCGCGACGAGGATCTGCTGCAGGCGTTGGAGCGTGAACTGGCCCGCCGGCGCTTCGGTTCTCCGGTGCGTCTCGAGGTCGCCGACGACATGACCGAGAACATGCTCGAGTTGCTGTTGCGCGAACTCGATGTCAATCCCGGTGATGTCATCGAGGTACCGGGACTGCTGGACCTTTCGTCACTGTGGCAGATCTACGGTGTCGACCGGCCCGACCTCAAGGATCGCCCGTTCGTGCCCGCCACCCCGGCGGCATTCGGTGAACGCGAAACCCCCAAGAGCATCTTCGCGACGCTGCGCGACGGGGACGTGCTGGTGCACCATCCCTACGATTCGTTCTCGACCACCGTGCAGCGGTTCATCGAACAAGCAGCCGCCGACCCGAACGTGCTGGCCATCAAGCAGACTCTGTACCGCACGTCCGGTGACTCACCGATCGTCAACGCGCTGATCGACGCCGCCGAGGCCGGCAAGCAGGTCGTCGCACTGGTGGAGATCAAGGCGCGCTTCGACGAACAGGCGAACATCAAGTGGGCGCGCGCGCTGGAGCAGGCCGGGGTGCACGTCGTGTACGGGCTCATCGGTCTGAAGACGCATTGCAAGACCGCGCTGGTGGTGCGCCGCGAGGGATCGGCGATCCGGCGCTACTGCCACATCGGCACGGGTAACTACAACCCCAAAACCGCCCGCCTGTATGAAGATGTGGGCCTGCTGACCGCGGCCCCCGAGATCGGCGCCGATCTGACCGACCTGTTCAATTCACTGACCGGGTATTCGCGCAAGGTGTCCTACCGCAATCTGTTGGTAGCGCCGCACAGCGTCCGCAAGGGCATCATCAACCGCATCGAGCAGGAGACGGCGGCCCACCTGGAGACCGGGCAGGGCCGGATCCGGTTGAAGGCCAACGCGCTGGTCGACGAGCAGGTGATCGATGCGCTCTACCGTGCCTCGCAGGCCGGAGTGCGAGTCGAGGTCGTGGTCCGGGGAATCTGTGCACTGCGCCCCGGTCAACCGGGACTGTCCGAGAACATCGTCGTGCGTTCGATTCTGGGGCGGTTCCTGGAACACTCGCGAATTATTCACTTCCGCGCCATCAACGAGTTCTGGATCGGCAGTGCCGACATGATGCATCGTAATCTGGACCGTCGCGTCGAGGTGATGGCACAGGTCAAGGATCCGAGACTGACCACGCAGTTGGACGAGATGTTCGAGTCCACCATGGATCCGGCGACCCGCTGCTGGGAGCTTCAGCCCGACGGTCGGTGGACCGCGCTGCCGCTGCCGGGCCAGACGGTGCGCGACCACCAGGTCGAGCTCATGGCCAGGCATCGCGCACCGTGATCCGCCAGACGTGTCCGCTGACAGTATCGAGGAGCTGATGTGTCGGACACCCAGACCCGACGCAAGGTAAAGACAATTCACGCGGCGGGTGCGGTGTTGTGGCGGGATCAGGCGGGGCGCACCGAAGTTGCCGTGGTGCACCGGCCCCGCTATGACGACTGGTCACTGCCCAAGGGCAAGGTCGATCCCGGCGAGACACATCCGGTCACCGCTGTTCGTGAGCTGAGCGAGGAGACCGGATTCGCCAGTCGGTTGGGCCGACGGCTGTGTGTCGTCACCTATCCCGTCGGTGAGACCACCAAGCGGGTCGTCTACTGGGCTGCACGTACGGTCGACGGTGAATTCCACGCGGCCGACGAGGTCGATGAGCTGCGCTGGCTGCCGGTCGACGAGGCCATGAAAAAGGTGCACTATCCGGCGGACCGGAAGGTGCTGCGACGCTTCACCAAAGCACCGTACGACACCGAAACCCTGCTGATCGTCCGGCATGCCCGCGCCGGGTCCCGGGCCAAGTACAAGGGTGAGGACCGTAAACGGCCGCTCGACAAGCACGGCCGGGCACAGGCCGAATCGCTGGTCGGTCAGCTACTGGCGTTCGGGGCCACCCACGTCCACGCCGCCCCCCGGGTGCGGTGCGAGCAGACCGTCGAACCGCTGGCGCAGGAACTCGGGGTGCCGATCGAGGTCGAGCCGACCCTCACCGAAGAGGCCTACGCCGAAGATCGTAAGGCCGCCCGGCACCGCATCCTGGATATCGCGGGAGCCGGTGGGGTTCCGGTGATCTGCACGCAGGGCGCGGTCATCCCCGATCTGATCAGCTGGTGGTGCGACCGCGGCGGGGTCCGCCCCGACAAGTCACGTAACCGCAAGGCCAGCACGTGGGTGCTGTCCTCGGATTCCAACGGGCCGATTGCCGCCGACCATATCGGCAGTCCGCTGGCGATACTGGACTGACACGCAAAAACACCCCAAACCGGGCGGTTTGGGGTGTTTTTGGGTAGATCGACTAGCGACGACCGCGCTTGACCGGAGCCTTTTTGGCCGGGGCCTTCTTGGCCGGAGCCTTGGCGACGACCTTCTTGGCCGGTGCGGCCTTCTTGGCGGCCGGAGCCTTCTTCGCCGGTGCGGCCTTCTTGGCAGCCGGAGCCTTCTTCGCCGGTGCGGCCTTCTTGGCAGCCGGAGCCTTCTTCGCCGGTGCGGCCTTCTTGGCAGCCGGAGCTGCCTTCTTGACGACGGCCTTCTTCGCCGGAGCCGCCTTCTTGGCAGCCGGCGCGGCCTTCTTCACCGCAGCGCGCTTGGCCGGAGCGGCCTTCTTCGCGGCGGTGCGCTTGGCCGGGGCGGCCGCGACACCACGCTTGACGGCCGGGCCGTCAGCCGGGAGGCGCTGCGCGCCAGAGACAACCGCCTTGAACTGCGCGCCCGGACGGAAGGCCGGAACCGACGTCGGCTTGACCTTGACCGTCTCACCGGTGCGCGGGTTGCGAGCGACACGGGCAGCGCGACGACGCTGCTCGAAGACGCCGAAGCCGGTGATGGTGACGCTCTCGCCCTTGTGCACGGCACGCACGATCGTATCGACGATGTTCTCAACCGCGGCAGTAGCCTGTCGACGATCGGTGCCCAACTTGGTTGTGAGTGCGTCGATGAGCTCTGCTTTGTTCATGCAAACCCTCCGAAGTCCAGTGGTCCACCTTGGACCGACTAGAGGACACGGTAAACCTATTTGCTGCATATTTCCAAGAGCCACGCGCAGTTTCAGTCGTAGCTGAGAGATATTTCGGCAATCTGGTTGGCCCACATAGGTAGTGGTACCCGCGTCCGAGAATGCGGTTGCCGGGCCATATTTGGGGCTCCGAAGGGCCCGAATTCAGGCCGGCAGAGTGGTCGGTTTGAAGCTCGGACGAGCCTGCTCATAGGCCGCGATTTCATCCTGTTTCCGCAGCGTAAGGCCTATATCGTCGAGCCCCTCGAGCAGCCGCCAGGCGGTGTAGTCATCAATGTTGAACGGCACCACGACCGTTCCGGCGGTGATGGTTCGATCTTGAAGATTCACAGTGATTTCCAAGCCCGGATTCTGCTCGATCAGCTTCCAGAGAAGTTCGACATCATCGTGAGCGACTTCGGCGGCCAGCAGACCCGCTTTTCCGGCGTTCCCCCGGAAGATATCGGCGAATCGGGGCGAGATGACGACCCGGAATCCGTAATCCATGAGCGCCCAGACGGCATGCTCGCGGGAGGATCCGGTCCCGAAGTCCGGTCCGGCGACCAATACCGAACCCTTGTCGAAGGGCGCCAGATTCAAAATGAAGGACGGATCGTTGCGCCAGGCGGCGAACAGACCGTCCTCGAAACCCGTTCGGGTGACCCGCTTCAAATACACCGCCGGGATGATCTGGTCGGTGTCCACATTGGACCGTCGCAGCGGGACGCCGATGCCCTTGTGGGTGTGGAATGCCTGCATGTCCTAGTACTCCTTGAAAGTTCGACGTCTAGTGGGCGGCGACGGTGGCCAGGTCTGCCGGTGAGGACAGCGTGCCCCGGACCGCGGTGGCGGCGGCCACCGCAGGCGAAACCAGATGGGTCCGACCGCCCTTGCCCTGCCTGCCCTCGAAATTCCGGTTCGATGTCGAAGCGCAGCGCTCGCCGGGGGAAAGTGTGTCCGGATTCATACCGAGGCACATTGAGCAACCGGCCTGCCGCCACTCGGCGCCCGCGGCGGTGAAGATCGCACCCAGGCCTTCGGATTCGGCCTGGGCCCGCACCCGCATGGAACCGGGCACGATGAGCATGCGGATCCCCTCGGCCAACGTGCGGCCGTCCAGGATCTCGGCGACGACGCGCAGATCCTCGATACGGCCGTTGGTGCACGACCCGACGAACACCGTGTCCACCGGGATATCCCGCATCGGCGTACCGGCCTGAAGGTCCATATAGGTCAAGGCTTTCTCGGCTGCCTGGCGCTCGTCATCGCTGTGCATCAGCTCCGGGTCCGGGACGGTGGCCGACAGCGGCACACCTTGTCCGGGGTTGGTGCCCCAGGTGACGAAGGGGCTCAGTTCCGCCGCGTCCAGGTACACCTCGGTGTCGAATTCGGCTCCCTCGTCGGTGCGCAACTGGCTCCAGGCCGCGACCGCGGCGTCCCAATCCTCCCCCGTAGGCGCATGCGGGCGACCCTTGAGGAACTCGTATGTCGTCTCGTCCGGGGCGACCATGCCCGCCCGCGCACCGGCTTCGATGCTCATGTTGCAGATCGTCATCCGGCCTTCCATCGACAAGGATTCGATGGCACTGCCCCGGTATTCGATGACGTGGCCCTGCCCGCCACCGGTACCGATCTTCGCGATCACCGCCAGGATGATGTCCTTGGCACTGACCCCGTCGGGCAGCTCACCGTCGACGTTGACCGCCATGGTCTTGAACGGTTTGAGCGCCAAAGTCTGGGTGGCCATGACGTGTTCGACCTCGGAGGTGCCGATTCCCATGGCGATCGAGCCGAAAGCGCCATGCGTCGAGGTGTGACTGTCACCGCACACCACCGTCATACCGGGCTGGGTGAGGCCGAGCTGCGGACCGATGATGTGCACGATGCCCTGCTCGGCATCGCCCATCGGGTGCAATCGGATCCCGAATTCTTCGCAGTTGCGGCGCAGTGTCTCGACCTGTGTCCGCGAAACCGGGTCGGCGATCGGCTTGTCGATGTCGACGGTCGGGACATTGTGGTCCTCGGTCGCGATGGTGAGATCGGGGCGGCGCACGGGGCGGCCGGCCAGTCGCAGACCATCGAAGGCCTGCGGACTGGTGACCTCGTGCACCAGATGCAGATCGATGTAGATGAGGTCGGGCTCCTTGGCCGCTCCTTCACCGGCGCCGCGGGACACGACGTGGTCGTCCCATACCTTCTCGGCCAAAGTGCGTGGCTTGGGCTGCTCCATGGGCTTCTCTATTCGACTCGGGCGTCCTGCCGTGACGGGCTGGCTATCTCACAATGCGGAACGCTAGTATCTCCCTGTGAGACAGGATAGCGGTATCGGCGTCCTCGACAAAGCGGTGGGCGTGCTGCATACGGTGGCCGAGTCCCCGTGCGGGCTGGCCGAACTGTGCGAGCGCACGGGCCTGCCCCGAGCCACCGCGCATCGGTTGGCCGCCGGCCTCGAGGTGCACCGACTGCTGGCCCGCGACGGCGAGGGGCGGTGGCGACTGGGGCCGGCCCTCACCGAATTGGCCGGTCAGGTCAACGATCCGCTGCTGGCCGCCGGCGCAGTGGTACTGCCGCGGCTGCGCGAACTCACCGGTGAAAGTGTGCAGCTCTACCGGCGCGAGGGTACATCGCGGGTGTGCGTGGCAGCGTTGGAGCCGCCGGTCGGATTGCGCGACACCGTGCCCGTCGGGACCCGGCTTCCGATGACCGCAGGCTCGGGCGCCAAAGTTCTGTTGGCCTACAGCGATCAGGCGACCCAGCAGGCGGTCCTACCGGCGGCCAAGTTCACCGAGCGGACACTGGCCGAGGTGCGCAAGCGTGGCTGGGCGCAGAGTGCGGCCGAACGCGAGACCGGTGTCGCCAGTGTGTCCGCACCGGTGCGCGACGGGCGCGGAGCCGTCATCGCCGCGGTGTCGGTGTCCGGCCCGATCGATCGGATGGGTCGACGGCCGGGGGCGCGCTGGGCCGCCGATCTGTTGGCCGCCGCCGAAGCCCTCACCCGCCGCCTATAGCAAACTGTCCACGCGCCCCTTATCCTCATGACGGCTGGGGCACATCGATGCCGGCCGGAGGTGTCGATCACGGGTTCTCAATCAGCGCAATGGCAGGCCACCGCGCGAATGTTGCGGCGGTCGGGTTTCGGCGCGTCCGGACGCGACGTCGATGCGGCGGTGGTTCAAGATCGCAGCGCTTACCTCGACGGGGTCCTCGGCGCAGACCCGGCCGCCGACCCCGGTGCGATCGCGACCCCGATGGCGTCCTACGCCACCCCCGCGTTGCCGACCAGCGAAGCCGCCACCGGCCCCTTTGTCAGCACCATGCTGTCCCAGATGCAGGACCTGTCCGGCTGGTGGATCCGACGGATGGTGGCCGTGCGCCAACCGATCCACGAGAAGCTGACATTCGTCTGGCACAACCACTTCGCCACCTCGGTGGAGAAGGTGGTGGCCGCGGAGTTCATGGCGGCCCAGAACCAGACGCTGCGCCGGCATGCCCTCGGCGACTTCCGCGACCTGGCCTACGCCATGCTCACCGACTCCGCGATGCTGCGCTGGCTCGACGGGCTGGGCAACACCAAGGAGGCGCCGAACGAGAATCTCTCCCGCGAATTCATGGAACTCTTCGCCCTCGGTCACGACAACGGCTACACCGAAAGCGACGTGCGCGAGGGGGCGCGGGCACTCACCGGCCGCGTCGACACGCTGGGTAACGGGACACTGCTGGTGGCAGCCCAGCACGACGGCGGCACCAAAACCGTGCTCGGAGTGACCGGCCCGCTCGGGGACCGCGAGTTCTGCGACATCGTGCTCGCACATCCCGCCTCGGCACGTTTCGTCAGTTCGAAGTTGTGGCGGCTGTTGGCAACAGATGCCGACCCGGGCGCAGCCACCTCGGACCGACTCGTGGCCGCCTACGGCCCGAACCGGGATCTGAAGGCGTTGACCAAGGCTATTTTTCTCGATCCGGACTTCATCGCCGGCACCGGCACCGCGGTTGTCACGCCGGTGGAGTGGCTGATCGGCATGCTGCGCTCGCTGTCGGTACCGCTCGACGGCCCGAAGACGCTGACCGCCTGCGACGTCGTGCTCAAGGTGATGGGCCAGCGCCCGTTCGCTCCGCCCGATGTCGACGGTTGGCCGCAGGGCCGGGTGTGGCTGTCCAATACTGCTGCGGCGGCACGGGTCTGGGCAGCAGACAACTTCGTGCCTCTCGGCGATGCATCGCTGGTCCAGGATGCCGCCATGGGCGATCGCGTCGACGCGGCGGGCTACCTACTGGGTATCGGAGCCTGGTCGGACACCACGGCCGCGGCGCTGTCCTCGCTGGCCGGCAACCCGGATCGATTGATCACGGCTGCCGTCAACACGCCCGAATACCTGACGGTCTAGTGGAGTTGGAGGCGAAGACAATCACCGACATCAATCGCCGGAGGTTTCTGATCGCAAGTGCCGGCGCGGCAGGCCTGGCTGCGGCGGCAGGAGCGGCGGTCACGCTGCCCCAGTTGTTCGAGCGCGCACAGGACCAGCCCCTGCCCGTCGATACCGGCATCCTGGTGATCCTCACGCTCTACGGCGGCAACGACGGTCTCAATACCGTAATCCCATACACCGACAACGCATACTACGACGCACGCCCCGACCTGGCGTTCAGGCCGGGCTCGGTGCTCGATCTCGACGGGACCGTCGGACTGAACCCTGCGCTGACCGGTCTGGCCGCATCCTGGGACGCGGGCAACATGGCCATCATCCGCGGCGTCGGGTACCCGCGACAGGACCGAAGTCACTTCCGATCCATGGACATCTGGCAGACCGCCTCCCCTGACGATCCGACCGCATCGGGATGGATCGGGCGCTGGCTGGACACCACAGGCGACGACCCGTTGCGGGCAGTCAACATCGGCACTGTGTTGCCGCCGTTGGCCATCGGCGAAAAGCGCACCGCAGCCGGGCTTTCGGCGACGATCCCGAAGATGCCTGCCGACATCTCCGCAGCGCTGGAAGCGCTGAGCGCGCCGGACCCGCTCGACACCCCGGCTATGGCCGCGGTCCGCGACGACTACCGGGCCTATCGCGTGACCGATGACACTTTCCGGAATTTCACCGACAGTCCACTGCCGCCGACCGCTGCGACCGATCTCGGCAAGCAACTCGCCGACGATCTGGAGTTGGTGGCCCAATGTGTCCGCGCCGGTGTCCCCACCAAGGTGTACATGGTCTCACTCGGCGGTTTCGACACCCATGCCAACGAGCGCGGTGACCAACAGCGACTGCTCGCCGCCGTCGATGCCGCCTTGACGCCGTTCTTGAAGCAGATGCGCAACAACGCCTACGGCCGGCGGGTGGTCACGATGATCTATTCGGAATTCGGCCGGCGGGTGGCCGCCAACACCACCCAGGGCACCGACCACGGCACCTCGGGTCCGGTCCTGATCGTCGGCGAGCCCGTCCGCGGCGGGTTCTACGGCGACGCCCCGAGCCTGACCGACCTACAGGACGGCGATCTGAAGACCACAACCGATTTTCGAGACGTCTATCACGAGCTGCTCGACAAGACGTTGGGCGCCGACCCGGAGCCGTCGATCGGGCCCGGCCGTCGGAACATCGGATTCCTGTGATCGGTTCAGACCACCGGACAAAAAAGTCCCAGGATTTCTCCTGGGACTTTTGTTTGTACCCCCGATGGGATTCGAACCCACGCTACCGCCGTGAGAGGGCGGCGTCCTAGGCCGCTAGACGACGGGGGCTAGAACTTGTTCCGGACGGTCAGCATAGCTCAGGAGCTTCTACTGGCCTAATCGCCGGGACAGCTGGGGTACCAGGACTCGAACCTAGAATGAGGGAATCAGAATCCCTAGTGTTGCCAATTACACCATACCCCATTTGGTGCTCATCGCTGCAGCTCAGAGCACCTTTCGGACCATTTCCCACCGGTGAGGATCACTCTCTGGTGGTTACCGGGCCGACGAGAAGACTACCAAAGATTTCGGACCACTTTTCACACCCGGTCTCTGGCCGCCGCCAGCCGCGCCAGACTGCGGTCCCGACCGAGCAGTTCCATCGACTCGAACAGTGGCGGGCTCACCGTCGCACCGGTGACGGCCACCCGCAGCGGACCGAAGGCCTTGCGCGGTTTGAGCTCCAGTCCGTCCAGCAGTGCCGCCTTGAGCGCTTCCTCGATCCCGGCGGTCGTCCACTCCCCCAGCCCCTGCAACGCCGTCAGCGACGCATCCAGCACGGCGGCCGCTTCGGGCTTGAGCTCCTTGGCGGCGGACTTCTCGTCGATGGCGAAGCCGGCATCGTCGAAGAACTTCAGCAGATCCCAGGCGTCGCCGAGCACGACGATGCGGGTCTGCACCAGGGCGGCCGCTTCGGCGAACCCGGCGTCGTCCAGGCCGGTGTCATGTCCGTGAGCTGCCAGGAAGTTCTTCAGTCGGACCGTGAAATCGGCAGGCTCGAGCATCCGGATGTGCTCGGCGTTGATGGCGTCGGCCTTCTTCTGGTCGAACCGGGCCGGATTCGAGTTGACGTCGGCGACATCGAAGGCGGCCACCATCTCGTCCAGGCTGAACAGGTCGTGATCGTCGGCGATGCCCCAGCCCAGCAGTGCCAGATAGTTCAGCAGGCCCTCGGGGATGAAGCCGCGGTCGCGGTGCAGGAACAGGTTCGACTGCGGATCACGCTTGGACAGCTTCTTGTTGCCGTCACCGAGAACACTTGGCAGGTGCGCGAACTCGGGGATGAAGTCGGTGACCCCGATGCGGATCAAAGCCTGGTAGAGCGCCAGTTGCCGCGGCGTCGAGGGCAACAGGTCCTCACCGCGTAGCACGTGGGTGACCTTCATCAGCGCATCATCGACCGGATTGACCAAGGTGTACAACGGATCACCGCTGGCTCGCGTGATCGCGAAATCGGGCACCACGCCCGCGGCGAAGGTGGTCTCGCCCCGCACCAGGTCGGTCCACGACAGATCCGCATCGGGCATCCGCAGCCGCAGAACGGGCTTGCGCCCCTGCGTTTCGAACTCGGCGCGCTGGGCGTCGGTGAGTTCGCGGTCGTAATTGTCGTAGCCGAGCTTGGGATTGCGGCCGGCCGCCAGGTGCCGGGCCTCCACCTCCTCGGGGGTGGAGTAGGCCGGGTAGACCTCGCCGGCGTCGAGTAATTTCGCGATCACCTCACGGTAGATCTCGGAGCGTTCGGACTGCCGATACGGCCCGTACGGCCCGCCGACCTCCGGACCCTCGTCCCAGTCCAACCCGAGCCAGCGCAGCGCGTCGAGGATGGCGTCGTAACTCTCCTGGCTGTCGCGAGCAGCGTCGGTGTCCTCGATCCGGAAGACGAAGGTGCCGCCGGTGTGTCGCGCGTAGGCCCAGTTGAACAGCGCGGTACGGACCAGGCCGACATGCGGAGTGCCGGTGGGCGACGGGCAGAAACGTACCCGGACGTTCTCTTGGGTCATGCCTCGACTCCCACTCGCTCCGGTCCTCGCACGATCCTCACTCGCGCTCATCTCGGGGGTCATCTACTTTCCCTTTCGCACAACGGGATTGGTGAGCGTGCCGATACCTTCGACGGTGATGCTGACGGTGTCACCGTCTTCGATCGGGCCGACGCCCTCAGGCGTACCGGTCAGGATCAGATCGCCGGGCAGCAATGTCATCACCGCCGATACCCATTCGACGATCGCGCCGACGTCATGCAGCAGCAGCGCAGTGTTGCTGTCCTGTCGCAGCTGTCCGTTGACCTCGGTACGGATGTCCAGATCGCTCGGGTCGACCGCGGTTTCGATCCACGGCCCGACCGGGCAGAAAGTGTCATGCCCCTTCGCCCGCATCCACTGACCATCCTTGGCCTGCTGGTCGCGTGCCGAGACATCGTTGGCGATGGTGTAGCCGAGGATGTACTCGGCGGCCTTGGCGGCCGGAACATCCTTGCAGGGCCGCTCGATGACGATGACGAGCTCACCCTCGTGATGCACCGGATTGGCGTCGGCGGGCAGCGTGATGGCCACATTGGGGCCGATGATCGCGGTGTTGGGCTTGAGGAAGATCACCGGATCCTCGGGCGCCTCGCTACCCATCTCGCGGGCGTGGGCGGCATAGTTCTTGCCCATCGCGACCACCTTGGACGCCAGGATCGGTGCCAGCAGCCGGACATCGGCCAGCGGCCAGCTGCGCCCGGTGAAGGTGGGATTGCGCGAGAGGTACTGCTCGGCGATCTCGCGGCATACGGCACTGGCTGTCGAGTCGCCTTCGATGACCACGAAGGCGACCCCGTCTGGACTGGCAATTCGACCGAGGCGCATGGCTCCAGCCTAGTTAGCCGCCGACACCGCCCGTGCGCGGGACCGGCCTCTGTCGAGCGTCTCATATATTGGTACCAAGATTCAATATATTGAGATCGCCGTGGCAACATGGGCAGCATGGACCGCTCGATCAGCACCGCCCGCCGCTGGTCGATGCTGGTCATCGCGCTGACCGCGACCACATGCGCCAACGTGTTCATCAACGGAGCGGCGTTTCTGATTCCTACCCTGCACCGCGATCGTGGCCTCGATCTGGCTGCGGCAGGCCTGCTCTCGGCGATGCCCAGCTTCGGAATGGTGGTGACGCTGATCGCATGGGGTTGGCTGGTCGATCGGGTGGGCGAACGCTTCGTACTCACCGTGGGATCGGCACTGACCGCGGCCTTCGCCTTCGGCGCCGCCGCGGTCAACTCACTGTGGGCGGTCGGGGCGTTCCTGTTACTGGGCGGCATGGCCGCCGCGAGCAGCAACTCCGCCAGCGGCCGGGTGGTCGTCGGCTGGTTCCCGCCCGAGCAACGCGGCCTGGCGATGGGTATCCGACAGACCGCGACACCGCTGGGCGTGGGCATCGGAGCCCTGGTGATCCCACGGGTGGCCGAGAGCCACGGCATCGCCACCGCACTGCTGTTCCCCGCCATCGTCTGCGCGGCGTCGGCAGTGATCTGTGCGGCCGGCGTGCTCGACCCACCCCGCCCCCCGCGGGCCGAGGCGCCACCGGCACATCTGGCCAATCCGTACCGGGGTTCGTCGGTTCTGGTGCGCATTCATGCGGTTTCGGTGCTGCTGGTCATCCCGCAGGGTTTCGTGTGGACCTTCATGCTCGTGTGGCTGATGACCGACCGCGACTGGTCGGCGGCATCGGCGGGTGCACTGGTGACCTTCGCTCAGGTGCTCGGCGCCGGCGGCCGCATCGCCGCCGGCCGATGGTCGGATGTGATCGGATCCCGGTTGCGGCCCATCCGCTATATCGCCGCGGCAGCATCGGCAACGCTGGCCCTGCTCGCGCTCACCGATGCCCTGGACTCCCCGGTGAGTATCGCTTTGATGGTCATCGCCTCGGTGGTGACGGTGTCGGACAACGGTCTGGCATTCACCGCCATCGCCGAGATCGCCGGACCATTCTGGAGCGGCCGTGCGCTGGGCACCCAGAACACCAGCCAGCACCTCGCGACCGCCGTGGCCTCACCGCTGTTCGGCGCGCTGATCGGTGTTGTGGGTTACCCATTGGCATTTGCGGTGTGCGCACTGTTCCCCATCGCGGCATACCCACTGGTACCGGCCGACCCGGACGCCAGCACTGCCGCGCGCGCGTGAAATAGCACATCTACGAACAACTTTCAGACCCACGGTGTTGTGTCCACCATCACGCGGGTACGGCTTGTCGACGCGCAGAACGGCACGCACAATTGAGTCGTACATTGGAATTATTCCAGATTAAGGAGTGCTCGATGCCGTTGCTGACGATCGGCGACCAGTTCCCCGCTTACGACCTGACTGCCGTGATCGGCGGCGACCTGACCAAGGTCGACGCCAAGCAGCCCGATGACTACTTCACCCGCGTCACGAGTGCCGACCATGACGGCAAGTGGCGGATCGTGTTCTTCTGGCCCAAGGACTTCACCTTCGTCTGCCCCACCGAGATCGCCGCGTTCGGCAAGCTCAACGACGAGTTCGAAGACCGTGATGCCAAGGTACTCGGCGTCTCCGTGGACAACGAGTTCGTGCACTTCCAGTGGCGTGCACAGCATGACGAGCTCAAAAAGCTGCCGTTCCCGATGGTCTCGGACCTCAAGCGCGAACTCGCCGTGGCCACCGGCGTTCTCAACGCCGACGGTGTCGCCGACCGCGCGACCTTCATCGTCGACCCGAACAACGAGATCCAGTTCGTGTCCGTCACCGCGGGCTCGGTGGGCCGCAACGTCGATGAGGTGCTGCGCGTGCTCGACGCCCTGCAGTCCGACGAACTGTGTGCATGCAACTGGCGCAAGGGCGATCCCACAATCGACGCCGGCGAGCTGCTGGCCGAGGCGGTCTGATCATGTCCGTCGACAACATCAAGGACGCGCTGCCCGAGTACGCCAAGGATCTCAAGCTGAATCTGGGCACAATCGTGCGCACCACCGAGCTCAACGAGCAGCAGCTGTGGGGCGCATTGGTTGCGACGGCCGCGGCTACCAGATCGCAGCGGGTGCTCCGTGAGATCAGCGAGGACGCGCTGGACACCCTGTCCGAGGATGCCTACAACGCGGCCCTGGGCGCGGCGGCCATCATGGGCATGAACAACGTGTTCTACCGCACCAAGGGTCAGCTCGACGGTCGTTATGACGACCTGCGCGCCGGTCTGCGGATGAACATCATCGGCAATCCCGGTGTGGCGAAGGAGGATTTCGAGCTGTGGTCGCTGGCCGTGTCGGCGATCAACGGCTGCGGGCACTGCCTGGCCGCCCATGAGACCGTGCTCCGCGATGCCGGGGTGGAACGCACCGCGATCTTCGAAGCCATCCGACTGGCATCGATCGTATCCGGTGTGGCCCAGGCGCTCTCGACGGTGGACGCACTGGCCGGCGTTTCCTAGCCTTCTCGCGAGCAGACGCAAACTTGCGCTTTTAAGCCTTTTCGTGCAAGTTTGCGCCTGCTCGTCAGGGCTGCGCGGCCATATCTCCGGTCGCCGGCTCCCCCTCTGCCAGTCCGTAGCGCAGATACACCGTGCCCGTCGGGCACACCGCGGGCGGATCGAGCAGTGTGAGATTGGTCGGGATCACGCCGTCGTCGAACACCTTCTTTCCGACGCCGAGCATGATCGGGTGCAGCCAGAGGTCGATCCGGTCGAACAGTTTCTCCCGCAACAGCGTCTGCACCAGGTTGAGACTGCCGACCACCTTGATCTTCTCGTGCCGGTCCCGGATCTCGCGCACGGCCGCACCGAGATCGGGACCGAGCTGCGTCGACCCCGCCCAGGACAGGTCTGGCCTGCCGCGCGAGGCCACGTACTTCGGGATGCGGTTGAACATCGCCCCGAATTCGTCGTCCTGCTGCGGCCAATGGGCCGCGAAGATGTCATAGGTGCGCCGGCCGAGCAGCAGCGCATCGGTGCCGTCGTAGGCGGCAGCCACCTGCGCACCTGCGGTCTCATTGACCAGCGGTGCCTGCCATCCGCCGAAGCCGAACCCGATCGGGTCCTCGTCGGGGCCGCCGGGCGCCTGCCCGACCAGATCCAGCGTCGCGAACAATTCGATGTCGATGAGTCCCATGCCAGTTAGACCTCGCATGGTGGGCTGATTCATCGCGATATCCGCGTGCCGCCGACCAGCGATTTCAGCAAATCAGTTGTTCTGGCCGAGCTTCGGGCAGCCAGCGGCTTACCACAAGTGATAACCGCAGGTAGCGGCCGGTGTCCGCACAGCCCGCCCACTCGAATTGAGGTAAGCCTAATCTAACTGCTATGGTGCCCGGCAAGAGTTGCACAGGTAACTCACAGCGTTTTGTACAGCGAGTTCCCAGATAGAAGGCAGGGCCGGTGGCGGTTGCAGTAGGTGCCGCACGCGGTGGGCAGCCCGATCCCCACGCACCATCGGCCCGGCACCGCCGCGCCGACATTCAGGGTCTGCGGGCCGTCGCGGTACTGGTGGTCATCCTCGACCATGCCGGGGTGCCGGGATTCCCCGGTGGATTCATCGGGGTCGACGTCTTCTTCGTGATCTCCGGTTACGTCATCACCCGGATGCTCCTGCACAAGTCCACCCGATCCCCCAGTGCATGGTTCCTCGACTTCTATGCCAAGCGAGCACGTCGGATCGTCCCCGCGGCGACCTTGGTCATCGCCCTCACGGTCATCGCGACCTTCGAGTTGACGAACTTCCTGCGCGGAGCCCGGGTGCTTCCGGACGCCACGGCGTCATCGTTGTTCCTCGCGAACTTCCACTTCATCGCCACCGGTACCGATTACGCCCGCCTCGGCAGCGATCCCTCTCCACTACAGCACTATTGGTCGCTGGCCGTCGAGGAGCAGTTCTACCTGGTGTGGCCCCTGCTGGTGCTGATGGCCATCGCAGTCGCGGCCCGCTCACAGCGAGCCACGTTGCGCCACCTGCTGTTCGGGCTGCTTGTGGTGATCGTGGTTGCCAGCTACCTGCTTTCGATCACCGTGACGGCCACAAACGGGGTCGAGGCATTCTTCTCTCCTCTCACCCGAGCGTGGGAACTGGCGATCGGCGCCCTGATCGCCGTGGCGCAACCGTGGTTGGCCGCGACGATATCGGCGCAGTCACGGGTGGCCGGCGCCCTGGTGTGGTGCGGTGTCGGCGCGACCGCCTGGTCGGTGCTGTCACTCGACGACACCAGCCGCTTCCCGGGCTGGATCGCCGCAATCCCGGTGCTGGGCGCCGCATTCATCCTCATCGGCGGCATGCACGAACAGCGCACCGTGCCCACCGCCATCTTGAGCAGTCGGGTGTTCACGTACGTCGGCGATATCTCGTACTCGCTCTACTTGGTGCATTGGCCGATCCTGACCATCACTGCCGCCCGCATCGGCGACGACTTCTCGTGGCCGGTTCTGGTGCTGCTGATCGGCGCCACCTTCGCGTCAGCGGCGGCGATGTATCACGGTTTCGAGAATCCCATCCGTCGGTCGCGCATCCTCGCGGCGCGTCCGTGGCTCAGTCTGGCGATCATCCCGGTCAGCATCGCCATCGTGTTCGCGGTCGCCGCCTTCGAGCGTTACCGCTGGGCGCTGCCGGTCCCCCTTGTACAGCAGTTGTTCTGAGAGTTCTGCGAAAGGATCGTGTGCATGGCGATGTTGTCGAGCGCCAAAATGATTGCGGGCATGGCTTTGTGCGCCGCATTGATGGCATCCGGGTGTCAGGCGCAATCTGATCGGCCCGCCCTCGGCGGGCTACCGGAGCCGGCAGCGACAGGCTCGGCACCCAGCGCGGTACCGCAAACCGAAGTCCTGGCAGCGGTGCAGGCCGCCGCCGGCGCGCGCGATCTCCCCGCGAACATCACCAATGACCAACTGCTGGCCGCCAGCGGCGACTACGCCGACCAATGGTCGCTGGAGGATTGTGACCCACCGCTGCAGCAGAGCCGACTCGACGACCTCGGACCGTGCACCGTCGGCGACAAGGACGGCGAACGCACCATGGTGCTGATCGGTGATTCGGCTGCCTCGATGTGGCACGGCGCGCTGGATCTGATCGGCAAGCGCAACGGGTGGCGGGTGATTGTGCTGGCCAAGAGCAATTGCGGCCCCGCCACATTGAACTACTACCAGTACCAGCTCGAGCGGCCCTACACCGAATGTGATGAATGGCAGGACTGGCGAATGCAGGTCATCGGTCAGGAGAAGGCCGAGATCGTGCTGATGACCGGCTTTTTCGACGGTGGCAATCAGGGCCCCGGCAAGGAGACGACCCCGGAGATCTGGCGCGACGCCCTGGTGCAGACCATCAACGAATTGCCACCGGGTACAAAGACGTTCACCATCGGCAACATCCCGCGCCCGTCACAAAGTCCGTCGGAGTGTGTCGCGAACAACCCGAGCGATCTCACCAAGTGTGCGGAACCGGCGGCTGAGGTGCTACCGGCTCAGGGCCCCTGGGCCGAGGCCGCGGAGCTCACCGGGCAGACCTATGTCGACATCGATCCCTGGTTCTGCGCCGACGTCTGCCCCGCGGTGATCGCCGATCAACTGGTGTATTCCGGCCTCTACCACGTCACGACACCGTACGCGCAGTACCTGTCGGGATCGATCGAGGAGGTCATGGCGCCGGCGCTGAACGCACCGCGCTGACCGTCCGCCCGCGAGCAGTCGCGAAGGGCCCCATTCCCGGCGGAAATGGGGCCCTTTGCGCGTGCTCTAGAGGAGCGACAGGATCCGGTCGCCGACCGCGCTGGTGGACTGCTTGGCATCCCCACGGGTCGCCAGATGCTCACCGACAGCCTTGTCGACACGTGCCGTCGCTTCGGTCTCACCGACATGGCCGAGCAGCAACGCCACGCTCATCACCGCGGCGGTCGGGTCGGCGATACCTTGCCCGGCGATATCGGGCGCGCTGCCGTGCACCGGCTCGAACATCGACGGATTGGTGCGCGTGGCATCGATATTGCCGCTCGCAGCCAGGCCGATGCCACCGCACACCGCGGCCGACAGGTCAGTGATGATGTCGCCGAACAGGTTGTCGGTGACGATGACGTCGAAGCGGCCCGGGTCGGTGACCATATGGATGGTGGCGGCGTCGATGTGCTGGTAGGCCACCTCGACGTCGGGGTACTCGGCACCCACTTCGGCGACCACCCGCGACCACAAGCTGCCCGCGAAGGTCAGCACATTGGTCTTGTGAACCAGCGTCAGATGCTTGCGGCGGGACTTCGCCCGGGCGAAGGCATCGCGCACCACCCGCTCGACACCGAAGGCGGTGTTGACGCTGACCTCGGTGGCCACCTCGTGCGGTGTCCCCACACGAAGCGCGCCGCCATTGCCGGTGTAGGGCCCCTCGGTACCCTCACGCACCACCACGAAGTCGATACCGGTGACACCCGAAAGCGGGCTGGCCACACCGGGATAGAGCCGGCCCGGCCGCAGGTTGACGTGATGGTCGAGCGCAAAGCGCAACTTGAGCAGCATGCCGCGTTCCAAGACACCGCTGGGCACCGAGGGATCCCCGATGGCGCCCAACAGGATCGCGTCGTACCCGCGAAGTTCCTCGATGGTCTCGTCGGTGAGCAGTTCTCCGGTCGCGTGATAGCGCCGGGCACCGAGGTCGTACTCGGTGCGCTCGACCCCGGGCAGCACGGCGTCGAGCACCCGCAGCGCCTGGTCGATGACCTCGGGACCGATGCCGTCACCGGCAATGACAGCTAGTTTCATGACAGATCGACCACTTCCAGGGTGGTGGCACCGACCGCCGAGGCAATCGCGGTGCGCACATCCTCGGGCACATCGGTATCCAGGCGGAGCATGACCGTCGCGCTCTCGCCGGTGGCATCCTGGCTCATCTGCGCGGCCAGGATGTTGACGTCGGCGCCGCCGAGCAGCGTGCCGATCTTGCCCAGCGCACCGGGCTGATCGGTGTAGTTGACGACCAGGTTGTAGCCCTCTGCCCGCAGATCCAGGTTGCGGCCGTTGATCTGGACGATCTTCTGGACCTGCTGCGGCCCCGACAGGGTGCCCGCCACATTGAGCGCGCCGCCGTCGGCGAACACCGCGCGGACATCGACCACGCTGCGGTGGTTGGGACTCTCGCTGGCAGTGCTGATCTCGGCCGTCACGCCACGATCCTTGGCCAGGGTCGGTGCATTGACGAAGGTGACCTGCTCGTCGACGACGGCGGAGAACAGGCCGCGCAGCGCCGACAGTCGCAGGATCTCGACGTCCTCGGAAGCCAGCTCGCCGCGCACCTGCACCGACAGCGACACCACCGGCGCCTCGGCCAGCGAACCGACCAGCAGACCCAGCTTGCGCACCAGTTCAAGCCACGGCGCGACTTCTTCACCGACCGCTCCGCCGCCGACGTTGACGGCGTCCGGCACGAACTCGCCGGCCAGCGCCAACTTCACACTGGCAGCCACGTCGGTGCCTGCGCGGTCCTGGGCCTCGGCGGTGGAGGCGCCCAGGTGCGGGGTGACCACGACCTGCGGCAGGTCGAACAGCGGGCTGTCTGTGCACGGTTCGGTGGAGAACACGTCCAGACCGGCGGCCCGCAC
Source organism: Mycobacterium sp. C31M (assembly GCF_053345865.1). Taxonomy (NCBI): domain Bacteria; kingdom Bacillati; phylum Actinomycetota; class Actinomycetes; order Mycobacteriales; family Mycobacteriaceae; genus Mycobacterium; species Mycobacterium sp. C31M. The sequence goes on along the minus strand of NZ_JBKFAX010000004.1, from coordinate 315,571 downwards.
CTGACCGCTGTTGATCGCGTCGGCCAGCGCCTGCTCGTCGATCAGGCCGCCGCGGGCGGCGTTGACGATGATGACGCCGGGCTTGGTCTTGGCCAGCGCCTCGGCGTTGATCAGCCCCGCGGTCTCCTTGGTCTTGGGCAGGTGCACCGAGATGAAATCGGCGCGGCCCAGCAGTTCGTCCAGGCTGACCAGTTCGATGCCGATCTGGGCAGCCCGTGCCGTCGACACATACGGGTCGTAGGCGATGACGTGGGTGCCGAAGGCGGCCAGCCGCGCCGCGACCAGCTGGCCGATGCGGCCCAGGCCGACCACGCCGACAGTCTTGCCGTAGATCTCGGTGCCGGAGAACGACGAGCGCTTCCAGGTGCGCTCGCGCAGCGTCGCGTCGGCGGCCGGGACCTGACGGGCCGCGGACAGCAGCAGCGCCATCGCGTGCTCGGCGGCGCTGTGGATGTTGGAGGTCGGCGCGTTGACCACCAGCACGCCGCGGGCGGTGGCGGCATCGACGTCCACGTTGTCCAGGCCGACGCCGGCGCGGGCGACGATCTTGAGCTTGGGCGCGGCGGCGATGACCTCGGCGTCGACGGTGGTGGCCGACCGCACCAGCAGGGCGTCGGCATCGGCGACGGCTTCCAGCAGCTTCGGGCGGTCCGGGCCGTCGACCCAGCGGACCTCGACCTGGTCGCCGAGTGCGGCGACGGTCGAGGCGGCGAGTTTGTCGGCGATCAGTACAACGGGGAGACTCACGGCGCTACAGCCTAGTGTGTGCCGATCTCGGCACCACAGTCACGTGCTGTCAGCACCGAAACGAGCAGACACTTCCACCGATGTTGTCTACTGGACGGCGTGGACGTCACCGTCGTCGGAAGCGGGCCCAACGGCCTGACCGCAGCCGTCATCCTCGCCCGGGCCGGTCTGTCGGTGCGGGTCATCGAGGAGCAGACCACCGTGGGCGGCGGTGCCCGGACACTGCCCGATCCGGAGTATCCGGACATCGGCCACGACATCTGCTCGGCGGTGCACCCGCTGGCGCTGGCCTCCCCGTTCTTCGCCGCCTACGACCTGCAGGCCCGCGGTGTGCAGCTGGCGGTGCCCGATATCGCCTATGCCAACCCGTTGCCGAATGCCCCCGCTGCCGTCGGTTACCGCGATATCGACCGCACCTGCGCCGAGCTGTCCGATGGTGATTCCTGGCGCCGCCTGCTCGGGCCGCTGGCCGCCGATTGTGACGGTGTCGTCGGACTCCTGCTTGGCGACAAGCGATCCCTGCCGCCGTCGATACCCGCGGCGCTGAAGGTGGCACCGCGACTGCTGGGCCAGGGCAGCCCGCTGTGGGGCACCCTGAAGGGCGAGGACGCCCGTGCATTATTCACCGGCGTTGCCGCACATACTATTTCGACGATGCCGTCGCTGGTCGCCTCCGGCGCCGGGCTGATGCTCGCCACGTTGGGCCACGCGGTGGGCTGGCCGATCCCGGTCGGGGGGTCGCAGGCGATCCCCGATGCGCTGCTGGCCGATCTGCGCGCCCACGGCGGCGAACTCGTTCTCGGCGAGCGGGTCAGCGCACCGCCCGGCGGGGTGGTGCTCTATGACACCGCACCGACGGCACTGCTGTCGATCTACGGGTCGATGCTGCCTGCCGGATACACGAAGGCGTTGCAGCGCTACCGCTACGGACCCGGCGTGGCCAAGGTCGATTTTGTGTTGTCCGGCGACATCCCCTGGCGCGATGAACGTTTGATCCACGCACCGACCCTGCACATGGGCGGCGCCCGGGCGCAGATGGCGCTGGCCGAATCCGAGATCGCCAAGGGCCGCCACGCCGAATGGCCGATGGTGCTCGCGGCGCTGCCGCATCTGGCCGACCCGGGCCGCATCGACGCGCAGGGCCGGCGACCGCTGTGGACCTACGCGCACGTACCGGCCGGGTCGACTGTGGACATGGCCGACTCCGTCATCAACATCTTCGAGCGATTCGCCCCCGGTTTCCGCGATGTCGTCGTCGCCGTGCGCAGCGTGCCCGCGGCCGGACTGTCCGGGCACAACGCCAATCTGGTCGGCGGTGATATCGGCGTCGGCGGCAACAACATGCGCAGCGCCATCGCGGGACCCACCCCACGGTGGAACCCGTGGTCGACCCCGATCCCCAAGGCCTACCTGTGTTCCTCGGCCACCCCGCCCGGCGGCGGTGTGCACGGCATGGCCGGGTTCTATGCCGCGCGCACGGTCCTGCGACGCGAATTCGGGATCAGGGACCTGCCTACGCTGAAGCCATGACCGTCAGCCCGGGTCGCCGGGCGCCTGTCGTCCTGAGTAGTTGCGCCGCACCGCGGGTACTCCCTACAGGTGTCCCGGCTCGATGATGCGCATGCCCGGCCCGACGGGGTCTCCGATGAGACGGTCGGTGCCGTCGGCAAGGTGTCCGAAGCATTGGAGTACGTGGAACGCGCCCGCGGCCATCTGTACTCGTTCCACCAACTGATGGGTCATGCCGACCTGCTGCTCGGCGAGGCGGCGGATGCACTGCGGGCGGCCGGGCATCCCGATATCGCCGACCGGCTGAGCGAGGACATGGTCGGCCGCAATGTCATCAATGGCCGGTGGACCTTCCAGGTCGTCGAGGAGTTCGACGACGATTACTGGTCCCTGTTCCGTGCCCACGAGCAACGGGTGCGTGACGAACTGACGGGCGGCAAGCGGCACGTGTACGAGGCGGAGATGAAGGAAGAACGCCGCACCGAGGGCCGCGCAGGCCACGAAGCGCACCCCTAGAACGACCTGTGGCGTCTCACCCGTGATGGTTACGGGTAAGACGCCACAAATCGAAGCAAGCGCTAAGCGGTTTCGGTGATCGGCCGATCGACCCAGCTCATCAGGTCGCGCAGCTTCTTCCCGGTGACCTCGATCGGGTGCTCGGCGTTCTCCTTGCGCAGGCCCTCGAGCTCCTTGTTGCCGTTCTCGACGTTGGCGACCAGGCGCTTGACGAAGGTGCCGTCCTGGATGTCCTTGAGGATGCCGCGCATGCGCTCCTTGGTGTCGGCGTCGATGACGCGCGGACCGGAAATGTAGCCACCGAACTCCGCGGTGTCGGACACCGAGTAGTTCATCCGGGCGATGCCACCCTCGTAGATCAGGTCGACGATGAGCTTGAGCTCGTGCAGCACCTCGAAGTAGGCCATCTCGGGGGCGTAACCGGCCTCGACCATGACCTCGAAACCGGTCTTGATGAGCTCCTCGGTGCCACCGCACAGCACGGCCTGCTCACCGAACAGGTCGGTCTCGGTCTCTTCCTTGAAGGTGGTCTTGATGACGCCGGCGCGGGCACCACCGATGGCGGCGGCGTAGGACAGCGCCAGGGCCTGGCCCTCACCCTTGGGGTCCTGATCGATGGCGATGAGCGCGGGCACACCTTTGCCGTCGACGAACTGGCGGCGCACCAGGTGGCCGGGGCCCTTGGGGGCGACCATGCCGACGGTGACGTTGGCCGGCGGCTTGATCAGGCCGAAGTGGATGTTCAGGCCGTGGCCGAAGAACAGCGCATTACCGTCTTCCAGGTTCGGTTCGATGTCGTTGCGGAAGATCTCGGCCTGCGCGGTGTCGGGCGCGAGCACCATGATCACGTCGGCCCATTTGGCGACCGCGGCCGGGGTGTCGACCTCCAGGCCCTGCTCCTCGACCTTGACGCGGGACTTCGAGCCTTCCTTCAGGCCGACCTTGACCTGCACGCCCGAGTCACGCAGCGACAGCGAATGGGCGTGGCCCTGGCTGCCGTAGCCGATCACCGCGACCTTGCGGCCCTGGATGATCGACAGATCTGCGTCGTCGTCGTAGAACAGTTCGATTGCCACTTGCTTTTCCTTCTCGTTGTTTCTCGTTTTGAAAGCTATTTGGCCGTGCCGATACCGCGCGGCCCGCGCGCCAGCGACACGATGCCGGACTGCACGATCTCCCGGATCCCGTACGGCTCGAGCACTCGCAGGAATGCCTCGAGCTTCTCCGGGGTCCCGGTGGCCTCGATGGTCAGTGACTCGGTGGACACATCCACCACCTTTGCCCGGAATAGATTAACCGCTTCGATAACCTGGCTGCGGGTGGCCGCATCGGTGCGCACTTTGATCAGTGCCAGTTCCCGCGAAACCGACTGCGCCTCATCCTGCTCGACGATCTTGATGACGTTGATCAGCTTGTTGAGCTGCTTGGTGACCTGCTCCAGCGGGAAATCCTCGACCTCCACGACGATCGTCATACGCGACAGATGCTTCTGCTCGGTCGCGCCGACGGCCAGGCTCTGGATGTTGAAACCGCGCCGCGAGAACAGCGAGGCGACACGCGCCAGCACGCCGGGCTTGTCCTCGACGAGCACCGACAGGGTGTGGGTGGACAGAGTCATCAGGCGTGCCCTTCTTCGGAGTCGAACAGCGGCCGGATACCGCGGGCGGCCTGGATCTCGTCGTTGCCGGTGCCGGCGGCGACCATCGGCCACACCTGGGCGTCCTTGCCGACGATGAAGTCGATGACCACCGGTCGGTCGTTGATCTCACGCGCCTGCTGGATCACCGATTCGACGTCTTCGGCACGCTCACAACGCAATCCGACGCAGCCCAGCGCCTCTGCCAGCTTCACGAAATCGGGGATCCGGCGGCTGTGGGTGGCCAGATCCGTTTGGCTGTACCGCTCTTCGTAGAACAGCGTCTGCCACTGCCGCACCATGCCCAGGTTGCCGTTGTTGATCAGCGCGACCTTGATTGGCGCACCCTCGATGGCGCAGGTGGCCAGCTCCTGATTGGTCATCTGGAAGCAGCCGTCACCGTCGATGGCCCACACCTCGGCCTCGGGCCGACCGAACTTGGCACCCATGGCTGCCGGGACCGAGTAGCCCATGGTGCCCAGACCGCCCGAGTTCAGCCAGGTCTTCGGGTTCTCGTACTTGACGAACTGCGCGGCCCACATCTGATGCTGGCCGACACCGGCGACGTAGACCGCCTCCGGTCCGGCGAGCTGGCCCAGCTTCTCGATGACGAACTCCGGGCTCAGGCTGCCGTCGCTCTGCGGGCCATAGCTCAGCGGGTAGGTCGCCTTGATGCTGGACAGGTACTCCCACCAGTTGCCCAGCTGCAGCGACGCCGCCGAGACCGGGCCGAATCCCCCGTCGCTGCGCTCCTGCCCGCCGGTGCCGCGCCGCAGCACCTCCAGCAGATCGGTCAGCACGTTGCGGACGTCACCGACGATCGGCACGTCGGCATGCCGGTTCTTACCGATCTCGGCGGGGTCGATATCGGCGTGGATGACCTTGGCGTCCGGGGCGAACGAGTCCAGCTTGCCGGTGACCCGGTCGTCGAAGCGGGTGCCCAGCGCGATCAGCAGATCGCTCTTCTGCAGAGCGGCCACCGCGGACACCGAACCGTGCATACCCGGCATGCCCATGTGCTGCGGGTGGCTGTCGGGGAACGCACCGCGCGCCATCAAGGTGGTGACCACCGGGATGCCGGTCAGCTCGGCCAGATCCATCAGCTCGACTGTCGCCTCACCACGGATCACGCCGCCGCCGACATACAGCACCGGCTTGCGGGCCTCGGCGATCAGCTTGGCGGCCTCGCGCACCTGCCGGCTGTGCGGCTTGGTGTTCGGCTTGTAGCCCGGCAGGTCCAGCACCGGCGGCCAGGCGAACGTGCACTGACCCTGCAGGATGTCCTTCGGGACGTCGACCAGGACCGCGCCCGGCCGGCCGCTCTGGGCGATGTGGAACGCCTCGGCGATCACTCGCGGGATGTCGTCACCGTCGCGCACCAGGAAGTTGTGCTTGGTGATCGGCATGGTCATGCCGGTGATATCGGCTTCCTGGAAGGCGTCGGTGCCGATCAGCGCGCGGCCGACCTGGCCGGTGATCGCCACGACCGGGATGGAGTCCATCTGGGCGTCGGCCAACGGGGTGACCAGGTTGGTGGCACCGGGACCGGAGGTGGCCATCATCACACCGACCTTGCCGGTGGCATGCGCGTAGCCGCTGGCGGCGTGGCCTGCCCCCTGCTCGTGGCGCACCAGCACGTGGCGCAACTTCTGCGAGTCGTACAGCGGGTCGTAGACCGGCAGCACGGCGCCACCGGGGATGCCGAAGATGACCTCGACGCCGATCTCCTCGAGCGACCGCACGACCGACTGCGCACCGGTCATCTGCTGCGGGGCAACGACATTGGCCTTCGGTGCCGCCTTGGCGGGAGCCGCTGCGCCATTGGTGCGCTGGGTCGGCTCCGGCGGTCGCGTGGTGGGTGCGCTCACTGTGTCCTCTTTGGTCCGGTAGGTGAATTGTGTTGTGGTGTCCTGTGACAGCAAAAAACCCCCGTCAGCGGAGTCCGCTGTACGAGGGTTGGCGCGTCGATGCTGTTTGGCTAGGCCCGGCAGAGAGCTAGCGCGGCATCAACGCGCCAACCAATTACTACGAGCTCGCCCGGGGTGTACATAGCAGAAGACGGTAGTCCCCGCACGGCGCAAAGGTCAAATTGCCCCTGTGGGCGCGGAGGTCGTACTCAGTCGATGAGAGGATGGCCTGCGTGAGTCAGCCTTCCCCGCTTGTCATCCGCATCTCCCCGATGGCCCATATCGCGGTCGGCTTCATCACTCTCGGGATCTTCGCGCTGATCTACGCGCTGCCCAGCTGGAGCTGGGTTCTGCTGGCCTTTCCGGTGATCGCCTCGACGATCATCGTGCGCTACCGCACGGTCGCCGACCGCGATCAGGTGTCGACGCGGACGCTGCTCGGTGGAGAAACCTTGCCGTGGACCGATATTGCGGGCCTGCGGTTCGGGCGGTCGGCATGGGCGCGGGCCCGGCGCACCGACGGCAGCGAAATCATGCTTCCCGCCGTCACGTTCGCGACGCTGCCGCTGTTGACGGCGGCCAGCGGCGGCCGGGTGCCCAACCCTTACGAGTAGCACTCAGGCCGTGCCTGATGGCCCGACTACTCAACGCGGCTCGTGCCTCGCCGCTTGATCGGCGTCAGGCGATCGGATTGGCGCCGTTGAGCAGCACCCACATGCCGACGCCCACGCCGATGCCGAGCAGCAGTGCCAGGGCCGACCCGACGAACGGGCGGCGGGCCCAACCGCGGCCCGCGTCGAAGCCATAACGCCCCGGTCCGGTCAGCGTCAGCGCGGCGGCCAGCAGCACCAGGGTGACCTGATGCTCGTGTCCGGACGGGACGACAAAATCGGTGAAGCCGACGTTCTGGCCGGCGGCGACCGCGGCGAGCAGGCCGTTGATCAGGTAGGCGAGCGCAGCAGCGGCGGCGATCGGGGTGAACAGACCCAGGACCAGCAGGACACCGGCACCGATCTGGGCACCGGCGCCGACGTAGGTCAGCAGACCGGCGTGCTGGTAGCCCGCTTCGGCCAACGAGCCTTCGAAACCGGACAGGCCCGCTCCGCCCCACCAGCCGAAGGCCTTCTGCAGGCCGTGTACGACCATCAACACACCCAGACCCAGGCGCAGCAACAGCAGGCCCAGGTCGAGGGTGCCCCGCCGGCCGGCGGCACGGATCTGCCGCTCGGCGTCGTAGGGACCGATCTCGGCCGGCGCGGCCGGTGTCGTGGCGTACGGGTTGGACGCCGCCGGCGACACATAGGGCAGCGGCTCGGGGTCGTTGAGCAGCGGGAAGTTCGGCTGGTCCGATTTGGACTCGCCACCGGTGTCGTAACGCGGAATGGCAGTGGTCTCGAAATCGCCCCCGTAGGTCGACGAGGGAAGATCGTCTTCCGGGTCGACCAACTGCGCCGACGCGGGCCGTTGCCAGTCGGTCAGGTTCTGAGGTTCAGCGGTCACGAAAACCAGGGTAGGGGCTCCTCACCCCATAACCAGGGATTGGCGCGGCGCATTGTGCACCTTGTCCGCACTGTTGCCAAGTTGTGACACACGTGCCCGCTCAGCCGCCCTTCGTGGCGCGCACCGCCGGACAATCCGTAACCTGGCCAGCATGACATTGGGCGGACCGGCGCGGATTGCCGTGGTGCTGTGCGCGGTGATGCTGGCGGGCTCCGGATGTGCGCGGTTCGACGACGCACAGTCCCAGCCGTTCACCACCGAACCTCAGATGGCGCCGCCGCCCCCGACCAAACCCGAGCCGCCACCACCACTGCCGGCCACCCCGTTCCCGAAGGCGTGCAAGGCCCAGGGCGTGATGCAGGGCTGCCTGGAGAGCACCAGCGGGCTGATCATGGGTGGCGACAGCCAGTCGGCGCTGGTGGCCGAGCGGCAGACCGGTGTCATCAAGGAAGTGGCCACCAGGGCCGAGCCGGTGGTCAAACTGACCATCCCGGTCGACCCGGCCGGCGACGGCGGTCTGCTCGACATCGTGAAGTCGCCGACCTACCAGCAGGACCGGCTGATGTATGCCTATATCAGCACCCCCACCGACAACCGCGTCATCCGCATCGCCGACGGCGATATCCCCAAGCCGATCCTGACCGGCATCCCGAAGGGCGCGGTCGGCAATGCCGGCTCGCTGATCTTCACCAGCCCCACCACGCTGCTGGTGTTCACCGGCGATGCCGGCAATCCGGCGCAGGCGAACGATCCCGCCTCGCTGGCCGGCAAGGTGCTGCGCATCGAGCAGCCGACAACGGTCAATCAGGCCCCCACCACCACGGCGCTGTCCGGGATGGGTGCCGGTGGCGGGATGTGCGTCGACCCGTCCGACGGAGCGCTCTACGTCACCGATCGCACCCCGTCGGCCGACCGGATGCAGAAGATCACCAAGGATTCGCAGGTGTCCACGGTGTGGACGTGGCCGGACCGACCGGGTGTGGCGGGCTGCGCCGCGCTGGACGGCACGGTGCTGGTGAACCTGGTCAACACCAAGCAGACGGTGGCGCTGCGGCTGGCCCCGGAGACCGGTGCGGTCACCGGCGAGCCCGAGGTGGTCCGCCAGGACCAGCACGGTCACGCCTGGGCGCTGGCGGTCTCCCCCGACGGCAACATCTGGGGTGCCACGGTCAACAAGACCTCCGGGGACGCCGAGAACACCGATGATGTCGTCTTCCCGCTGTTCCCGTCCGGCGGCGGGTTCCCGCGGCAGAACGCCGACAAGACCTAGCGAGTTCGGCGCGGAAACGTTCGGTGACTGAACGTTTCCGCGCCGAAGTCGAGTCAAGAACAGGCGGCGAGCACCAGTTCCCGGACCCGGGCGGCGTCGGCCTGACCCTTGGTGGCCTTCATGACCGCACCCACGATCGCGCCGGCGGCCTGCACCTTGCCACCCCGGATCTTGTCGGCGACATCGGGATTGGCGGCCAACGCCTGGTCGACGGCGGCCTGGATCAGTGAATCGTCGCGCACCACGACCAGTCCACGGTCGTTCATCACCTGCTCGGGCTCACCCTCACCGGCCAGCACACCTTCGACCACCTGGCGGGCCAGCTTGTTCGAAAGCTTGCCGTCGTCGACGAGTTTGACGACGGCGGCCACCTGGGCGGGGGTGATGGGCAAATCGGACACGGACACGGACACTTCGTTGGCCTTCTGCACCAGGAAGTTTCCCCACCAGGCGCGGGCAGCCTCGCTGGAGGCACCCTTGGCCACGGTGGCCGCGACCAGGTCGATGGCACCGTTGTTGACCAGGTCGCGCATCACCTCGTCGGAGATGCCCCACTCCTGCTGGACTCGGTTGCGTACCAGCCAGGGCAGTTCCGGGATGGTCGCGCGCAACTGCTCGACGAGTTCGGCGGGCGGGGCGACCGGTTCCAGGTCGGGCTCCGGGAAGTACCGGTAGTCCTGCGCGGTCTCCTTGCTGCGGCCGGCGGTGGTGTGACCGTCCTCGTGGAAGTGCCGGGTCTCCTGGGTAACGGTGCCGCCGGCGCCGAGCACGGCGGCCTGGCGGCGCATCTCGTAGCGGACGGCGACCTCGACGCTCTTGAGCGAGTTGACGTTCTTGGTCTCGGTGCGGGTGCCGAACTCGGTCGTGCCCTTGGGCTTCAGCGACACGTTGGAGTCGCACCGCATCGAGCCCTGGTCCATCCGGACATCGGAGACGTCGAGTCCGCGCAGCAGATCACGCAGGGCGGTGACGTAGGCGCGGGCGATCTCGGGTGCCCGTTCCGCGGTGCCCTCGATGGGCTTGGTGACGATCTCGATGAGCGGTACCCCGGCGCGGTTGAAGTCGGCCAGTGAGGTGGTGGCGCCGGCGATGCGACCGGTGTCGCTGCCCAGGTGGGTCAGCTTGCCGGTGTCCTCCTCCATGTGCGCCCGCTCGATCTCGATGCGCCAGGTGCTGCCGTCCTCCAGCGGGACGTCCAGGTAGCCGTTGACGGCGATCGGCTCGTCGTACTGGCTGATCTGGTAGTTCTTCGGCTGGTCCGGGTAGAAGTAGTTCTTCCGCGCGAAGCGGCCCCACGGCGCGATATCGCAGTTGAGCGCCAGCCCGATCCGGATCGCCGACTCGACCGCGGCCTGGTTGAGCACCGGCAGCGACCCTGGCAGCCCGAGGCAGACCGGGCAGACCTGGGTGTTGGGCTCGGCACCGAACTTGTTCGCGCACGGGCAGAACATCTTGGTGGCGGTCGACAGTTCGACGTGCACCTCCATGCCCATCACGGGGTCGTACTCGGCGATGACGTCGTCGTAGTCGGCGAGTTCGGCAGTCGAGGCGGTCATGGTGGTGATTTTAGTGCCCGGCCGATACCCGCCGTGGGCTCGGGCTAGCCGAAGAACGCAGCGGCGTCGTCGTAGCGGCTCTGCGGAACCAGCTTGAGTTGCTTGGTCGCATCCGAGAGCGCGACCCGGCCGATGTCCTGCCCCCGCAACGACACCATCATCCCGTATTCGCCGGCGTGCGCGGCGTCGGCGGCGTTGACCCCGAAGCGGGTGGCCAGCACCCGGTCGTACGGGGTGGGCGTGCCACCGCGCTGCACATGGCCCAGCACCGTGGTGCGGACCTCCTTGTTCATCCGCTTCTCGATCTCGACGGCCAATTGTGCAGCGACACCGGTGAATCGCTGATGACCGAATTCGTCGATACCGCCGTCACGCAGCTGCATCGACCCCTCGGCCGGTTTGGCACCCTCGGCGACCACACAGATGAAATGCGAATCTCCGCGCTGGAAGCGCCGTTTCACCAACCGGCAGACCTCCTCGACGTCGAAGGGCTGCTCCGGGATCAGCGTCATGTGCGCGCCGGAGGCCAGGCCGGCGTTCAGCGCGATCCAGCCGGCGTGCCGGCCCATCACCTCGACGAGCATCACACGCTGGTGTGACTCGGCGGTGCTGTGCAACCGGTCGATGGCCTCGGTGGCGATGGTCAGCGCCGTGTCATGTCCGAAAGTGACGTCGGTGCAGTCGATATCGTTGTCGATGGTCTTGGGCACACCGACCACCGGCACGCCCTCCTCGGACAGCCAGTTGGCCGCCGTCAGGGTGCCCTCACCACCGATCGGGATGAGGACATCGATGCCGTTGTCCTCGAGGGTCTGCTTGATCTGGGGCAGACCGGCGCGCAGCTTGTCCGGATTGGTCCGGGCGGTGCCCAGCATGGTGCCGCCCTTGGCCAGCAGCCGGTCGTTGCGATCGTCGTTGGCGAGTTGGATCCGGCGGTCCTCCAGCAGGCCCCGCCAGCCGTCCAGGAATCCGACCACCGAGGATCCGTAGCGGGCGTCGCTGGTCCGCACCACCGCCCTGATCACCGCATTCAGGCCTGGACAGTCACCGCCACCGGTCAGCACTCCGATACGCATGGCCTCGATCCTGCCAGTTCCGTCCAGCGCGGGCGCGTTGAGCACACGAAAGTGGTCCTAGGGTTGAGTCATGACGACAGTTGCCGATCACGTCATCGCGACCCTGCAGGCCAGCGATGTCACGCGGATCTACGGGCTCCCCGGCGACAGTCTCAACGGCCTGACCGACGCCATCCGGCGGGCCGACGACTTCAGCTGGGAACACGTCCGGCACGAAGAGGCCGCCGGTTTCGCCGCCGCGGCCGATGCGGCATTGACCGGTCGGCTGGCGGTCTGCGCCGGCAGCTGCGGACCCGGCAATCTGCATCTGATCAACGGGCTGTTCGACGCGCAGCGCAGTCGGGTGCCGGTGCTGGCCATCGCCGCGCACATCCCGCAGGCGGAGATCGGCTCGCAGTACTTCCAGGAGACCCGACCCCAGGAACTGTTCCGCGAGTGCAGCGTGTACTGCGAGCTGGTGACCACCGCAGAATCGGCGCCGCGGGTGCTGGAGATGGCCATGCGCGCCGCCATCGCTGAGAACGGGGTGGCCGTCGTCGTCATCCCGGGTGAGATCTTGCTGCACAAGACCGACGCCCGGATCAACCCGGTGCGGCTCACCCGCTCGATGATCCGACCGACCGATGACGAGTTACGTCGCACCGCAACGGTTCTCAACAACTCAGACAAGGTCACCATCCTGGCCGGCGCCGGTGTCGAGGGCGCCCACGACGAGTTGGTGACGCTCGCGGCGACGTTGAAGGCACCCGTCGTGCATGCCCTGCGCGGCAAGGAGTTCGTCGAATACGACAACCCGTACGACGTCGGCATGACCGGCCTGCTCGGCTTCGCTTCCGGGTACAAGGCCATCAAGGAGGCCGAGGTGCTGCTCATGCTCGGCACCGACTTCCCGTATCGGCAGTTCTATCCCGAGAACGCCACCGTCATCCAACTCGACATCCGCGGCCGCAACCTGGGTCGGCGCACCGCGATCGACATCGGCCTGGTGGGCTCGGTGGCCGACACCCTGCCCGCGCTGCTGCCGCTGCTGACCGACAAACCCGACCGCAGCCACCTGGACCGCTCGCTGGCGCACTACCGCAAGACCCGCCGACGGCTCGACGAACTGGCCGGCAACGACCGTGACCGCACCCCGATCCGACCGGAACACCTGGCCGCCGTCGCCGACCGACTGGCCGCCGATGACGCAGTGTTCACCGTCGATGTCGGCTCTCCGGTGGTGTGGGCGGCCCGCTATCTGAGGATGAACGGGCGCCGACGGCTGCTGGGGTCGTTCAACCACGGCACCATGGCCTGCGCATTACCGCTGGCGATCGGCGCGCAGACCGTCGACCGCGGCAGGCAGGTGGTGGCCTTCGCCGGCGACGGCGGGCTGACCATGCTGTTCGGTGAGCTGATCACGCTGACCCAGAACCGGCTGCCGGTGAAGACCATCGTGTTCAACAACTCGTCACTGAACTTCGTGGAACTGGAGATGAAGGCGGCCGGCATCGTCACCTTCGGCACCGACCTGCAGAACCCGAACTTCGCGGCCGTCGCACAATCGCTCGGCATGTTCGGCCGACGCGTCGAGCAACCCGGTGACCTGGACGCCGCACTGACCGAGGCCTTCGCCCACGACGGGCCCGCACTGGTCGACGTGGTGACCGCCCGTCAGGAGCTGTCCATCCCGCCGGCGATCACCGTCGAACAGGCAAAGGGCTTCTCGCTGTACGCGATCCGGACCATCATGGCCGGGCGCTCCGACGAGCTGCTCGACCTGGTCAGCACCAACGTCGCACGCCGGATCCTGGACTGACCTACAGCGCCGTCGGCAGCGCTCCGCGGGCCTGCTCGTAGGCCGCGCCGACCCGGTACAGCCGGTCATCGGCGTGCGCCGGGGCCATGATCTGCAGCCCGACCGGCAGATTGTCCTCGGCGGCCAGCCCGGCCGGCACCGACATGCCACAGTGCCCGGCCAGGTTCAGCGGCAGCGTGCACAGGTCGAACAGGTACATGGCCAGCGGATCGTCGACCTTCTCGCCGATTCCGAACGCGGTCGTCGGGGTCGCCGGCGACACCAGCACGTCGACCTTTTCGTAAGCCTGCTCCAGATCGCGGGCGATCAGGGTGCGGACCTTCTGCGCCTGGTTGTAGTAGGCGTCGTAGTATCCTGCCGACAGCGCATAGGTGCCGATCATGATGCGGCGCTTGACCTCTGGGCCGAATCCGGCGGCGCGGGTCAGCGCCATCACCTCTTCGGCGCTGTGCGTGCCGTCATCGCCGACGCGCAGCCCGAACCGCATGGCGTCGAAACGCGCCAGGTTCGAGGACACCTCCGAGGGCAGGATCAGGTAGTAGGCGGCCATCGCGTGGTCGAAGTTCGGGCAGTCCACCTCGGTCACCTCGGCGCCGAGGCCCTCCAGCTGGGCAACCGCGGCGTTGAAGGCGTCCAGCACCCCGGGCTGATAACCCTCGCCGCGCAGCTGCTTGACCACACCGACGCGCACACCCGTGAGGTCGCCGGTCGCACCGGCACGGGCGGCGGCCACCACATCGGGCACCGGCACGTCCACCGAGGTGGAATCGCGCGGGTCGTGCCCGGCGATCACCTGGTGCAGCAGCGCGGTGTCCAGAACGGTGCGCGCACAAGGACCGCCCTGGTCCAGCGATGAGGCGCAGGCGATCAGCCCGAACCGGCTGACCGTGCCGTAAGTGGGTTTGACGCCGACCGTCGAGGTCAGCGCGGCGGGCTGGCGAATCGAGCCACCGGTATCGGTGCCGATGGCCAGCGGGGCCTGGAACGCGGCCAGCGCGGCCGCGCTACCGCCGCCGGAGCCGCCGGGTACCCGGTCGGTGTCCCACGGGTTGCGGGTCGGGCCGTAGGCGGAGTTCTCGGTCGAGCTGCCCATCGCGAACTCGTCCATGTTCGTCTTGCCCAGGATCGGGATGCCCGCGGCACGCAACCGGGTGGTGACGGTGGCGTCGTACGGCGAGTTCCAGCCTTCCAGGATCTTCGACCCGCAGGTGGTCGGCATATCCGTGGTGGTGAACACGTCCTTGAGCGCCAGCGGTACACCGGCCAGCGGTGAGGGCAGCGTCTCACCGGCGGCGACCCGCTTGTCGACCTCGGCCGCCGCGGCCAGCGCCTGCTCGGCGCCGACATGCAGGAAGGCGTGGTAGCGCTCGTCGGTGGCGGCGATCTGGTCCAGGTGGGCCTGGGTGACCTCGGTGGAGGACAGCTCCTTGGACGCGATCTTGACGGCCAGCGTCGCGGCGTCTTCCCTGATCAACTCGGAACTCATGCCTCGACTCCCACTCGCTCCGGTCCTCGCTTCGCTGCGCTCCTCACTCGCGCTCGTCTCGGGCTCATCATTCGGCCTCCCCCAGGATCCGCGGCACGGCGAACCGACCGTCCTCGGCCCGCGGCGCGGCGTCCAGCGCCTGGTCCTGGTTCAATCCGGCCACCACGGTGTCCGGGCGGGTCACGTTGACGCTCTTGAGCGGATTGTCCGTCGGTTCGACGCCGGTGACGTCGACGGACTGGATCCGGCCGACATGGGCCAGGATCGCATCGAGTTGGCCGGCGAAACTGTCCAGCTCACCGTCGGTCAGGGCGAGCCGGGCCAGTCGCGCCAGGTGGGCGACCTCGTCTCGGGAAATCTGGGACACGGCGCACAAGCCTAGTCGTGACCCACGGGTCGAATCGCCGCGACCCGTGGGCTGTGACAGGGTGATCGCCGTGCCGTCTTATCTGCTGCGGGTCCAGCTGGAGGACCGACCGGGCAGCCTCGGCTCGCTGGCCGTCGCGCTCGGTTCGGTGGGCGCCGACATCCTCTCCCTCGACGTCGTCGAGCGGGGAGCCGGTTACGCCATCGACGACCTGGTCGTCGAACTGCCACCCGGGGCCATGCCCGACTCGTTGATCACCGCCGCCGAGCACATCAAGGGTGTGTACGTCGACAGCGTGCGGCCGCACACCGGCCTCCTGGAGGCCCATCGCGAGCTGGAGCTCATCGACCACATCGCCGCCGCCCACGGCCGCCACGACAAGCTGCAGGTGCTCGCCGACGAGGCACCCAAGGTGCTGCGGGTGGGCTGGTGCACCGTCGTGCGGGCCGTCGGCGACGGTGTCGAGCGCGTCGTCGGCAGCTCCGGGTCCCCGGAGACCCAGGCCCAGACCGCCCCCTGGCTGCCGTTGCAGCGGGCCGAGGCCCTGGACGCCACCGGAGATTGGGTGCCCCAGGTGTGGCGGGATATGGACATGGCGCTGGCGGCGGCCCCGCTGGGTGATCCGAACACCGCGGTGGTGCTCGGCCGCGCGGGGGGTCCGGCGTTCCGCCCGTCAGAGGTCGCCCGGCTCGGCTACCTGGCCGGCATCGTCGCCACCATCGTGGGCTGACCTCCGTTCGCTGATGAAGCTGAGAGTCCGCTGTGGGCTCGGCTGTTACCGTGGAACGTGGCCTGTGACCGGACCGTGAAAGGTGTTGCGTGGGAGAACTGCTGATCGTCCTCGCCATCGTGTTGATTCTGGCCGCAGTGGTCGTTTTCCTCGTCGCACGTAGCCGCCCGAAGCAGCCCAGTACACCGGGCGCCCGCCAGGATCCGATGCGGTTCGCCACACAGACCGAGACCTTCGGTCCGCGCCAGCTCGGGCCCGGCGCCATCGTCAGTCACGGCGGCATCGACTATGTGGTGCGCGGCTCGGTGACCCTGCGTGAGGGTCCGTTCGTCTGGTGGGAGCACCTGCTGGAGGGCAACCCCGACGAGCCGCCGGTGTGGTTCAGCGTCGAGGAGGACGAGGGCCGCCTGGAGTTGGTGTGGTGGTACAAGCGCACCGACCTGCCGTCAGATCCGGGCAGCAGCATCACCGTCGACGGAGCCACCTTCAGCGTCGACGAGAACGGCCGCGCGTCCTACACCACCGAGGGCACCACCGGGCTGCCCGCCGGCGGCGAGATGGACTATGTCGATTACAGCGGCCCCGCCGGCGCCAAACTCGGCTACGAGCGGTGGGCCCCGGGGATGGCCTGGGAAGTGTCCTACGGCAGGCCCGTTCGCGCCGGAGAGCTGACCGTCTACCCGGCCCCGCCCGCGGGCGCATAAGGCGACCGTGCCGTTGCACCGACTCAGTGTGCTGCCCGCCGACGTCAGCGGTGCGGGCCTACGGCTGACCCTGAATGCCCCGGCCCCGGTTCCGTTGGCCAGTGCGACGCTGGTCCACCCGGACGGCACCGAACTGGTGCTCGGCGTGCTCGGTGCCTCACACGTGGTCAGCGTGGGCCGCTTCACCGAACAGGTGTCGTGCACCGTGCTGGTCGACAGCGCCGAATTGCCACCCCACGCACAGGGACCCGGCTATCAACTGCGCTCGGACATCGCCACCCACGACGATCAGTCCTTCCGGCGCATCGCTGCGGATCTGCGCGCCCACTGCGAACGTGACAGCGGATGGCTCGGCGGCAGTTTCCCCGGTGATGAGGCCGCGTTGACGGCGCTGTGTGCCGAGCCCGACGGCCCCGGGTGGCGGTGGCAGACCTGGCATCTGTATCCGGACAGCTGCGGCGGCACCGTCGTGCACACCGTGAGCCGGTGGCAGCCATGACCCGCACCTTCCTGTTCTGGCTCGCCGGCGGCATGGGTGCTCTGGGCGCGATCCTGCTGCTCGCCGGAATGCTGATGCTGGGCAAGGACGTTCGCGGTCACGTCGGCGACACGTACCGGCAGTACTCGGCCGACGGCGGTAACGGACGCTACGAATGCAGCGGCTCACCCCAACAGGTCGCCGACGAGATCGCACGGTACGACGCACCCGAGGCGCGGGCCAGCGACCGCGGCACCGAGTACCTGCGCTACAACGACGACATCGTCACCGTGGGCCCGGATGGCCAGTACCCGTGCAGCATTCGGGTCGAGGACACCAATGCCCGTTACAGCGGTGGCGGATTCATTTTCCTGGGTCCGGGGTTCACCCCGGGCTCACCAGCGGGTGGTTCGGGCGGCAGCCCCGGCGGACCCGGCGGATCGAAGTAGGAGCGGAGAACCGATGGGTACTACCTCATATCTGGCGACGACGGCGGTGCCGTCAAATCTTGCGCTTGAGTTCGGCTCCGTCGACGGGGGTCTACTGACCCAGAACGTGGTCGCTGCGGCGCTGTACTTCGTCGTCGGGATCGTGGTGTTCGGCGCCGGGTTCCTGATGACCGATCTGCTGACCCCCGGCAGCCTGCGCGAGCTGCTGTTCGTCAACCATCACCCCAACGCGGTCGCGGTGGCCTCCGGCATGTACGGGGCGCTGTCGTTGGTGACGGCCACCGCGATCATCGCGAGCTCGGCCGAACTCGGCCAGGGACTGGTCGATGCCCTGGTGTACGGACTGGTCGGCGTGCTGCTGCAGGGGGTGACACTGCTGGTGTTGGAGGCGTTGGTACCCGGGCGGTTCCGCGATCTGATCGCCGATGAGAAGCTGCACCCGGGTGCCATCGCGACCGCGGTGATCCTGCTGGCGGTGGGAGGGGTGAACGCCGCCGCGCTGTCATGACGGAGGCGCAGTCATGACCACCACCCGGTGGCGGGCGCTGCTGCTCGCCGCGGTGGCGGCGTGCGCCGCGTGCGGGCTCATCTACGAACTCGCCCTGCTGACACTGTCGACCAGCCTGCACGGCGGCGGGATCGTCGCGACCTCGCTGATCGTCGCCGGTTTCGTCGCCGCGCTCGGTGCGGGTGCGCTGGCCGTCAAACCGTTTCTCGGTCATGCGGCGATCACCTTCATCGCCGTGGAGACACTGCTCGGCCTGATCGGTGGATTATCGGCTGCCGCAATGTATGTGGCGTTCTCGTTCATCGGCGACGGGCTGTGGATCCTGGTGCTCGGGACCGCGCTGATCGGCACGCTGGTGGGTGCCGAGGTGCCGCTGCTGATGACACTGCTGCAGCGCGGCCGCACCGCGGGCGCCGCCGATGCCGGCCGGGTGCTGGCGAACCTGAACGCCGCCGACTATCTGGGTGCGCTGATCGGCGGATTGGCCTGGCCGTTTCTGGTGCTGCCTCAGCTCGGCATGATCCGCGGCGCCGCGGTCACCGGCATGATCAATCTGGCCGCCGCCGCGGTGGTCTCGGTGTTCCTGTTGCGCGCCATCATCAGCCGGCGCCAACTCGCGGCCGCACTATCGGTGCTGACGGTCGCGGCGCTGACCCTGACCACCCTGATCATCACCTCCGACGGGATCCAGACCACGACCCGGCAGCGCCTCTACGCCGACCCGATCGTCGCCTACCAGCAGTCGGCGTATCAGGAGATCGTGGTGACCCGGCGCGGCACCGATACCCGGTTGTATCTCGATGGCGGACTGCAGTTCTCGACCCGAGACGAGTACCGCTACACCGAGAGTCTGGTGTATCCCGCGCTCGGCGACGGGGCTGCGTCGGTGCTGATCCTGGGCGGCGGCGACGGGCTGGCTGCCCGGGAACTGCTGCGGATGCCCGACGTCGAGACGATCGTGCAGGTGGAACTCGATCCCGCGGTGATCGAGTTGGCCCGCGGGCCGCTGCGAGACACCAACGGCGGCGCACTGGACGATCCGCGGGTGCAGGTCGTCGTCGACGATGCCATGACGTGGTTGCGTGATGCGCCGCGTGGCGGTTTTGATGCGGTGATCATCGACCTGCCTGATCCGGACAATCCGGTGCTGGGCCGGCTGTACTCACAGGAGTTCTACGCCCTGGCGACCCGGGTGCTGGCCCCCGACGCGCTGGTGGTCGTACAGTCCGGCAGCCCGTTCTCGACGCCGAAGGCGTTCTGGCGCACCGTGTCCACCCTCGGGGCCGCGGGTTTCGCGGTGACGCCGTATCACGTGCACGTGCCGACATTCGGCGACTGGGGTTTCGCCCTGGCCCGCCGGGGCCCTCCGGCCCCCACCCCGACGGTGCCCGAAACCGCTCCCCCACTGCGCTTCCTGACCCAGCAGGTGCTCGACGCGGCGACGGTGTTCCCGCCGGACAATGCACCGCAGGTGTTGGAGCCCTCGACGCTGGAGAATCCGCGGATCGTCGAGGACATGCGGCTGGGGTATCGCTAGTCGACGTCGGCGTCGGTTTCGGCCACGGGCTCCGGTCCCTCCGCGAGCAGCTTGGCGAACCCGTCCTCGTCGAGCACCGGCACCCCGAGCTCGATCGCCTTGTCGTACTTGGATCCCGGCGCATCCCCGGCCACCACATAGGACGTCTTCTTCGACACCGACCCGACGGCCTTGCCGCCGCGGGCCAGGATCGCCTCCTTGGCCTCGTCGCGGGAGAAGCCGGTCAGCGACCCCGTCACCACGATCGAGAGCCCCTCCAAGGTGCGTTCGATCCCGGCGTCACGTTCGTCGACCATCCGGACCCCGGCGGCGCGCCACTTGTCGACGATGTCGCGGTGCCAGTCGACGTCGAACCATTCGATCACCGCGGCGGCGATGGTCGGCCCGACCCCTTCGACGGCCGCGAGTTCGGCCTCCGAGGCCGCTCTGATGGCATCGAGGCTGGCGAACTCACCGGCCAGTGCGCGCGCGGCGGTGGGCCCGACATGCCGGATGGACAGCGCGACCAACACCCGCCACAACGGCTGGGATTTCGCCTTGCCCAGGTTGGCCAGCAGCCGCTTGCCGTTGGCCGACAGTTCGCCGGCCTTGGTCGTGAACAGGTCGGTCCGCAGCAGTTGCTCGGCGGTCAGGGTGAACAGGTCACCCTCGTCGGTGATCACCCCGGCGGCCAGCAGTGCGGTGCCGGCCTCATACCCCAGCCCCTCGATGTCGAAGGCACCGCGGCCGGCGACGTGGAATACCCGCTCGCGCAACTGCGCCGGGCAGCTGCGGGTGTTGGGGCAACGGATATCGGCGTCGCCCTCCTTGGCCGGAGCCAGCGTGGTGCCGCATTCCGGGCATTGGGTCGGCATCACGAACTCCCGCTCGGTGCCGTCGCGCAGGTCGACGACCGGGGCCAGTACCTCGGGGATGACGTCACCGGCCTTGCGGATCACCACGGTGTCGCCGATCCGCACACCTTTGCGCTTGACCTCGGTGGCGTTGTGCAGGGTCGCCAGTCCGACGGTCGAGCCGGCCACCTTGACCGGCTCCATGTACGCGAACGGGGTGACCCGGCCGGTGCGCCCGACGCTCACCCGGATGTCGAGGAGTTTGGTGGTGACTTCCTCGGGCGGGTACTTGTAGGCGATGGCCCAACGCGGGGCACGGGAGGTGGCGCCGAGGCGGCGCTGCAGGGTGACATCGTCGACCTTGACCACCAGACCGTCGATCTCGTGCTCGACATCGTGGCGGTGCTCACCCCAATAGGCGATGCGTTCGGCGACGGCCTTGATGCCCACCACCTTGGTGGTGTGCGTGGACACCGGCAGCCCCCAGGCGCCCAGCGCCCGATAGGCGTCGTGCAGCGAGCCGAACGTGATGCCCTCGATCTTGCCCAGGCCGTGGCAGATCATCCGCAGCCGTCGCCGGGCGGTGACGGCTGGGTTCTTCTGGCGCAGCGACCCGGCGGCGCTGTTGCGCGGGTTGGCGAACGGTGGTTTGCTCTCCGCGACCAGTCCGGCGTTGAGGTCCTCGAAATCGGCCACCCGGAAGAACACCTCGCCGCGCACCTCCAGCACCGCAGGCACCGGGAATTCGTCTGTGCCGGTGAGCCGTTCAGGGATGTCGTCGATGGTGCGGGCGTTGAGCGTGACATCCTCGCCGCTGCGGCCGTCACCGCGGGTGGCCGCGCGCACCAGCACACCGTCGCGATACACCAGCGCCAACGCGACACCGTCGATCTTCAACTCACACAGATAGTCGATCTCGGTGCCGACCTCTGCGCCCAGCCGCGCTGCCCAGGCCGACAGCTCGTCGGTGTCGAACGCGTTGTCCAGCGACAACATACGCTCCAGATGATCGGCCGCGGCGAAATCGGTGGCGAATCCCGCTCCGCCGACCAACTGGGTCGGCGAGTCCGGGGTGCGCAGTTCCGGATACTGCTCTTCGAGCGCCTCGAGTTGGCGCAGCAAGATGTCGAACTCGGCATCGGAGATGACCGGCGCGTCCTTGACGTAGTACCGGAACTGGTGACCGCGCACCTCCTCGGCAAGTTCCTGCCAGCGACCACGTTCCTGCGCGTCCGGTGAGCTCACTCTGGTCAGGCTAGTGCAGGCCCCCGACAGCTTTACAGTGTCGGCACCCGGCGGAACTGGGCCACGTCACGCCAGGTCGTGCCCACCCAACTCTGCAGGACGAACCCGCGCGGTTGCACCAGCTCACGCAGCGCCGCGACGCTTTGGCGGTCGGGGTCGGGGAAGGCCTCGACGAACACCAGCAACGCACCAGGGCGCAACACCCGCTCCAGGGACCGTACGCAGGTGTCCGGGTCGGGTACCTCGCCGAGCACCGCCGCCAGGAAGGCGACATCGAAGGATTCGTCGGGAAACGGCAGCCCCGAGCCGGCGTCGCCGGCGTGAAAACCGACGTGGCAGCCCGGGATACCGGCCAATCGGCGCCGAGCCCGGTCCAGCATCTGTGGTTGCAGATCGAACAGATCCAGCCGGCCCACGGGTAGCCGGCGGGCCAATTCGGCGCTGAAGTAACCGGGCCCCGGTCCGATCTCCAGCACCCGCTCGTCACCGGCCAGCCGCAGCGAGTCGATGACCGCGCCCGGTCGCCCGATCAGGCGGCGGACGGGATTGTTCAGCAGCGCCGCCGCCCAGTGCGGATACGGCGTATCGCTGACCCGCCGCGTCTGCCGGAGCACGGTGTCCATCCAAGTGGTCGGCATCATCACTCTCCTCACCTGCGCAAGTAAGGGCAGCCTAACTCAAGTTCGGGACGTCTAGACTGCTACCTGTGCCCCATCCGGTGATGTTCTCCGACGACGATCTCGGGCTGGCCGAGCTGCGCGAACTAGCCCTGGGCTTCCCCGAGGCGTTCGAGAAGATCTCCTGGGGACGACCGGTGTTCTGTGCACCGAAGATGTTCGCGATGTACGGCGGCAACGTGAAGGGCGCAGAAAGGATGGTCGCCTATCCTTACTCGCTGCTGGTCAAGGTCGACGAGTCCGACCGCCGATCACTCGAACAAGACGCTCGATTCTTCTTCCCGGCCTACATGGGCCCGTTCGGCTGGCTGGGCCTGGATCTCACCGCGGCGAAGGTGGATTGGGACGAGGTCACCGAACTCCTGGACGCCTCGTTCCGATTGATCGCCTCGAAAAAGCTGATCCGCCAACTCGATGAGCGCTGAGCTGTTCACGTTCCACCTCGTCCGCTTACCGTCGCGAACGGCGCTGCCCCTGTTGGGCCGCCCACCCCGCGACGTGCCGGGCCTGCGCCACGCCGAATGCCTGTCGCTGATGCGACTGGGTGCACCCACGCTGTCGCCGGACCGAATGCAGTTGCGCCACTTGGCCATGTTCGCCCGCTGGGAGGACGAGTCCGCCGTCGAGAAGTTCCTGACTAGCCCGGCAGGCGAATGGTTCGACTCCGGCTGGCATGTCCGGATGGCATACCTGCGACGTTGGTCGACCCTGGCCGCCCTACCCGACCTGCCCGAGCGCGCCGACACCTGGGACGACTCCGAACCCGTCGTCGCGGTCACGCTGGCCCGGATGCGCCTGCCGGAGATTCCCCGGTTTCTGCACTGGGGCAAGCCGGTGGAGCGTCTGGTCCGCGACCATCCCGACGTCACATTGGCCTTGGCCGCGATGCGCCCACCACGGTCGATATCGACCTTCTCGATCTGGCGGTCGGTACGGGCGATGACCGACATGGTGCACGGGCGGGATCCGGGTGGGAACGAACCGAGCCGGGGTCCGGTCGATGCACCGAGCCGGCATGCCGATGCGATGACCGAGCGGCGTCGGCGAGACTTTCACCGCGAGTTCGCCACCTACCGGTTCCGACCGTTGTCCGAGCACGGGCACTGGGACGGCCACACCGGTTATGTCCCTTGGCGTTCCAACTTGTAGTGCAGGCGAACCGCGGTCAGGTTGCCGATCCGCAGGACGTGGTCGGTACGCAACACGCCCTCGTCGTCGAGATACAGATCAAACGTCTCGTGCAACGGAACGCGGCGGGCGAAGTGCCGACCGCCGTCGCGCACAAGAACGTAGGCCCCGTCCGCACCCCATCCGCCGGGCGGCGACACCAGCCGCAGCCCACCCCCGCGACGGTTCTGCGGCTGCAGGAACACCTGGACGTTGCCGTCCTCCAGCGGGAAGGTGACGTGCACACTCGGCGTGGGCGCACCGGGAAGGGTTCTGCGCGAATAACATCCGCTGAACACCGTGTCACCGTTGCGGCGCAGGGTGCGCACCCAGCCGGCGGCCACCTGGGCGCCGGTGGCGTCGCTGATCACCGAGACCCGCCCCTCCATACCGTAGGCGACGTCCAGCGGCCGCATCGGCAGGGCGAGCTGCTGCACCCGCCGACCGAACAGCCGCGAGACCAATTCGCCCGCCGGCCAGAACAGGGGCGACCAACTACTCCACACCTCCATACGCCAGCGGGCGGTGTGGGTGTAGAAGTCGTGGATCAACCGATGCACGGCAGCCGGATCGAATCCCGGCCCGGCCAGCACCGAAAGTGACGGCTGCAGACCGGCATCGGGATCGTCTTCGACCAAGGTGCCACCGCGTCGGGTCGCCTCCGCTGCCAACCAGTCGTCCGCACCGTCTCCCAGCGGAGCCTGCAGCCAGTCGTGTGCACCGCGCAGATCCACCTCACGGCCGGTGGCCCGCCAGAACTTTCGTGTCGCCAGATCCAGGGTGGACAACCTCACACCCTCCGATCCTAGGTGGTCGCGAGGAACGTCCGTAGCCGGTCGAGCACGAGTTCGGGGCGCTGCTCGACGATCCAATGCCCCACTCCGGGGACCAGTTCCAGCTCGAAGTCCGCACAGTGTTCGGGCAGTACGCGCAGCAGGTCCGGGGTGAGCACCCGATCGTCGGTGCCGTGTAACCAGCGCACCGGGACGGTGACCTTGTGATCGTCGAATTCGCCGCGCAGCCAACGTGATGCCTCCCGGCGCTGGAAGGTGCGGTACCAGCGCGAACCGGCCTCGGCATAGCCGGGTCGGCGCATGCACGCGACATAGAAGTTGATGTCCTCGGCCGGTGTCTGGAAGCTGCCGCCCACCCAGGGGCCCAGGATGTTGAAGTAGCGGGTCTTGCGGTCGGCGATCACCTTCGGCCCGATGAGCGGCAGCATCATCGGAACCTGGTACCACATCCGCCAGATCTCCAGGATCGCCTTGCGGTCGTGTTTGAGCCAGGGCACGGCGGTGTTCATCCCCATGAATGCGGCGACCTTCTCCGGGTGGCGCAGCAGGAAGATGGTGGCCACCGGCCCGCCCCAGTCGTGGGCGACGAGTTTCACCGGCCCGACACCGAGTCGATCGCACACCGCGGCCAGGTCGTCGGCCATATCGTTTTTCAGGTAGCGGTCATCGGGTGCCGAACTCCACCCAGCGCCACGTAGATCCGGGCAGAGCACCCGGTAGCCGTCGGCGGCCAGCGGTCCGATCATGTCGCGCCACTCCCACCAGTTCTGTGGGAAGCCGTGCACCAACATGACCGGCGGACCATCGGCGGGCCCGGCGTCGGCGACGTGAATCGTCACCCCGGCGCCGAGGTCGAGGTAACGATGTTCGACGCCGGGGAGGTCGGGCGGGTTGTCCACGTTGGCGGCCATCACGACACTGTACGTTATGCAGTACCGGCGGTATCGCGGTGAACGGTGCGCATCCGCCCGAGCCGCCACGAAGCCCGCGAAGTCATGATGAGATAGGCGTCACCATGAGTATCGAAAGCCCCTTTCCCCAGGTGCAGATTCCCACGTCAAGCGTCTACGACTACCTTTTCGCCGATATCGATCCGGCCGTGCTGGACGAGGTCGCGCTGCTCGACACCAAGTCGGGTACCCCCACCACCTACCGCGAGATGATCGCCCGTATCGACGCCTTCGCCGGCGCACTGGCCCAACGTAACCTCGGCCCGGGCGCGGTCGTCGGCCTGCTGGCACCCAACAGTGCGGCGTTCGCCGTCGCGTTCCATGGCATCCTGCGCGCCGGTGCCACCGCCACCACCATCAACGCGCTGTTCACCGCCAAGGACATCACCAAGCAGCTCACCGATTCCAAGGCCGCGATGCTGGTCACGATCTCGGCACTCAAGCCGCAGGCCGTCGAGGGTGCGGTCGGTGCGGGCCTCGATCCGTCGGCCGTCGTCGTGCTGGACGGCCCGGGCGCCGACGCCGACGGTCACCCCAACGCCGCCGATCTGCTCGGCCCCGGATATCCCGTTCCCGCAGTCGATTTCGACCCGGCGACCCATCTGGCGGTGCTGCCCTACAGCTCGGGCACCACCGGCAATCCCAAGGGCGTGATGCTGACCCATCACAACCTGGTGTCCAATGTCGCCCAGATCCGTCCGGTGCAGCGTATGGAAGCCGGCGACCGGGTGCTGGCCGTGCTGCCGTTCTTCCACATCTACGGCATGACGGTGCTGCTGAACGCCGCCCTGCACGCCCGCGCCCAGCTGGTCATCATGCCCAGCTTCGACCTGACCGAGTTCTTGTCCAATATCGCCGACCAGAAATGCACCCACGCGTTCATCGCGCCGCCGGTCGCGGTCGCCCTGGCCAAGCATCCGTTGGTCGACGAGTACGACCTGTCCTCGCTGCGCGGCATCATGTCGGGCGCGGCACCACTGGACGAGGAGTTGGGCAAGGCCGTGACGGCGCGGTTGGGCTGCCCACTGGTGCAGGGGTACGGGATGAGCGAGCTCAGCCCGGTCAGCCATATCACCCCGTTCGACGGCGGCCGGTCCGCCCTCGGCGCCACCGCGCCGATGGCGTCGTGCGGGTGGACGGTGCCCAATTCGGTGAGCAAGCTGATCGACCCGGCCTCCGGGGACGAGATCGGGCTGCCCGAATCCGGGTTGTCCGAGACCGGCGAGCTGTGGTTCAAGGGCCCCAACGTGATGGCCGGTTATCTGAACAACGAGGCCGCGACGGCGCAGACCATCGACGCCGACGGGTTCCTGCACACCGGCGACCTGGCCCGCGTCGACGCCACCGGCTGTGTGTTCATCGTCGACCGGCTCAAAGAACTGATCAAGTACAAGGGCTATCAGGTACCGCCCGCCGAACTGGAGGCCGTGCTGCTGAGCCACCCGGCGATCGCCGATGCCGCGGTGATCGGGGTGGTGGACACCGAATCCGGCGAGGAGGTGCCCAAAGCCTTCGTGGTGCGCCAACCCGATACCGACCTGGACGCCGACACCGTCATGGAGTTCGTCGCCGGCCAGGTCGCGGCGTACAAGAAGGTCCGTCAGGTGGCGTTCATCGATGTCATCCCGAAGTCGGCCTCGGGCAAGATCCTGCGCAAGGACCTACGGAGTCACTAGCTGTTGCACCGCGCGGGCGGCGCGCGCCTGGCGATAGCCGAGCGCCGCGCCGGCCGCCGGGATCAACAGCAGGCCCAGGATGCCGAACCACGAGGACATCGGCTGCCCGGGCCGCGGCGTCTCGGGTAGCCGCAGTATCGACTGGTCCATCTTGACGACGCGCGGTGCCGGACTCAGCGCCGCCGCAACGGGTTCCGGCACGATGTCGACCGGCGGCGTCGCCGGCGGTACGTCGATGATCACCAGTTGGGCCACCGGTGCGGTCACCTGCGGCAACGGGGACGGCGCCGGTTCGACGACGGCCACCGGTCGTTCGGGCATGTCGAACGTGGTGCCCGGCGGCGGATTCCACGGACTACGTTCGGAGCCGGCGCGGTCGGCGACGGCCGGCCGCGGCGGCCCCGACGAGGCAGGTTCGGCGGTATCGGTGGTGGCGGCGGCACTGGTCGCCTGCCGGTTCTCGGCGACGCTGGTGGCCTGCCGACTCTCCGTGGCACTCACTCGCGCACTCGCTGCGGGTGATTCACTCACCCACTCTTCCTCGGTGCCCTCGGTCCCCGATTCGGTGTCGGTATCGGTTTCGGCGACTGTGCGGCGGATATCCGGCGTGCTGTCCTGTTCGCCCCGACCGGTCCGTGGGTCACGGCTCTCGGCGCGGTCATCGCGACGGTCGTTCTCACGGTGGTTGTCGTGCTCACCGCGGCCGCGCTGGCCACTATCGCCGCGGCGATCGGATTGCGAGGAGTGCGAACCCCGATCCCCGCGATCCCCGCGGTCGGCGAGGGCATCGGCGGGTGAGCCCAGGAGCAGCGCAAAAGCGACCGTCGCTGTCGCTCCGGTCGTCAGTAAGCGTTTCGGTGTGCTCACAGTCTCCCCGCCGTCGGGTGCCCACTTTACCGCTCGTCAAACCTGAGTCGGGTGGACTGCTCAGATCGCGTCGGGATCGGTCTGCAGACCGTCGGCTGCCTTCTGCGCCAGACCGAGGGCGGTGCGTGCCCAGCCGTCGGTGGCACCGGCCAGACCGCAGGCCGGGGTGATGCCGACACGCTCACGCAGGACGGTGCGGGCAAAGCCCAACCGGTCGGTCACCGCGGCCGCCGCCGCGGCGACATGTTCGGGGACCCAGCGCCGATCCGGGGCGGCTGCGGGGACGACACCCAGCAGCACCGTCCGGCCGGATTCGATGAACTCCCCCACCCCGTCGAGGTCGGCCGCCTGCAGGGTCGACACGTCGACCGATATTGCCTGTAAAGCACTGCGCTGCAGCAGTTTCCACGGTAGTTCGGCAGCACAACTGTGCAGTGCGACAGCACCGCCGACCGCGCCGGCCACCTCGTCGAGCAGGGCGGCGGCCACCTGCTCGTCGACCGGATGCACCGGGGACAGACTGGTCACCCCGGTGAGCCGGCCGGCCAACGCCGCGGGCAACGAGGGCTCGTCGAGTTGTACGACGACCTCTGCATCGAGGCGCCGCGCCACCTCGGCGCGGTGCCCGGACAGTCCTTCGGCCAACGAGCCGGCCAGGTCACGCAACGCCCCGACGTCGGTGATGGCGCGGTGCCCGTTACCCAGCTCCAGCTGGGCAGCCAGCGTGATCGGCCCGGCGGCCTGCACCTTGACGGTGCGACCGCCACCGCGCAGACCGGCCTTCTCCCAGGCCTCCTCCAACGCGTCGAGGTCCTCGCCCAGCAGGCTGACCGCCCGACGCAGCACCGCGCTGCGACCGGGTGCCATCCGGTAGGCACGGGCGGCGGTGTCGAAGCCGATATCGACCAACAGCGCGCCGGTGCGACCGATCAGATCGGCCCCGACTCCACGCGCCGGCAGTTCGACCAGATGCGCCAGGGTGTGCAGTTCACCGACGACGATCTCGGCGGCTTGGTGCGCCGAGGTGCCCGGCCAGGAACCGATACCGGTGGCGGCGGCGAAAGCGCTCACGCGCGCGTGACGGTGGCGCTGGCGATGACCTCGTCACCGTGGGCATCCGGACGGTAGAGCACCATCGTCTGGCCCGGAGCCACCCCGCGCAGCGGTTCACGCAGATCGGCGACCAACCGGCCGTCCACCACCCGGACGACGGCCTCGGCCAGGCCGCCGTGGGCGCGCACCTGCACCACACCCTCGACCGGCCCGGTCGGGGCGGCACCGGCGGTGAACACCGGCTTGTCCCCGAGCAGTTCCCAGACATCGAGATCCTGCGCGGGACCCACCCGCACCGTGCCGGTGGCGGCGTCGATACCGGTGACATACCTGGGCTGTCCGTCCGGGCCGGGTCCGCCGATCCCGAGGCCCTTGCGCTGACCGATGGTGAACCCGTGCACGCCGTCGTGCTCGGCCAGCACCGCACCCCCGGCGTCGACGACCGCACCTGGCCGGATGCCGATCTTGGCGCCCAGGAAGGCGCGGGTGTCACCGGAGGGGATGAAGCAGATGTCGTGGCTGTCCGGCTTGTCCGCGGTGGCCAGTCCGCGCCGGGCCGCCTCGGCGCGGATCTCGGTCTTGGGGGTGTCCCCGATCGGGAACACCGCGTGCCGCAGCTGCTCGGAGGTCAACACCGCGAGCACATAGGACTGATCCTTGTCGGCGTCGACGGCGCGACGCAGTCGGCCATCGGCCAGCCGGGCGTAGTGCCCGGTCGCCACGGCGTCGAACCCGAGGGCCAACGCGCGCGCGGACAGAGCCGAGAACTTGATCGTCTCATTGCATTTCACGCACGGGTTGGGAGTCTCCCCGCGGGCGTAGGACTCGACGAAGTCGTCGATCACCTCGGCCTTGAACCGGTCGGCGAAATCCCAGACATAAAACGGGATGTCGAGGATATCGGCGACACGGCGGGCGTCGCCGGCATCCTCCTTGGAGCAACAGCCCCGCGATCCGGTGCGCAAGGTGCCCGGCGACGCGGACAGCGCCAGATGCACCCCGACGACATCGTGGCCGGCATCGACCATCCGGGCAGCGGCCACCGAGGAGTCCACGCCGCCGCTCATCGCGACCAAGACCCTCATCGTACGGTCCCCGCACTGGCCAATGCAGCCTGTCGGGCACGTTCCACGGCGGCGGGCAGCACCGCCAGGACGGTGTCGATATCAGTGTCGGTATTGGTGTGCCCCAGGGAGAGTCGCAGTGACCCGCGTGCGGCGGCCGGGTCGGCGCCCATCGCGATCAACACATGGGAGGGCTGGGCCACTCCGGCGGTGCAGGCCGAACCGGTGGAGCATTCGACACCCTTGGCGTCCAGCAGCATCAGCAGCGAATCGCCTTCGCAGCCACGGAAGGTGAAGTGCGCGTTGCCCGGTAGCCGGCGGTCGCCGTCGGCACCGTTGACGTCGACATCCTCGATGGCGGCCTGGACCCCGGCGATCAGACGGTCGCGCAGCGCGCGGATCCGGGACCCGGTCTCGGCGAGCTCTCCGATCGCGATGGCAGCGGCGGTGGCCATCGCCACGGCGGCGGCGACATCCGGTGTCCCCGAACGCACGTCACGTTCCTGGCCACCGCCGTGCAGAATCGGCACGCAGGCGGTGTCACGGCGCAATACCAGGGCTCCGACGCCGGTCGGACCGCCGAACTTGTGCGCCGCCACACTCATGGCCGACAGCCCGCTCGCAGCGAAGTCGACCGGGATGTGTGCCACCGCCTGGATCGCGTCGCTGTGGATCGGGATGTCGAATTCGGCTGCCACGGCGGCCAGGTCGGCGATCGGCAGGATGGTGCCGACCTCGTTGTTAGCCCACATCACCGAGACCAGCGCGATGTCGTCGTGCGCGGCCAGCACGGTGCGCAGATCCTCGGCAGATACCGACCCGTCGGCGTCGACAGGCAGCCAGCTCACCTCGGCGCCCTCGTGTTCGACGAGCCATTCGACGGCGTCGAGCACCGCGTGGTGCTCGACGGGGGTGGTGACGATCCTGCGCAGCTGCGGCGACGAATCGCGGCGGGCCCAGTAGATGCCCTTGATGGCCAGGTTGTCCGATTCGGTGCCCCCGGCGGTGAAGATGACCTCCGACGGACGAGCGCCCAGCAGACCTGCCAGCGTCTCGCGGGCCTCCTCCATCCGGCGCCGCGCGGCCCGGCCGGAGGTGTGCAACGAGGAGGCGTTGCCGACCGTCGCCAGCACGGCCGTCATCGCCTCGATGGCAGCGGGATGCATCGGGGTGGTGGCGGCGTGATCCAGGTAGACGGCGCTCATGGCCCATCAAGGATAGCCGCCGGGCCGGGTTGTCTAACGCATCGAGGTCAGGCAACCAGCGCATGGCCGTGGCCGACGGGTGCCCGGCGGGTTCCACGCACCGCGGTCTCGCACCGTGCCGCCAGTTCGCGCCGGTCCTCGCCGGGCAACTGCAGCGACTCGACCCGGACGTGCACGACGGTGCGCCGGGCGGTGACCAGCCGCCGGATCGAGTCCAGCAGCGTGTCCTCCCCGATATAGGCGGGCACCGTCGAGGGGCTGCCGTCGCGGTGGTGGTAGGTCAGGGCCAGTGGCTGCACCGGGCGTCCGGCGTCGATGGCGGCCTGGAACATCGCGGGCCGGAACGGTCCGTAGCCCAGCCCGCACCAGGTGGTGCCCTCCGGGAAGGCGACGACGGTCTGCCCGTTGCGTAGCCGGGCGGCGACGGCTCCGACAACGGCGGGCAGCCGGCGCAGGCTCTCCCGTTCGATCGGGATGACCTTCATGATCCGGGCCACAATTCCCAGTGCCGGCCAGTCGATCAGGTCGGCGCGGGCCACGAACGATCCGGGCAGCACCGCACCGATGGTGAAGATGTCCAGCCAGGACACATGCCCGCTGACCACCAGTACCCCACGCAGGTTGCGGATCGGGCCGCCCGACACGGTGATTCGGACACCGACACAGCGCAGCATCAGCCGGCAGTAGGCGCGTTGCAGGTGCGAGCGCCCGGGCAGCGGAACCGCGAGCAGTGGCACCGCGAGAAACAGCAGGACCGCGCCGGTGATGCGCAGTGTGCTGCGAGTCCAGATGGCCGGTCGCGACCCCAGCGGCGCGGCGCCGGCGGGCATGCAGGTGGCATCGCAGGAGGCTGTGGGCAGCCAGGCGTGTGTCATGAGCGATCCTCACCGTCGGTGGCCTGCGATACCGAGCGCAGCCGTTTGAGGTAGCGGACATCGGCCCGCCGTTTGTCCAGCAGCGCCGGGAAGTCACCGACACCGAAATCGGGGTCGTGTGCGGGTTCGCCGCAGACCTCGGCGCCCAGTCGCAGGTAGCCGCGCATCAGCGCGGGAACGCTCACCCGGGCCGGAGGGGTGATCTCGTCGAGGCCGCGGCCGTCGATGACCACCGGGCGGTAGGGCCGCACGGTCAACTCGGCGGGCCCGCCGTGGCGGCGCAATACGAAATCGCGTACCCCACGCAGCGTCCGGCCGGGCTCCTCGCCGGCCGGGTGCGTCGGGACCGACACACAGCCGGTCACGTAGTCATAACCGCAGCGGTCCAGGTAGGCCAGGATGCCGGCCCACATCAGCAGCACCACCCCGCCGTTGCGGTGGTCGGCGCGCACCACGGCGCGACCCATCTCCACCAGCGACGGCCGCAGCGCATCGAGGGCGCTGACGTCGAATTCGGTTGCCGTGTAGAGGCATCCGGCGGCGATGGCGCCAGGCGGCGGCAACATCCGATAGCAGCCGACCAGCTCGCAGGAGCCGTCCTCGCGGACCAGCAGGTGGTCGCAGAACTGGTCGAAGCGGTCGGCGTCGAGCCCGTCGGCCGCACCCGCAAGAGCGAATCCGGGCTCGGAGGTGAACACATCGTGGCGCAGTCGCTGGGCCGCCTCGATGTGCTCGGGATCGGTGGACAGCAACAGGGTGTAGCGCGGCGTCCCGGAGGCAGCCGCCTGATTGATGTCATCAGCCGGTATGAGTACAGATACGTCGCTCATACACAGCACGGTCGCGCCTGCGGGTCTCCGGGCGGCATCGGCTGCGTGACGTGTCCGTGCACGAAACATGAACACCGCGAGCAGTCCCCCAGAGGGAGGTGCCCCCAACAAAAGTGCCCCTTTTCGCGAGGAAAAGGGGCACTTTGTGTCTGCTCGCGCAGAGAAATTTAACCCTTGCGGGCCTTGACCGCCTCGGTCAGCTGCGGGGTGACCTTGAACAGGTCACCGACGATGCCGAGGTCGGCGATCTCGAAGATCGGGGCCTCTTCGTCCTTGTTGACCGCGATGATCGTCTTGGACGTCTGCATACCGGCGCGGTGCTGGATGGCGCCGGAGATGCCCAGGGCGATGTAGAGCTGCGGCGACACGGTCTTGCCGGTCTGGCCGACCTGGAACTGGCCGGCGTAGTAGCCGGAGTCCACGGCGGCACGCGAAGCGCCGACGGCGGCACCGAGCGAGTCGGCGAGCTCCTCGACGATCTTGAAGTTCTCCTCGCTGCCGACACCACGACCACCGGCGACCACGACACTGGCCTCGGTGAGCTCGGGGCGGTCGCCCGCGACGACCGGCTCGCGCGATGTGATCTTCGTCGCATTCTCGGCCTGGGCCGGAACCTCGACGGCGACGACCTCGCCGGCACCGTCGGCCGGGGCGGCCTCGACGGCACCCGGACGGACGGTGATCACCGGCAGTTCACCGGTGGCCTGGGCGTCGACGGTGAACGCGCCACCGAAGATGGAATGGACGCCTACTCCACCCTCTTTGATCTCGACGACGTCGACCAGCAGGCCCGAGCCCAGCCGTGCGGCCAGCCGGCCCGCGACCTCTTTGCCCTCGGCGCTGGCGGCGATGACGACGGCAGCCGGAGCGGCCGACTCGGTGAGCCCGGCCAGCACGTCGACCTTCGGGGTGACCAGGAAGCTGTCCACGTCGGCCGACTCGGCGACGTAGATCTTGGCCGCACCGGCGGCCTTGAGGCCGTCGGTCAGCGCGGCGGCGGTGCCTTCGGCGCCGATCACGACGGCCGACGGCTCGCCCAGAACACGGGCGGCGGTGATCAGTTCGGTGCTGACCTTCTTCAGTGCACCTTCGGCGTGCTCGACGAGCACGAGTACTTCAGCCATGAATATGTCCTTTTACGTGTGGATGAGGGATCGGCGACTAGATGAGCTTCTGGGCAACCAGGTACTCGGCGACCTTGGTGCCGCCGTCGCCCTCGTCGGTGACCTTCTCGCCCGCGGTCTTCGGTGGCTTCGGGGTCGACGACAGCACCTTGGTGCCGGCGTTGGCGACACCCACCTCGTCGGCCTCGACACCGATCTCGGCCAAGGTCAGGACGGTGACTTCCTTCTTCTTGGCGGCCATGATGCCCTTGAAGGACGGGAAGCGCGGCTCGTTGATCTTCTCGTTGACGCTGACCACGGCCGGCAGCGCGGCCTCCAGGCCGAAGACGCCCTCGTCGGTCTCGCGCTCGGCGGTCACCTTGCCGCCCTCGACGTTCAGCTTGCGCACGTGGGTCAGCTGCGGCAGGCCGAGGTATTCGGCGATGACGGCCGGGACCGCGCCACCGACGCCGTCGGTGGCCTCGTTACCGGCGATGACCAGCTCGGTGCCCTCGATGGTGCCCAGCGCGCGGGCCAGCGCCCACCCGGTCTGGACGACATCGGACCCGTGCAGGCCGTCGTCCTTGAGGTGCACGGCCTTGTCGGCGCCCATGGACAGCGCCTTGCGGATGGCCTCGGTGGCGCGCTCGGGGCCCGCGGTCAGCACGGTGACCGTGCTGTCGCCGCCCTCGCGCTCCTTGATGAGCAGCGCTTCTTCGACGGCGCGCTCGTTGATCTCGTCGAGCACGGCATCAGCCGCCTCGCGGTCGAGCGTGTAGTCACCGTCGGTGAGCTTGCGCTCCGACCAGGTGTCAGGGACCTGCTTGATCAGGACCACGATGTTCGTCATGAGTGTGGGTCGTCCTCCTCGATGAGGCCGTCTGCCGGCCTGGGCGTATCACGTTTCACGCAACGGCCACCAGGTTACTCGTCGGTAACTTGAGCGGCACGTAAGGACACCATAACTGGTCAATCGGCATCTCCCGACCGCACGGTCGGTCGGGCATCCGTTCGCGAACCGGCCATCACGGGTTAGCCTGCCTTCCAATGAGCACATTCGGTTCCGTCGACAGCACCGGCGCGGGGGACTCCCTGCCCCTGACCGGCGAGCGCACCATTCCCGGCCTGGCCGAGGAGAACTACTGGTTCCGCCGGCACGAGGTCGTATACCAGCACCTTGCCGATCGCTGCGCGGGTCGGGACGTCTTGGAAGCCGGCCCCGGCGAGGGGTACGGCGCCGATCTGATCGCCGGCGTCGCCCGCTCGGTCGTCGGCGTCGACTACGACGAACAGGCCGTCGCGCACATCCGTGCCAAGTACCCGCGCGTCCAGATGAACCTGGGAAATCTGGCCGAGCTGCCATTAGCCGATGGTTCGGTCGATGTGGTGGTCAACTTCCAGGTGATCGAGCACCTGTGGGATCAGGGCCAGTTCGTCGCCGAATGCGCGCGCGTGCTGCGCCCCGGCGGACAGCTGCTGATGTCCACCCCGAACCGGATCACCTTCTCCCCCGGCCGCGACACACCGCTGAACCCGTTCCACACCCGGGAGCTGAACGCCGCCGAACTGACCGAACTGCTCGAAGACGGCAGCTTCCGGGTCGAGTCCATGCTCGGGGTCTTCCACGGTGCCGGGCTGGCCGTCATCGACGCCCGGCACGGCGGCTCGATCATCGACGCACAGATCGCCCGTGCGGTCGCCGATGCGCCGTGGTCGGAGCAGCTGCTCGCCGATGTGGCCGCGGTGGGTGTCGACGATTTCGACCTGACCGATGCCCGCAACATCGATGACAGCCTCGATCTGGTGGCGATCGCGGTGCGAGGTGACTGAGTCGATTCCCCGGTCGCTGCGCTCCTGCCCGCCGGAGGTCACACCCGCACCGGGGATGTTCACCCTGGTGCTGCACACACATCTGCCATGGCTGGCCCATCACGGCCGCTGGCCGGTCGGCGAGGAATGGCTCTACCAGTCCTGGGCCGCCTGCTACCTGCCGCTGATGCGGGTGCTGAACACACTGGCCGCCGAGGGTCGCGGCCATCTGCTGACCCTGGGCATGACCCCGGTGGTCACCGCACAGCTCGACGATCCATACAGCCTGACCGGTATGCACCACTGGCTGGCCAACTGGCGGCTGCGGGCGCTGGAGGCGACCACCGTGCGCAGCGGCCCCGACAGCGGTTATGCCACCCCGGAAGCACTGCGCCAGTTCGGCATTCGTGAGGCCGCCACGGCTGAGGCGGCGCTCGACGATTTCACGACGCGGTGGTCTCATGGTGGCAGCCCGGTGCTGCGCCCGCTGGTCGAGGCGGGCACCATCGAACTGCTCGGCGGGCCGTTGGCGCATCCGTTCCAGCCGTTGCTCAATCCGCGCCTTCGCGAGTTCGCGCTGCGCGAGGGACTCGCCGACGCCCGGCACCGCATCGCGCACACCCCGCGGGGCATCTGGGCACCTGAGTGCGCCTACGCACCCGGTATGGAGATCGGTTATGCCGCAGCAGGTGTCGGCCACTTCATGGTCGACGGACCGTCGCTGCACGGCGACACCGCGCTCGGTCGCCCGGTCGGCGACAGCGATGTGGTGGCGTTCGGCCGCGACCTGCAGGTCAGCTACCGGGTGTGGTCACCGAAATCCGGCTACCCTGGCCACGCCGCCTACCGCGACTTCCACACCTATGACCATCTGACCGGACTCAAGCCCGCCCGGGTCACCGGTCGCAATGTGGCCTCTGAAGCCAAGGCGCCGTATGACCCGGAACGCGCCTCGGCCGCCATCGACGTGCACGTCGCGGACTTTGTCGACGTGGTGCGGCGCCGGCTGATCGGCGAGTCCGAGCGCATCGGCCGACCGGCACATGTGGTGGCCGCCTTCGACACCGAACTGTTCGGGCATTGGTGGTATGAGGGTCCGCAATGGTTGGAGCGACTGCTGCGCGCCCTGCCCGCCGCCGGGATCCGGGTCGGCACCCTCTCCGATGCGATCGCCGACGGTTTTGTCGGCAGCCCGGTCGAATTGCCGGCCAGCTCTTGGGGTTCCGGCAAGGACTGGCAGGTGTGGAACGGTGAGAAGGTGGCCGATCTGGTGCGGCTCAACGCCGAGGTGGTCGACACCGCACTGGCCGCGGTCGACAAGGCGATGATGCATCCGCAGGCGGGCGGCCGCGATCTGGTCGCCGATCAGATCCTGCGGGAGACGCTGCTGACGGTGTCCAGCGACTGGCCCTTCATGGTCAGCAAGGATTCCGCGGCCGAGTACGCCCGCTACCGCGCACACCTGCACGCCCATGCCACCCGGGAGATCAGCGCCGCGCTGGCCTCGGGTCGCCGACCCCAGGCCGAACGGTTGGCGCACGACTGGAACCGCGCCGACGGACTGTTCGGCGCACTGGACGCCAGGAGGCTTCCGCGATGAGCGCTTGCGCGAAAATCATGAGGCCACCGATGAGCGCTTGCGCGAAGCGCATGAGGCCACCGATGAGCGCTTGCGCGAAGAGCAGAGGACATCGATGAAGATCCTGATGGTGTCCTGGGAGTACCCGCCGGTGATCATCGGCGGCCTGGGCCGGCACGTGCACCACCTGGCCACCGAATTGGTCGCCGCCGGACACGAAGTGGTGGTGCTGGCCCGCCGACCCACCGGTACCGACCCGAGCACTCACCCGTCGACCGACGAGGTGAGCGAGGGGGTGCGCGTCATCGCCGCAGCCCAGGACCCGCACGAGTTCACCTTCGGCACCGACATGATGGCCTGGACGATGGCCATGGGGCATGCAATGGTGCGCGCCGGCCTGACCCTGCGGGACTGGCAGCCCGACCTGGTGCACGCACACGACTGGCTGGTCGCGCATCCTGCCATCGCGTTGGCCGAATTCTTCGACGTGCCTTTGGTTTCCACCATCCACGCCACCGAGGCGGGCCGGCATTCCGGCTGGGTGTCGGGTGCGGTCAGCCGTCAGGTGCACGCCCTGGAATCCTGGCTGGTGCACGAATCCGATTCGCTGATCACCTGTTCGGCGTCGATGCGCGAGGAGATCACCGCGCTGTTCGGCCCCGGGCTGGCCGAGACCACCGTCATCCCCAACGGAATCGACACCGACGGTTGGCCGTTCGCCCCGCGGCGCGCCCATGACGGTCCGTCGGAGCTGCTGTACTTCGGCCGACTGGAGTACGAGAAGGGTGTGCACGACGCGATCGCGGCACTGCCGCGCATCCGTAAGTCCCATCCCGGTACCACGTTGACCATCGCCGGCGACGGCACCCAATTGGACTTCCTCACCGAGCAGGCCCGTAAGCACAAGGTGCTCAAAGCCACGAAGTTCATCGGTCGAGTCGACCATCAGGGACTGGTGAACCTTCTGCATCGCGCCGACGCCGCGGTGCTGCCGTCACACTATGAGCCGTTCGGGATCGTCGCCCTGGAGGCCGCGGCCACCGGCATACCGCTGGTCACCTCCAACGTCGGCGGCCTGGGCGAGGCGGTGATCGACGGGGTCACCGGGGTCTCCTGTCCCCCGCGCAATGTCGCCGCGCTGGCCGCCGCCGCCCGCCGGGTCCTCGACGATCCGGCGGCCGCCCAGCAGCGGGCCGTCACCGCCCGCGACCGGCTGACCGACTTCTCGTGGCCGACGGTCGCCGACCACACCGCCCAGGTGTATCTGGCCGCCAAACGCGCCGAACGCCAGCCCCAGCCGCGTCGGCTCATCGTCGAACGGCCGCTGCCCGACTACGGCTGATCACCCCTGCCGAAACCCGCGTACCCGGGGCATTTGCGCGCGCCGTAACCCCGGGTACGCGAGTTTCGCCGAATCTCACGCAACCCTTGACAAATAATTTTGTCAATGCAGACTCGGGGCATGGTCGAGGTTGAGGTGATCACCGACCCCGCGGCGGCGTCGTGCGTGCTCGATCCGGTGCGCGCCAAGCTGCTGGCCGAACTGACCGAACCCGCATCCGCGGCGACGTTGGCGGCGCGGGTCGGACTGACACGTCAGAAGGTCAACTACCACCTGCACGCGTTGGAACGGCACCAGCTGGTCTCGGTGGCCGAGGAGCGGCCCTGGGGTGGCCTCACCGAGCGGCTGCTCATCGCCAGCGCGGCGTCCTATGTGGTGTCGCCCAGTGCGTTGGGTGATGTCGCCGCCGACCCGGGCAAGGCCAACGACCGGCTGTCCGCCGGTTATCTCATCGCTCTGGCCGCGCGGGTGGTGCGCGAGGTCGGCGAACTGTGGGTCACCGCGCGCCGCTGCGACAAGCGACTGGCCACGCTGTGCATCGACACGGCGATCGGTTTCCGGTCCCCGGCGGAGCGGGCGGCGTTCACCCGGGACCTCTCCGAGGCGGTCGCCACGCTGGCGGCCCGCTACCACCACGACGGCGGCAGCCGAGCGCACCGGCTGATCATCGCCTCCTACCCGATGCCCGCCGAGAAGCAAGGAGCATGACATGCCCGTGAATCACGAAGACGGCAAACGCTGGGTCGAGATGAGCCTGGTGGTGCCCGGCACCCCCGAACAGGTATGGCAGGCGATCGCCACCGGCGCCGGCAACACCAGCTGGTTCACCAACACCGAGATCAACGAGAAGCTGGGCGGGACAATTCGATTCGACTTCGGCCCGAACGGCAGCTCACAGGGCGAGATCACCGAATGGGATCCCCCGCAGCGCCTCGGTTATGTCGAGAAGGACTGGTGCGGTGACGCTCCGCCGGTGGCCACCGAGATCACCGTCACCGGCCGGTCCGGGGACCGGTGTGTCATCCGGATGGTACACTCGCTGTTCACCGACGCCGAGGACTGGGATGACGAGATCGAGGGGTTCGAGACCGGCTGGCCCGGCCACTTCGCGGTGCTGCAGACCTACCTGGCGCACTTCGTCGGTCAGCCGGCGGTGACGTTCCACGTCGCGGCCACCGCCGACCTGCCCCAACCCGAGGTGTGGAAACGGCTGCTGGCCGCGTTCGACCTCGGGGACGGTCAGGTGGGCGCCACCGGAGCCGGGCAGGCAACCGTCGAGCGGGTGAGCCAGGACCCGGCGCAGCGCTATCTGGTGGCGCGCCTGGCTGCCGGGACCGTCATGCTCGGCACCTGCGCGCCCGGCGGCCGGACGTCAGCCGGGGTCAACGCCTTCTTCTACGGTGCCGACGCGGCCCAGCGCGCCGCGGACACCCAGCCGGCGTGGCAGCGACTGCTCGACGACGCGCTGGCCTGAGAACCTAGCGCGCGGCCTTCTTGCGTTCGATATCAGCCAGGTCGGCCGCCAGCTTGGCCCGCTCGGCCGCCGATGCATCCCAGGCCACCTTGCGGTTCTTGACGACCTTGGCCGGCGAGCCGACCGCGATCGAGAAGTCCGGGATCTCACCCTTGACGACCGCATGCGCACCCAGCACGCAGCCGCGGCCCACCGACGTCCCGCGCAACACCGACACCTTGGCGGCCACCCAGGTGTCCGGGCCGATCCGGACCGGGCTCTTGACGATGCCCTGATCCTTGATCGGCAGTTCCAGGCTGTCCATCTTGTGGTCGAAATCGCAGACGTAGCACCAGTCGGCCATCAGCACCGAGTCACCGAGTTCGATGTCCAGGTAGGTGTTGATGACGTTGTCGCGGCCCAGCACCACCTTGTCGCCGATGCGCAGCGACCCCTCGTGGCAACGGATGGTGTTCTTGTCGCCGATGTGCACCCAGCGGCCGATCTCCATGGTGGACAGCTCCGGGGTGGCCTCGATCTCCACGCCCTTGCCCAGGAAGACCATGCCCCGGGTGATGATGTGCGGGTTGCGCAGCTTGAACTTCAGTAGCCGCCAGTAGCGCACCAGGTACCACGGTGTGTACGCCTTGTTCGCCAGCACCCACTGCAGCGATTCGCGGGTCAGGAACCGCGCCTGACGCGGATCGCCCAGGCGCGAACCGCGCCACCTCTTGTGCAACGGCGCACCCCACATCGTCGTCATGGCCGGTCAGCCTACCCATACCGGTGACGGGCTAGTCTCGGGACTCGATGCCTGCTCTCCGAAGATCTGCGCGCCGGCTTGCCGCCGTTGTGGGGGCGACCGCCATGGTCGTCTCAGCCTGCGGAAACACCGACTCGTGGGTCCAGGCCCACGCGTCGGACGGCTGGTCGGCCCAGTACGCCGACGCCGCCAACACCAGCTATAGCCCGGTCGACGGCGCCGAGGCGCTGCGCGCGGACTGGGAGCGGTCGGTCAAGGGCGAACTCGGCGCCCAGGTCGCGCTCGGCTCCGGTAACTACCTCGCGGTCAACGGCCAGACCCCCGCAGGCTGCTCATTGATGGTCTGGGAGACCGACAACAACGCCCGGCAACGCTGGTGCACACGACTGTGGCAGGGTGGCGGATTCGCGAGCCCGCTGTTCGACGGCTTCGACAACGTCTACATCGGCCAGCCGGGCGCGGTGATGTCCTATCCCCCGACGCAGTGGATTCGGTGGCGACAGCCGGTCATCGGGATGCCCATGACGCCACGGCTTCTCGACCCCGGGCACCTGCTGGTGTTCACCCACCTCGGCCAGGTGCTGGTCTTCGACGCGCACCGCGGCACCGTCATCGGCACCCCGCTGGACCTGATCGCCGGCGTCGACCCCACCGATTCCGAACGCGGCCTCGACGATTGTGCCGCGGCGCGCAGCGGCTGCCCGGTCTCGGCGGCACCGGCCTTCAACGCCGAGTCCGGAATCCTGGTGGCCGGGCTGTGGGAGCCCGACGCCGAGGCTCCGGTCCTGATGGGACTGCGCTACCGCGCCGACCAGACCCCGTCACTGACCCAGGAGTGGACCAGCGACGCCGTCGGGGGCGGCCCGATCGCCAGCCCGGTGCTCTCCGCCGACGGGACGGTCGCCTACGTCAACGGTCGCGACGGTCGGCTGTGGGCCGTCGACACCACTAGCGGCAACGCCAAATGGTCGGTGGCACTGGACTTTCAGCCGCTCACCCCACCCTCGGTGACACCGCGAGGTGACATCATCGTCGGCGGCGGACCCGGGGCGCAGCTCGTCGGCGTCACCGCCGACGGCGAGATCGCCTGGAGCCACGGCGATATCGAACCGCTGTCCACCTCGAGCCTGGCCGGGATGCGCATCGGCTACACCGTCGTCCGTGACGGTGAGCGCGGTCAGGCACTGCTGGTGTTCGACAGCTCCGACGGCCGTGAGATCAACCGCTACCCGCTACCGGAGGCGACCGGATTCCCGGTCGGGGTGTCGGTGGGGCACGACCGACGGGTCGTCACCGCCACCAGTGACGGCCAGGTCTTCGGGTTCGCTCCCGCTTAGGCCAGGAGCGGGGCCAACGTCGCACGCGGCACCGAAACCTGCACGGCGCCTGCCGATTCCGGCAGCAGCTCGCCCTGGCTGAAGAAGAAGATGACTGCGTCCTCGGTGATGGCGAAGTTCTGGTAGTTGACCGGGTCCAGACCGGCCTCCGGCAGCACCGGATCGGGCATGCCGGACTGCTTGGCCAGCTCGGCCTGGACCACCGGGAAGATCACCGGCAGCGCGTCGACACCCTCACGGAACAGGTTCTCGAACGTGATGGGCTTGCGGTAGGCCTGATCCCAGCTGAACGACTTGTAGAACGTCTGCGGATGCGCCCCACCGATGTTCTGGTAGGTGGTGAACACGATCGACTGGGTGCCCCGCGGCGGTACCGCCGAGCTGTACTGGATCGCCGTGGTGTCCAGCTCGTAGGGCATCCCGCGGAAGTCCGGCGATTTCGCGACGTTGAGGAAGCCGTCACGGGTCTGCTTGACGTACTCGATGACGGGTTTGGCATCCGGGAAGGTGGCCGGGAAGCTGATGTTCAGGTTGTAGGCCGGGTCGGACTGGGTGATGGTGCAGAGATTGTCGGCGCTCAGCACGCCGTCCACATCGCTGCACGTGGGTGGCGCGGCCGACGCGCCCGGTGCACCCGCGAGCCCCAGCAGGGCGGTGGTGGCTGCGGCCAGCACGGTGACGGCCAACGGGGGTACGCGCATTTTTGTCCGATCCTCCGGAGAACAGGGCGGTACAGGCACCGCTGCGATCAAGATTACCTGTGGCGCTATCGCGACGGCCGACAAATGAATGCCACCGCCCGGCTCGCCGCACCGGTACCGATGCGGGCGATGACGACCGACAGCGCCTGACCGCCCCGCAGCTTGAGACGCCGCCGCAACACATCGGGGTCCACGTCGACCCCGCGGACCAGGATCTCGACGGCACCGCCGTCGCGGGCCACCAGTTCCCGGCGCAGCCGTTTCTCGTCGAAGCCGACCTGGGCCAGTACCTCGAATCCGCGCACCCCGGCCGGCAGTTCGGCGCCGGACAGATAGGCGATATCGGGGTCCAGCTGCCACAGCCCGTGCCGGGTGGCGTACTGGCGGACCAGACCGGCCCGCACCACCGCACCATCGGGGTCGACGATCCATCGCCCGGCCGGCGCGACGGTGCAGTCTTCCGCGTCGGCGTCGGTGTACTCCTCGGCGCGGTCCAGCACGGTGGCGCGACGCCGGACATCGCTGAGCCCGGGTGACCACAGGCAGGCCTCGCGCACACTGCCGCCCAGTGAGGTCACCGCGATCTCACCGGCGAAGCCCAGCCGCGCCAGCTGATCGAAGTCGATACCGGGTGCGCATTTCACCACCAGATCCCG
The DNA here is from genome assembly GCF_053345865.1 of Mycobacterium sp. C31M. Classification (NCBI taxonomy): domain Bacteria; kingdom Bacillati; phylum Actinomycetota; class Actinomycetes; order Mycobacteriales; family Mycobacteriaceae; genus Mycobacterium; species Mycobacterium sp. C31M. The sequence goes on along the minus strand of NZ_JBKFAX010000004.1, from coordinate 271,818 downwards.
GTCGCGGTACACCTCCAGCAGCGAGTCCAGTGCCGGGGCATACGCCCGCGGATCGAAGCGGCGCCGTCCGCCGGCGCGCCGGCCCGGATCGGCGACCACCACGGTATCCCGGGTCACCGGGACCAGCGCATCGGCCCGGACCACCTCGACCCCGGCAACGTTGTTGCGCGCCATGGCAAGTCGCACCGGGTCCAGATCGCTGCCCAACACCGACGCCGCCCGCGGCGCCAGGGCCGCCAGTTCGGCGCCGACCGAACACGTCACATCGTGGACGCGGCGCCCGGACAATCGGTGCGCGCGGTGCACCGCGACCGGTTCGGCGGTCGCCTGTTGCAGGGCGTCATCGGTGAACAGCCAGGACGCCGGATCGGCGAACTTGGCCTGGGCGCGGCGGCGCAGCAGCGTGGTCTCCACCAGCACGGCGGTGCGGTCACCGAAACTGTTTCGCACCGAGGCGATATCGGCCACCCGGCCGGCATCACTCAATGCCAGGCAGGCCACCTCGGCCAGCGCCGCGCGACCGGCGTCACCGCGCAGATAGTCGACATCGTCGACGGTCCAGGCTAGGACGGCTTGACCCCGGTGACCATCACGTTGTAGAACCAGGCCTTCGGCACCACCTTGCGCCAGACGTTGGCGTCCACCCAGCTCAGCGTGGTCCAGCTGTTGAAGGCGAATTTCGCCCAGCCCCAACCCAATCGGCCCGCCGGAACGGAGGCCTCGAAGGTGCGGATCGGCCAGCCGAGCATGGCGGCGGTGAATTCCTCGCTGGCGGTGGCGACCTCGACGGCACCGGCGTTGGTGGCCATCCGCTCCAGATCCTGCGGATCGAAGGTATGCAGGTCCACCACGGCCTCCAGCGCCGCGGCGCGCGAGGACTCGTCGAGCTCCTCCTGCGGGCGCCGCCAGCTCTCCAGACCGGGCAGCTTGGTGATGTTGGTCGACAGATGCCAGGTCAGCGTGGACAGATTGCGCGCGTAGACGTTGCCGGCGCTGGTCGGCTCACCGGCGAAGACGAACCGGCCGCCCGGCTTGAGGATGCGCACCACCTCGCGCAGCGACTTCTCCACATCGGGAATGTGGTGCAGCACGGCGTGGCCGACCACCAGGTCGAAGGTGTTGTCCTCGTAGGGGATGCCCTCGGCGTCGGCGACCCGACCGTCGATGTCCAGGCCCAGCCCCTGACCGTTGCGGGTGGCGACCTTGACCATGCCCGGGGACAGGTCGGTCACCGAACCACGCCGGGCCACCCCGGCCTGGATCAGGTTGAGCAGGAAGAACCCGGTACCGCAGCCCAGTTCCAGCGCCCGGTCGTAGGGCAGCTCGCGCTGCACGTCCTCGGGCACGATGGCGTCGAAGCGCCCACGGGCGTAGTCGATGCACCGCTGGTCATAGGAGATCGACCACTTGTCGTCGTAGGTCTCGGCTTCCCAGTCGTGGTAGAGGATCTGCGCCAGCTTGGTGTCCTTCAGCGCCGCCTCGACCTGTTCGGCGGTGGCGTGCGGGTTGGGAGCCGGGTCTTCTTCGGCGGAACTCCCGGCGGGCGTGTGGTCCGTGCTCGTCATACCGGCACTCTAACGGCCGACGGTTGCTCCGAAGACCCCGACGTATCCGGCAACCCCGTCACCAGCGCCGTCGATCATGGCTTTTGCCGCGGCCAGCACGTTGGCGGGCATCTCGGCATGCGGGCGGGCCCAGGCCAGCGCGGCGTCGTACACACCGTCGGGGGCCACCATCTCGTCGATCAGTCCCAGCGCCAGGGCCTCCTGCGCACCGACGAACCGGCCGCTGAACACCAGATCCTTGGCCCGCGCCGCGCCGACGGCGCGCACCAGCCGGTCGGTGCCCGCAGCGGGCAGCAGCCCGGCCAGCACCTCGGTGACGCCGACCTTTATGTTGTCCCCGGCCACCCGCCAGTCCGCCGCCAGCGCCAACGCCAGGCCCGAGCCGAGCGCATATCCGGTGACGGCGGCGACCGTCGGCTGCGGGATGGCGGCGACGGCGTCCAGCGCCGCGCGGCACGCGACGGTGACGCTCTCGGCATCGGCGGCATCCAAGCGGCGTAGCGCCGAGATGTCGTCACCGGCACTGAACACCTCGTGCCCGCCGAACAGGATGACGCTGGACACCGATGTATCGGCGCCCAGCTCGCCGGCGACCTGCGCGATCTCGCGGTACATCTGCCGGGTCAGCGCGTTGGTGGGTGGCCGGGACAGCACCAGGGTGCCGATCGCGTCGGTCACCACCGATGAGACGAATTCCGTCATGTCGTCCCGTACCCGTCGGGTGCGCGACGATTGCGGGCCTCGTTGTAGCGCGCGCCGTCGAAAAACTCGATATCCCAGTCGCCGGTCCCCTTGTCCGCGGTCAGGCTCGGCTCCATCGCCACGATGCGGCGCTCGGTGGCCAGCACGTCGGCCACCGTGCGGCCGTTGACCGAATCCAGCTGCGACCAGGTCGGTGGCAGCAGGAACGAGCGGCCGTCGGCAAACTCGTCGAGGGCGGCCTGCGGGGTGGACCAGAACGCGCGGTCGCTTTCGGTGTTGTCGCCGTCGGCGCGCTGGCCGTCCGGGATGGCGCCGACGAAGAAGTAAGTGTCGTAACGGCGGGTGCGCTCCTCCTTGGGGGTCACCCAGTTTGCCCAGGGCCGCAGCAGATCGGCGCGAAGGACCAGTTTCTCGGCGCGCAGGAAGTCTGCGAAGGACAGCGAGTTGTTGGCCAGGGCCGCCCGCTGCTCTCGGTACACCGAGGCATCGTCGACCAGGACGTCGGAGTCGTCGGCCGCACCGGCGAACAGCACCCCGGATTCCTCGAAGGTTTCCCGTGCCGCGGCGCACACCAGCGCCTCGGCGAGGTCGACGTGGACGTTGAGCCGCTGTGCCCACCAATCCGGCCCGGGTCCATACCAGTCGATCCCGGTTCCGCGATCGCGGTCGTCGACACCGCCGCCGGGAAACACCATCACCCCGGCGACGAAGTCCATCGCCGAATGCCTGCGCATCAGGAAGATCTCCAGTGATTCCGGCGTGCCCTGATCGCGCAGCAGCATCACGGTCGACGCGGGCCGTGGCACCAGCGGGTCTGTCATTGCGCACGTCTCCTGTGTGCCGCGCGGTTGCGGGTCCGCCGCGCGAAGTACCGACCGTCGATGAGTTCGAGCGTGATCGACTGCCCGAACGCCCGCGACAGATTCTCCGATGTCAGCACATCGGTCAACAGTCCGGACCCGATCACACTGCCCTCCGAGAGCAGCAGGCAGTGGCTGAAGCCCGGCGGGATCTCCTCGACGTGATGGGTCACCAGCACCAGGGCCGGTGCATCCGGGTCGGCGGCCAGATCAGCCAGCCGGCCCACCAACTCCTCGCGACCACCGAGGTCCAGCCCGGCGGCGGGTTCGTCGAGCAGCAGTAGTTCGGGGTCGGTCATCAGCGAGCGGGCGATCAGCACCCGTTTGCGCTCACCCTCGCTCAAGGTGCCGTAGCTGCGTTCGGCCAGATGCTCGGCGCCCAGGCTCTCCAGCATGTCGACGGCCTGCTCGTAGTCGACCTCGTCGTATCGCTCCCGCCAGCGGCCGAGCACCGAATAGCCGGCCGACACGACCAGATCGCGCACGATCTCGTCATCGGGAATCCGTTGGCTCAGCGCCGAACTGCTCAACCCCACCCGCGAGCGCAGCTCGTTCATATCGGTGCGGCCGAGCCGCTCACCGAGCACGAACGCGGTGCCCGAGGACGGATGGTCGATCGCCGCGGCGATGCGCAGCAGCGAGGTCTTCCCTGCACCGTTGGGGCCGATCACCACCCAGCGCTCGTCGAGTTCGACGGCCCAGTTGATGGGGCCCACCAGGGTTTTGCCACCGCGGCGCAGGGTGACCTTGGCGAAGTCGATCAGCAGGTCGGGGTCTGCAACGGGCTCGTCTGCTGGCACCCGCCCATCGTAGTGTCGGCGGGTTCGGCGACTCGGGTGCGCCCCGCTCGCGTGGGCGCGCCGAAATCGTGAAACAGCAGTCGGCGAGGCATGAATCGCAGCATCAGTTGCACCAGCGGCCCGATTCCGAAGGCGTACACCACTGTGCCGATGCCGACGGTGCCACCGAGCAGGAAGCCCGCGGTGAGCACCGTCACCTCGATGCCGGTGCGGATGACCCGGACCGAGCGGCCGGTCCGGGCCACCAGACCGGTCATCAATCCGTCACGGGGTCCGGGCCCCAGCCCGGCGCCGATGTAGAGCACCGTGCTGACCGCGTTGAGCAACACCGCACCGAGCATCATGGCGACCCGCACCCTGATGTCCTGCGGCGCGGGCAGCAGGGCGATACCCAGGTCGACGGTCACCGCGATGACGATGACGTTGGCGACCGTCCCGATCCCGGGCCGGTTACGCAGCGGGATCCAGGCCAGCAGCACCACGATGCCGACGAGTGCCGACGCGGTCCCGATCGTCATCCCGGTGTGCCGGGCCAGGCCTTGATGAAAGACATCCCAGGGGTCCAGTCCGAGGCCGGCCTGCACCATCATGGCCATCGAGAAGCCGTACCCGGATAGTCCGACCAGCAGGAGTGCGGCGCGGGTGAAGGCCCGGGTCATGCGTGGTCGGGGAAACGCGCGCGGATCGCGTCGAGCTCGTTGCGCATCCGGCGGGCATCGGCACTGTCCGGGTCACTGGCCCGGTGCCGGTCATATGGTCCCGACCGCCGGTACTTCCCCGCCATCCGAGACATCCAGTTTTCTCTCATGAACCGATAATCCAGTCATTTTGGCTTGCACATCAATAGCCAGTTGACGGAGACTGGCTCTTATGTCCATCGATATGGGTGCCAGATCACTGGATGTGGACCTACTGGCTCGCGAACTCGGCAACTGGCGCACTTCCAGTCTGACCGGGCCGGCCTATCTGGGTCTGGCCGACGCGGTCCGGTTGCTCATCGTCGACGGCCGCATCCCCGTCGGCGCCCGGCTGCCCAGCGAGCGCGCCCTTGCCGATGTGCTGCGGGTGTCGCGAACCACCGTGACCGCCGCCTTCACCGCACTGCGCGACGACGGCTATCTCCATGCCCGCCGCGGAGCCCGCAGCACCGCAGCCCTGCCGCAGCGCCCCGTCACGCCCACCGATCCGACGGCCCCGTCGGTCAGCCTGGCCGCCGCCGCACTGTCGGCACCGAGTGCGGCGGTGCTGGAGGCGTTTTCTGACGCGGCCCGCAATATCACGCCGTATCTGGCCGAACCCGGTCACGAGCTGACCGGGGTGTGCGCGCTGCGCACCGCCGTCGCCGACCGCTACACCGCACGCGGCCTACCCACCGAGGCCGGCCAGATCATGATCACCAGCGGCGCCCAGCACGCCATCGGCCTGATCCTGGCCGCGTTCACCCAGCCCGGTGACCGGGTACTGGTCGAGCAGCCGACGTATCACGGTGCGCTGTCGGCGATCTCGACCTCCGGTGCACGGGCGGTACCCGTGTCGCTCAACGAACAGGGCTGGGAACTGGACGCCGTACACGCCGCCATCCGGCAGCTGGCCCCGAGCCTGGCCTATTTCATCCCGGACAATCACAACCCGACCGGGTTCACCATGTCGTCCACCGACCGAAACAGGTTGGGCCACATCATCTCCGAGACCCGTACCCGCACCATCGTCGACGAGTCGATCATGGACATGTGGGTCGACGACGCACCGCCGGAACCGCTGGCTGCCGCGGTACCGAACCGTCGTGATCTGGTGCTCACCGTGGGGTCGATGTCCAAATCGTTCTGGGGCGGCCTGCGAATCGGCTGGATCCGCGCCGAACCCGCCACCCTGGCCACCATCGCGGCCATCCGCTCGGCGGTCGATCTGGGCACCCCGATTCTCGAACAGCTCACGGCGGCAAGGCTTCTGCAGATCCGCGATGACGTACTGCCCGAACGCCGCGAGCTGCTGCGGGTGCGGCGAGCGTTCCTGGTCGACCTGCTGGCCCGCGAGCTACCCGAGTGGCGGCCCGGTCCCGGTCGCGGCGGGATGTCGCTGTGGGTGCAACTGCCCGCGCCGATGAGCACCGCGCTGTCGGCCTCGGCATCGCGGCTGGGACTCGATCTGCCCGCCGGTCCCCGCTTCGGCGTCGACGGCACGCTCGAGCGGTTCATCCGGGTGCCCTATGCGCTCCCGGAGCCGCAGCTGGAGGCCGCCGTCGATCTGATGGCCCGGGCGTGGCACTCGATCACCGGGGTGACGGTCGCCCCGGAAACCCACGCGGTTGTGGTGTAGCCGGGTTTCAGCCAGGGATATCGACCCGGCGGACGGTGCCGTCGACCGCGTCGGCGGCCTCGATCTCGCCACGGGTGACCCCGAGCAGGAACAGCACGGTGTCCAGATAGGGATGGCTCAGCGAGGCATCGGCGACCTCACGCAGCGCGGGTTTGGCGTTGAAGGCCACACCGAGCCCGGCCGCCGACAGCATGTCGATATCGTTGGCGCCGTCGCCGACGGCCACCGTCTGGGCCATCGGTACCCCGGCCTGATCGGCGAAATCGCGTAGCGCCTTGGCCTTTCCGGGCCGGTCGATCACCGTGCCGACCACCCGGCCGGTGAGCTTGCCGTCGATGATCTCGAGCTCGTTGGCGGCCACGAAATCCAGTTTCAGTTCGTGCGCCAGCGGGTCGATCACCTGGCGGAATCCACCGGACACGATGCCGCAGTGATAACCGAGCCTGCGCAGGGTGCGAATCGTGGTGCGGGCACCGGGGGTGAGCTCGATCTGCTCGGCGACATCGTCGAGCACCTCGGCGGGCAGCCCGGCCAGGGTGGCGACCCGCTTGTGCAGCGACTCCGCGAAATCCAGTTCGCCGCGCATGGCCGCCTCGGTGACCTCGGCGACCGCGGCCTCCGCGCCGGCGTGTGAGGCCAGCATCTCGATGACCTCGCCCTGGATCAGCGTCGAGTCGACATCGAACACGATCAGGCGTTTGGTCCGCCGCGACAGGCTGTAGTCCTCCAGCGCGATGTCGACACCCTGGTCGACGGCGGTGCGGGCCATCACGTTCTGCAGCTCGGCGTATACCGCCCCCGGCGGTACCGACACCCGAAGTTCCAGGCCGGTCACCGGGTAGTCCGACACCCCGCGAATGAAGTCGATGTTCACCCCGAGTGCGGCGACCTCACTGGCCACCACCCCGAACGCCCCGGCGGTGATGGGTCGGCCCAGCACCACGATGGTGTGGGTGGAGGGCTCCTCCATCACCGGCTTGTCATCGCTGCGTTCGATCGAGACGTCCAGACCGACACCGTGAATGGCGGCGCGCACCGCATCGGCGAACTCGGTGCCGTCGGCGACGGCCGTTTCGACCGATACCAGCACACCGAGGGTCAGCCGCCCCCGGATGACCACCTGTTCGACGTTGAGCAGCTCGACGTGATGCCGTGACAACACCTCGAACAATGCCGATGTCACGCCGGGCTGATCGACACCGGTGACGGTGATCAGCAGCGACGAACGTCCACGTGCAGCGTCAACGGACTGCGAGGCCGTTGGCACAGTTACCTCCGTTTGGATGCCTCGGTCGGGCGAGTCGGATCAGGTACGGACGTGTTCGTCGTCGAGTCGGGTCACGTCGCCGTCGTCGGGCCCGTGCGCACGGCCGATATGGGCCTCGGCCCGCATCCGCTCGACCATGTGCGGGTAGTGCAACTCGAACGCCGGACGCTCCGAACGGATCCGGGGCAGCTCGGTGAAGTTGTGCCGCGGCGGCGGGCACGAGGTGGCCCATTCCAGCGAGTTGCCGTAACCCCACGGGTCGTCGACCACAACCGGCTCGCCGTAACGCCAGCTCTTGAACACGTTCCACACGAACGGCAGCGTCGACACACCGAGCACGAACGCGCCCGCGGTGGAGATGACGTTCAGCGTGGTGAACCCGTCGCTGGGCAGGTAGTCGGCGTAACGACGCGGCATGCCCTCGTCACCGACCCAGTGCTGCACCAGGAAGGTCAGGTGGAAGCCGATGAAGGTCAGCCAGAAGTGCAGCTTGCCCAGTCGCTCGTCGAGCAGCCGGCCCGTCATCTTCGGGAACCAGAAGTAGATGCCCGCGTAGGTGGCGAACACGATGGTGCCGAAGAGCACGTAATGGAAGTGCGCAATGACGAAATAGCTGTCGGTGACGTGGAAGTCCAGCGGCGGGCTGGCCAGCAGCACACCCGACAGACCACCGATCAGAAAGGTGATCAGGAAGCCCACCGAGAACAACATCGGTGTCTCGAAGGTCAACTGCCCCTTCCACATCGTGCCGATCCAGTTGAAGAACTTGATACCGGTCGGCACCGCGATCAGGAACGTCATGAAACTGAAGAAGGGAAGGAGAACGGCCCCTGTCGCGTACATGTGGTGCGCCCACACCGCGACCGACAGTGCCGCGATACCCAGCGTCGCGTAGATCAGGGTGGTGTAACCGAAGATCGGTTTCCGGCTGAACACCGGGAAGATCTCGGAGACGATGCCGAAGAACGGCAGCGCGATGATGTACACCTCGGGGTGCCCGAAGAACCAGAACAGGTGCTGCCACAGCAGGACACCACCGTTGGCCGGGTCGTAGATGTGCGCACCCAGGTGGCGGTCGGCGGCCAGACCGAACAGCGCGGCGGTCAGCAGCGGGAAGGCCAGCAGCACCAGGATCGAGGTCACCAGGATGTTCCAGGTGAAGATCGGCATCCGGAACATGGTCATGCCGGGGGCACGCATGCAGACCACGGTGGTGATCATGTTGACGCCACCGAGGATGGTGCCCAGACCACCGACGGCCAGGCCCATGATCCACAGGTCACCGCCGGCGCCCGGGGAGTGGATGGCGTCGGTCAGCGGCGAGTAGGCGGTCCAGCCGAAGTCGGCGGCGCCACCGGGGGTGATGAAGCCACCCATGGCGATCAGCGCGCCGAACAGGAACAGCCAGAACGAGAACGCATTCAGCCGCGGGAAGGCGACGTCGGGCGCGCCGATCTGCAGCGGCAGCACCAGGTTGGCGAAGCCGAACACGATCGGGGTCGCGTAGAACAGCAGCATCACCGTGCCGTGCATGGTGAATAGCTGGTTGAACTGCTCGTTGGACAGGAACTGCAGTCCCGGCATCGCGAGTTCGGTACGCATCAGCAGCGCCATCAGGCCGCCGACGAAGAAGAACATGAAGCAGACGACGCAGTACATCATGCCGATCAGCTTGTGATCGGTCGTCGTGATCAGCTTGTAGATCAGGTTGCCCTTGGGGCCCATCCGCTGCGGGAACGGACGCCGTGCCTCGAGTTCTCCGATTGGGGGCGCTTCGGCTACCAACAGATCCTCCATAAAAAGTCGACGGGTCATCCCGGCAGTGCTCGTTCGTGATCTTATCCCCCATCACCGTCGGCGGCGGCATGGGTCCTACAAACTGTCGTAGATTCGCGGCAGCGGGTGGATGTTACCGTCGGCGACGTGCTGTTTCCCACCCTCGCCGGCACTGCGCGCACGGGCCTATTCGCCGCGAGTGTCGCGGCCACACTGACCATGCTGACCGGATGCGGAGCCTCCGATTCGGTGCCCACCCCCGGTTCCGCACCGGGACCCGGCGCCCCGGTGACGAGCACCACCCGCATCGCCGATGCCGGTGTGCTGGGCAACCAGCGCAGGCCCGACGAATCCTGTGCGGCCGATCCGGCTCCTGCCGACCCGGCCACCCGTGCGGTACGCAACGCGTCCTCCGACGGTGTGCCCGCGACCACCGAGATGCGCGGCGACCCGCAGCGCATCGTGGCGCTGGCCCCCGGCCAGTTGGATGCACTATGCGCGCTCGGGCTGCAGAGCCGGGTGGTCGGGACGACGCCACCGTCGCCGTCCTATCTGGGCACCGTGCTGCATGACGCTCCCGCCGTCACCGACGTGGCCGCGGTGCGCGCCGCCGATCCCGAGCTCATCCTCGGGTCCGCCGGGCACAGCCTGGAGGACTTCGCATCGCTCAGCTCGGTCGCCCCGACCGTATTCACCGGCGGCGCCCCCGACTGGCGCGAAACCCTGCGCAGCATCGCGGTGGCGGCCGGCCGCGGCGAGGCGGCCGATCGGGTGCTCGACGATTTCGAACGTGACGCCCGCGATGTCGGCGCCGAGAACGACGCCACCCACTTCCAGGCCTCGGTGGTGCAGTTCACCGAGAACACCGTGCGGGTGTACGGCGCCGACAACTTCCCGGCCTCGGTGCTCACCGCCGTTGGGGTGGATCGCCCTGCCGCACAAAGGTTTACCGATAAGCCCTATCTCGAGATCGATATCACCGAACTGTCCGGGGACACCGACCTGTCGGCCGCCGACGGCGATATCGTCTACCTGTCCTTCGACTCGCCGGCCGCCCGAGACCAGGCCCCCGAGGTGCTCGAAAGCGCAGCATGGCGTGCGCTGTCGGCGAGCAAGGACAACCGGGTTTTTGCGGTCAACAACGAGGTGTGGCAGACCGGCCAGGGTGTGGTGGCCGCGCGCGGCATCATCGAGGACCTGCGCTGGCTCAACGCCCCGATCAACTAGTCTCTGCGCTCGTGTTTCACGTCCTCAACATCACATAACTGCAGCCCCTCGACGTCATCGACCAGACCCGGCCCGCCCACCTGGAATGGCTGGGCATCGAGGTCGAAGCCGGTCGTATCCTGCTGGCCGGCCGACTGGAATCGCAGTCGGCGCGGTGCTGATCGCCGCCGACATGTCCGCCGAGGACGCCGACGCGTTGACCCCGCCGACCCGTACACCTAGGCCGGGGTGGCCCGCTACGAGCGGGTCAGCTTCAACGCCAGGTTCCGCGCCGCGGGACTTTAAGCCAACTCACAGGGGTTCCGGGACTAAGCCCGGCACATGCGAGGTTGTGCATTCGCGGGGCGCACTGCTGCGCCCGATTCTGTTTCCTTCACTACTGTCGGGTGAAGGTGCACGTATTCGCACGAGACCATACAAAGACGCATGTAAAGAGGGATCATCGATGACCACCACCGTTTCCGCCTACGCCGCCACCTCGCCGACCGCACCGTTGACCAAGACGACCATCGAGCGCCGCGACGTCGGCCCGCACGACGTGGCCTTCGACATCAAGTTCGCCGGCATATGTCACAGCGATATCCACACCGCCCGCGGTGAGTGGGGTGGGCAGGCCTACCCGCTCGTCGTCGGCCACGAGATCGCCGGTGTGGTGACCCAGGTCGGCTCCGAGGTCACCAAGTACAAGGTCGGCGACCATGTCGGCGTCGGCTGCATGGTCAACTCCTGCCAGGAGTGCGACAACTGCGCGGCCGGCCTGGAGCAGTATTGCACCGGCACCGGCATGATCGGCACCTACGGCGCGACCGACCGTGACGGCACCGTCACCCAGGGTGGCTACAGCAAGGCCATCGTCGTCAACGAGAAGTTCGTGCTCCGCATCCCCGACAGCATCCCGTTGGACAAGGTCGCTCCCCTGCTGTGCGCGGGTATCACGCTGTTCTCCCCGCTCAAGCACTGGAACGCCGGTCCCGGCAAGAAGGTCGCCATCATCGGCCTCGGCGGACTGGGCCACATGGGCGTCAAGCTCGCCCACGCGATGGGCGCCGAGGTGACGGTGCTGAGCCAGTCGCTGAAGAAGATGGAGGACGGCCTGCGCCTAGGCGCCGACGAGTACTACGCGACCAGCGACCCGGACACCTTCGAAAAGCTGGACAGCAAGTTCGACCTGATCCTGAACACCGTGTCGGCCAATCTCGATCTGGGCCAGTACCTCGGCCTGCTCAAGGTCGACGGCACCCTGGTCGAACTGGGCGCCCCGGAGTATCCCCTGGAGGTGCCGTTCTTCCCGCTGGCCGGCGGCCGGCGCAGCATCTCGGGATCGATGATCGGCGGCATCCCGGAGACCCAGGAGATGCTCGACTTCTGCGCCGAGCACGGCGTCACCCCGGAGATCGAGGTCATCGAGCCCGCGTATGTCAACGAGGCCTGGGACCGCGTGGTGTCCAGCGACGTCCGGTACCGGTTCGTCATCGACACCGCGACGCTGTAACCGACAGCCACACACCGCGATCGGGCGGCCGCCAGTTTCCGGCGGCCGCCCGATTTGCATGCGACGATCATCGCCGTGACCCGCATCGTGCACGTTCTCGCCATGCTCGGGGTGATCGCGGTGCCCGCGCTGGGCTGGTTCACCCAGGACTGGGCCGGCGGCACCACGCTGGCGGTGTACTGGTTCGAGACGGTGGCGGCCTGCCTGTTCATCATCGCGCGGATCGCGCTGCACCAGCGCTGGTCACCCCGGCACGGCCATTACAACTACAACGCACCCGGCGGCGAGGGTGCGGTATACCGGCCGGGTCGACGCCGCAAACCACTGTCGACCTACATGTCCAGTTTCGCGGTGATCAGCCTGAGCTTCTGCGGTTTCCACGGGCTGTTCCTCGGCACCGTGCTGTTCCTGCTGAACCACAACCATGTCGGGCACCTGGTCCAGGTGGATTGGCGCAGTGTCGGTTTCGGGTGCCTGAGCGTGCTGGCCTTCATGACGATCGACTTTCTGGTGGATCTGATCAGCTTGCGCCGCTGGCCGTTTCGCCAACTGGAACAAATCGGCAGTCAGGCCCTCAGTCGGGTCATGGTCATTCACATGACCCTGCTGATCGGTTTCCTCGGCATCGCCATCACGGGGGCACCATCCACTTTCTTCGGCGTCTTCGTCGCGCTGAAGACCATGGCGGCGTTGAGTACCGCACTGCCGCAATGGCAACCCGCACAGCCACCCAAGTGGCTGTCCAGTGTGCTGAACAAGGGGCCCAATGTTCACCCGGGCAAGCGGTTCGAGGACCACTGGGCCGAGGAACAGACCGAGGAACGCCAGCGCATGGAGGCCAACGAACAGCCCTGGGAACCCCGGGTCTGATCTACCCCAGATCTGCCAGCGGCCAGCCCGCCGCAGCCAGTCGGGCCGCCACCCGTGCGGTGTTCTCCGGCCCGGCGTCATGATGGGTGAACTCGGCGATGAACGCCGCGATGTCGTCGCGGGTGATCGGATCGTCGATATCGGCAGGCGCCGCGGCCTCGGCGATATTGCGCACGATCTCCTTGATCTCATCCTCGGTCAACGGTGTGCTGCGCAGCAGCGCCAGCAGCGGCACCCGGTCCGGACCCGGCACACCATCCGGATAGCCGGCACGCAGCCAGTTCAGAATCGACGCCATCAACGATGAGACGGTCATCGGCTCAGCTTAACGACGCCGCCACCCGCAGCGCCCGAATGACGGCGTTGTACACGAGATCGACCTTGAATCCGTTCTGCGCGAGCGGCTCCGCCCCGGCGATCAGCTCATCGGCTGCCGCGCGGAACACCTGTTCGGTGGCCGGCCGCCCGATCAGCTGTGCCTCGGCCGCGCGCACCCGCCACGGCCGGGCCGCCACCGCACCGAGCACAACAGCGGCCGAGGCGATCTCTCCGTCACGCAGTTCCAGCCCCGCGGCCACCGACACCAGCGCGAACGCGTAGCTGTGCCGGTCCCGGATCTTGAGATACCAGCTGTGCCGGGAAAACTGCGAGCCCGGCAGCTCGACCGCGACGATCAGTTCGTCCGCCCCGACCACATTGTCCCGCTGCGGCGCATCACCGGGCAGGACGAAGAAGTCCGCGATGTCGACCCGGCGCGGCCCCTGCACCCCCAGCAGATGCACGCGGGCATCGAGAGCCGCCAAACAGACCGCCATATCGGAGGGGTGCACCGCCACACAGCCACGGCCGGCACCGAACAACGCATGTTCGCGGTGGAAACCCTCGCGCGCAGCGCATCCCGTCCCGGGCGCTCGTTTGTCGCAGTTCCTGAAGGACGGATCCATGAAGTACGGGCAGCGGGTGCGCTGCATCAGGTTGCCGCCGACGGTGGCCATATTGCGGATCTGGGTGGTGGCACCGGACAGGATCGCCTGCGACAGCATCGGATACTGCTGCCGGATCAACCGGTGGTTGGCGACCGCACTGTTGGTGACGCCGGCGCCGATCAACACACCACCCTCGGGTGTTGCACGAACCTCCGCCAGATCCAGCCGCCCGATATCGACCAGGGTCTCCGGCGTTTCGACCCCGAGTTTCATCAGATCCAGCAAATTGGTCCCGCCGGCGTAGTACCGCGCGCCGGCCGCCGCGCGCTGCACCGCATCCTCGACCGAGTCGGCGTGGCTGAACGTGAAGGTCTTCACGGTAGAATCGCCTTCACGGCCGCCAGCATGTTGGCATAGGCGCCGCAGCGGCAGATGTTGCCCGCCATCCGCTCGCGGATCTCGTTGTCGGACAGCGCGTCCGGTCCATCGGTGATCGCCGCGCGGCAACCTTCGAAGGTGGCAGCGGACAGATCACCGCGGGCATGCTCGCGTAGCAGCGCCCGCGCCGAGGTGATCTGGCCCGGAGTGCAATAACCGCATTGGAACCCATCGTGAGATACGAAGGCCCGCTGCACATCGTCGATAGCATCGCCGCCCTCGATGGTGCCGACGTCGGCGCCGTCGATGGACACGGCCAGCGTCAGGCAACTCAGCACCCGTTCCTCGTTCACCGTCACCGTGCAGGCACCGCACAGTCCGTGATCGCAGCCCTTCTTGGTACCGGTCAGGGCCAACCGCTCCCGCAGCAGATCGAGCAGAGTGGTGCGGATGTCGACACACAATCGCACCGGCGCACCGTTGATCGTCAGTCCCAGTTCGGTCATCAATGCCGCTCCATCAGTGATTCCAACGTGATCGGCAGATCACGCAGCCGCTTGCCGGTCGCATGGAAGATCGCGTTGGCGATCGCCGCAGCCACCCCACAGGTTCCGATCTCACCGATGCCGCGTACCCCGACGGGATCCAGCCCGAAGTCCGGCGTGTCGATGAAGGTGATGTCGAAATCCGGGATGTCGGCGTGCGTGGGCAGGTAGTACTCGCCCAATGGAGCCGCCGCCCGTTCATCGAGGGACACTTTCTCCATCAACGCCATACCGAGGCCGAAGATGATGCCGCCCATGACCTGATTGCGGGCCAGCTTCGGGTTGAGCACCCGCCCGCAGTCGAGCACCGCGGTCCAGCGGGTCACGATGGCCCGCCCGATCTCCTCGTCGACCTCGACCTCGCAGAAATGGGCGCCGAAGGACTGTGAGAGCGGCCCGGTGTCGGCCGGTCCGCCGCTGTCGACGGTGAAGGACAGTCGTTCGACGAGATCAGGCCGGGACGCCAGGATGGCGCTCAGTTCGTCCGCCGACGTCACCACCTGTCCCAGCCGCCGACGCCACTCCCGCGCCGCCAGGTCGACCGCGGAGCCCACTGTCGCGGTGGTCTGGGATGCCCCGCTGTACGGCGCATCGGGGAATCGTGAGTCACCCGAGTCGAATCCGACGGCATCGAGCGGCAGGCCGGTGCCGTCGGCGGCGATCTGCGCCATGACGGTGCGCACCCCGGTGCCGATCTCGTGGGTGGCGGCGGCGAACCGGACGTGCCCGTCGGCGGTGGTGATGACACGGCACCCGGCCGGCATCCGACGGCCCGGATAGCTTGCCGTCGCCGTCCCCCACCCCACCTGGACAGCACCGCGACGCAGGGCACGCGGCGCGGGCCGTCGGGCCGCCCAGCCGAACCGCTGCGCACCGTCGGTGAAACACTCCCGCAGATGCTTGCCCGACCACGGCCTGCCGGTGGGCTGATCGACTTCCGGGTCGTTGGCCAGCCGCAGCGCCACCGGGTCCGTCCCGGTCGCACAGGCCAGTTCGTCCATCATCACCTCCAGGGCGAACAAGCCCGGCGCCTCACCGGGGCCGCGCATGAAACATGGTGTGGGCGAGTTGATCCGGGCCACCGTATGGGACACAACCAGCCGCGGCGACCGATACAGGAATCGCGCCGCCATGCCGACCGGTTCGCAGAAGTGGGCAACGGTCGAGGTTTCGGTGAGCGCGTGTTGTTCGGTGCTCAGCAGCGCGCCCGCGGCATCGGCCACCAGGGACAGCTGCTGCTCGGTGCGCGGTCGGTGCCCGGTCGAACAGAACATCTGATTGCGGGTGAGCACCACCTTCACCGGGCGGTCGACGACCTTGGCCGCGAGGGCACACAGCACCACGTGCATCCACAGGAAGCTCTTGGATCCGAACGCCCCGCCGACCAGCGGGGACAGAATCCGCACCCGATGTTCCGGGATGCCCAGGTAAGCCGCCAATGCGCGGCGTTCACCGGTGATCCACCGCGTGGTGTCATGCACGGTCAGGTCCGGCCCATCCCACTGTGCGATGGTGGCCGCCAGCTCGATCGGATAGTGCGCGTTGATCGGCGTGGTGAAACGCCCTGCCACCCGCACACCCTCGGGTTCGGCCTCGGGGCCGCGGCGGTCCTGCAGTTTCTCCTCGGCCAACTTGACGAAGTGGTCGGGCCGATAGCTGCCGTGCCGGATCTGGCCGTCCTTCTCGTCATCGGGCACCGGCTCGACAAGTACCTGCGCGGCGCTCAGTTGCGCCGGGGCGCAGGTGTACTCGAATCGCATCAGGGCCGCCGCTGCGGCCGCCTCTTCGAGTGTCTCGGCCACCACCACCCCAAGGTGCTGGCCGACATGTTGCACGGTGAGATCCGACAGCGGCGGCCGCCGCTCCAGCGGCAGGTCCCAGGTCATCTCCGCGGGCAGGACGTTCAAGCTGGGGCAGTTCAGCGGTGTCAGCACGTGCAGCACACCTGGTGCCGCCTTGGCCCGGGCGGCGGCTCCGGCTACGGACTCGGAGGTGACGGTGCCGTGCGCGATCTCGGATTGCACCAGCACCGCATGGACCAATCCGGGCACAGCGATGTCCGCGGTGTAATGCGCTGCGCCGGTGACCTTGTCTCGACCCTCGACCCGGTCGACGGGTCGGCCGACGGTCGGCGTCACGCGTCGACGGGGTTGCGGCGCGGCACGATCAGCGGATCCGCGGTGGTCAGCGGAAACACCGGCAACGCATCGACATGGGTGTCGAACGCGGCGGCGAGCACCCGGCGCGAGCACGCACTCGCCGAGGCGCGGTAGCCGATATCGGCAGGGACCGGCTGGTCGAAGAAGATCAGGAAGTGCCAGTCGTCGGTGCCGGTGTTCTCGATGTGATGCGGATAGGCCCGCGGGATGAAGTACAGGTCGCCCTCGTTCAGGCACCAGGTATCCAGTGCCCCATCGGGCTTCATGATCGTCATCCGTGCCGAACCGTGCTGCACGTAGCCCATCTCGGCGGTCACCGGGTGCCAGTGCGGTTCGCGCATGCCGTCTTCGGCGACCCGCAGCGAGTACATCGACATGTCCTTGAGCGCCGGCCAGAACTGATCGCGGGCGAAACGGGCGTTGCCGTACGCATACGTCAGGCCCGGCGGCTGCCCCTCGATGTCGAACTTGTGCGGGTCGCCGAAGTACGCCGAGGCCGGGATCTCCGGATCCCCGCTGACAGCGGCCAACTTGCGGTCGCGGGTGTCACGCCGGATCGTCGCGAGGTCCGCGGACGGCAGATCGTAGGTGTTGCCCAGCACGGCATCACTGAAAGCGCCCAGGGTGGCACCGAACCCGAAGTCCTCCGGCCGCTCATTGCGGAAGGCGATGATGAACTCGGCCGGCTCGGTGCCGATGTTCTCGATGTGATGCAGTGCACCGGAATCGATATGGAACATCTGCCCGGCAGTCACGACAAAGCTGGAGAAACTGCTGCCGTTGTCGAGCACCGACACCAGCGCGGCGCCGCGCACACAGTAGGTCAGCTCGTTGGCATTGGCATGCCAGTGCGGAGTGCGCATCGCCCCCGGATTGAGCACCAGCCGTTTGATCGACAGGCCGCGCAGGATGCCGAAGTTATCGGCGGTGACACGGTGGATGGATCCGAACTCGCTGAGTTCGACGTCATCGCTGTCCAGCAGCGAGATGCTGTGGATGCTGCGCGGCGGTGCAGTGGTCATGTCATGTCCTCCTCGAACGGCCGAATACTTCTCAGCCTTGACTTCTCGGTAGCCGAAATCGTCGATGCTGGCGGCCAACCCAGAGGGCGGATTTCCTGATACGGCACTACCGGCTAGCCCCCATATCTGGCCGGTTCACGGCACAGGCCCGCGCCGGGTGCGACAATGTCGCCGCGCCGAAACGCTCGGCGGCGGAAGGACAGCATGAGCGAGTTGCGGGTGGTCATCGCCGACGACGATGTACTGCTGCGCGAGGGGCTGGCCAGCCTGTTGCAGCGGGAGGGCTTCGACGTCGCCGGGCAGGCCGGGGATGCCAGCGAGCTCATGCGCCTCGTCGACGATGCGCAGCCGCAGATGGTCCTGGTCGATATCCGGATGCCGCCCGATCACAACGCCGAGGGCCTGGAGGCCGCCCGGGCCATCCGGGAGCGCTCACCCGATACCGCCATCCTGGTGTTGTCCGCGCATGTCGACGTCGACCACGCCATGGAACTGCTGGCCGGTGGACGCAGCATCGGATATCTGCTCAAGAGCCGGGTCACCGATGTCACCGATTTTGTGGACACGCTGCGACGCATCGCCAACGGTGCGTCGGTGGTCGACCCGGCACTGGTGGCCGAGCTGGTCTCGGCCCGCCGTCGTGACGACCCGCTCGCGGCGTTGAGCACCCGGGAACGCGAGGTGCTCACGCTGATGGCCGAAGGCCTGTCCAATGCCGGGATCGGCCGACGGTTGTGGGTCACCGAGGGCACCGTGGAGAAACACGTCCGCAGCATCCTCACCAAACTGGACCTGCCGGAGACCGGTGATGATCACCGCCGGGTGCGGGCGGTCATCATGTACCTGGAATCGCGCTAACGGGCCAGCAGTTCCCGGATCCCATCCGGCGACAACGTCAGCTTTGGTAGGAACCCCAGCGCCGGGCTGGCCACGATCATATCGGCGAAATCCTGTTCATCGTGGGTCGAGGTGAGGATCACGGCCACGCCCGCCAACTGCTTGGCGACATCGAACCCGCTGTCGGCGCCCAGGTCGACGTCGACCAGCGCCACATCGGGATGCAGCTGCGCGGTCAGGCGCACCGCCTCGGCGGCGTCGCCGGCGGTCCCGACGACCTCGAAGCCGCCGCGTTCCAGCATGCTGCGGGCGGCAGCACGGAACGCGGCGCTGTCGTCCACGATCAGGCAGCGTGCGGCACTCATGTCTTCCAGACTGTCAGGCCGGACCACGAATGACATTCCCGTTAACGGGAAACTTCGGGTTTGACGTGGCCTGTCTTGCCGCACTCACCCTTACCATCGACCGGTGAACTGGCAATCGCTGCCGAACCGACTGCTGGAACAGCTCGTGCGCCCGAACGCGCGTCCGCTCGGGGTGGGCATCGTGGTCGCGATCGGCTTCCTGGCTCTGGAGATCGGTCTGGTGGCGCTGCTGCGACTGGTGGCTCCGGAGAACGCGTTCGGTGCGCTGCTGTTGTTGGGTGTGCTGGTCGTCTCGGCCGGCTGGGACTTTCCGCTGGCCATCGCGACCTCGCTGGCCAGTGCCGGCGTCTACGCGTATCTGCATCTGGAGGGCCGGGATTCGTTGGCTCCAGCACTGGCGGTGTTCCTGACGCTGGCGCTGCTGACCAATGTGCTGGTCGGCCAAGCCCGGTTACGCGCAGCCGAGGCCGAGCAGCGCCGCCGGCACGCCGATGAGCTCGCAGGCCAACAGGCTGCGCTGCGGCGGGTCGCCACCCTGGTCGCCCGGTCGGCAGAGGTGTCGGAGGTGTACGCGGTGGCGGTGCGCGAACTGGCGCTCAGCCTCGACGTGGATCACGTCACACTGGTGCGCTTCGAGGACGATGACACCTGTCTGGTGGTGGCCGCCCACGATCTGCCGGATTCCCCGGGAATGGCTGTGGGTGAGCGTTTTCCGCTGACCGGCGACAATATCAGCGGCCGCATCCGGGCGGCCGGTGCGCCGGCGCGCATCGACGACTACTCGGATGCCACCGGGCCGATCGCCGACCGTCTGCAGCAGTTGCGGGTGCGCTCCGGTGCGGGCGCCCCACTGATCGTCGACGGTGCCGTCCGCGGTGCGCTGATCGTGGGATCGCGGGCACCCGAGTCGATCTCGGCGCAGTGCGAGGATCACATCGGCGATTTCGCGGACCTGGTGTCCACGGCGATCGCCAATGCCGAGACCCGTGCCGCGCTGACGGCGTCGCGGGCCCGGTTGGTGGCCGCAGCCGATGAGGCCCGTCGCGGGTTCGAGCGGGATCTGCACGACGGTGCGCAGCAGCGGATCGTCTCGCTGAGCCTGGAACTACGGGCCATCGAGACGACCGCCGACGAACAGGTCCGCGGTGAACTGTCCCGGGTGGTCGACGGATTGGCCGAGCTACACACCGATCTGCAGGAACTGTCCCGCGGAATGCATCCGGCGGTGCTGTCGCGGGGCGGGCTACGTCCGGCGCTGCGGGCCCTGGCCCGCCGGTCACCCGTCCCGGTGGAACTCGACGTCCAGGTCGACGCGCGGTTGCCGGAGTCGGTCGAGGTCGCGGCGTATTACGTTGTCGCCGAGGCGCTGACGAATGCCGCCAAGTACGCCGACGCGGAGATGGTCACGGTCCGCGTCGCGGTCGAAGATGGTGTGCTGTCGCTGTCGGTGACCGACGACGGTGTGGGCGGTGCGGCCGCCGGGGCCGGTTCGGGGTTGGTCGGGTTGCGCGACCGGGTGGAGGCGCTGTCGGGTCAGTTCGGGATGACGAGCGCCCAGGGTGTCGGCACCACTCTCAGCGCCTCGATCCCGGCTGACGTCAACGGGTGAACTGCAGCACCCGGCACGGTGCCGGCGCGGCCGCCTCGCGTGCCGCCTTGCCCAGGTAGGACGGGTGGCGACGCTGCGCCTCGCGCAGTGCCCGCAGGTTGCGCTGGGCGCGCCGCGGGGTTAGCTCGACAACGTTGGAATCGCTGATCGCGGTCGCAGCCATGGTGTCCTCCTCGAGCCGGTATGAAACCGTCACCGTTCACACTCCGCTGTGAACCGATGAGGACCCTCAACGAAAGCCGTGAACTTCGTGAGAATGCCCACTCGGAAGAACGAGCAAACGTCCGCCGCTATTTCTTCCGCCGACTCTCCGCGCACTCCTCTGGGCGGTTCTTTTTCATCCAGGCCCGCATCGGCCAGAACAGCAACCACAGCACCGGGTAGACGGTCACATAGAACAGTCCGTAGACCACCAAGCAGCCCAAGATGCCCAGTACCCAGCCCGGGTATACCAGGATCAGGCAGAACTGGACGAACTGTTTGAGCACCACCGGTTGCCCGTCCGCCATGTGCCAGACGGTCTTCGGATGCAGCGCGTGGACGAGGTTGCGCCAACCCGACGGTTTCGGCTCCGCGGGTGACTCGCCCGGTTGCGCACCGCTGACGGGCTCGGTCATGGCGGATCTCCAGTCCTCGGTGCCGTTAGCGGCGTGCTGATTCCGCTTGCGTTTCTAGCACGCAGGCGCCGAGTTCACCCGCCCAATCGCGGTTACTGCCACAACCGCAGGAGTGTTTGCTACGACAATTAAGTCAGAAATCCCAGTCCTCATCCTCGGTCACCACGGCCTTGCCGATCACGTAAGAGGAACCCGACCCGGAGAAGAAGTCGTGGTTCTCGTCGGCGTTCGGGCTCAGAGCCGACAGGATGGCCGGGTTCACATCGGTCTCGTCCTTGGGGAACAACGCCTCGTAGCCCAGGTTCATCAGGGCCTTGTTGGCGTTGTAGCGCAGGAACTTCTTGACGTCCTCGGTGAGGCCGACCCCGTCGTAGAGGTCCTGGGTGTACTCCACCTCGTTGTCGTAGAGCTCGAAGAGCAACTCGTAGGTGTAATCCTTGAGCTCGGTGCGCTTGGCCTCGTCGACCAGCGCCAGCCCCTTCTGGAACTTGTAGCCGATGTAGTAGCCGTGCACGGCTTCGTCGCGGATGATCAGCCGGATCATGTCGGCGGTGTTGGTCAGCTTGGCGCGGCTGGACCAGTACATCGGCAGGTAGAAGCCGGAGTAGAACAGGAAGCTCTCCAACAGGGTCGAGGCGACCTTGCGCTTGAGCGGGTCGTCACCCTTGTAGAAGTCCATCACGATCTGCGCCTTGCGCTGCAGGTTCGGGTTCTCCTCCGACCAGCGGAAGGCCTCGTCGATCTCGGCCGTCGAGCACAGCGTGGAGAAGATGTTGCTGTAGCTCTTGGCGTGCACCGACTCCATGAACGCGATGTTGGTGTAGACGGCCTCCTCGTGCGGGGTCAGCGCGTCGGGGATCAGGCTGACCGCGCCGACGGTGCCCTGGATGGTGTCCAGCAGCGTCAGGCCGGTGAAGACCCGCATGGTGAGCTGCTTCTCGTGGTCGTTGAGGGTGCCCCAGGACGGGATGTCGTTGGACACCGGCACCTTCTCGGGCAGCCAGAAGTTGCCGGTCAGCCGCTCCCACACCTCGGCATCTTTGTCGTCTTGCAGACGGTTCCAGTTGATGGCCGAGACGCGGTCGATCAGCTTCATTCCATCGGACACCTTGGACCCCAATTCGCTATGTGGTGACTGCTGCCACGACACTACAACTGGGGGACGACAACGCGCGCCAACACAACAACTTGTGTCTGGCGTGTCGCGGCGCCGGCTCAGCCGACAGCGTGCTCGGAGGTGTCCTGACGCCGGACGGCGTTGTGAATCGGCTGGTCGGGGTCGATCTCGACACCCATCAGTTCGGCGGTGCCGTTCACCGCGCCCATCATGATCGTCGTCATGTGCGCGACGAAATCGTCGGCGGGCATCCGGCGGGTGCCGTTCTCATTTCCGCCGAGCCACCAGTCGGTCGCCGATGCGGCGGTGCCGAACAGCGCGAAGGCCGCGAGATCGAACACCTCCGGCTTGAGGTTCATGTCCTTGAGTTCACCGCTGACCATCTCGGCGATGGCCAGGGTGATATCACGGCCCCGGTTGACGGTGGACATCGCCGCGGCGGAATGATCGGCGAACCGGCCCTGCAGCAGGAACCGGACCACGTTCGGATGTTGGTCGACGAGTTCGACGTAATGGGCGACGGCCCGGCCGATGACCTGGCGGGCCGAGTCGGTCTCGATGTTGATCGACGGGATGACGGCCGCGTACAACATGTCTCGCATACGCTCGCCGATCTGGGCGAACATGTCGGACTTGTCGGTGAAGTGCCGGTAGATCTTGGGTTTCGCGGTGCCCGCCTCTTCGGCGATCTCGCGCACGCTGACGTTGGGGCCGAGCCGGTCGATGGCGCGGAAGGCGGCCTCGACGATCTCCGCGCGCACCTTCTTCCGGTGCTCGCGCCACCGCTCACTGCGCGCATCGACCTTCACGCCGGGCTGTCCCGGAAGGGGAAGCGAGGGTCTACGCACCCGTCCACCATACCGGGGGTGGTCGCTGACCTGCTCAGACAGCCCTGCCCGGCGCGGCGGAAGCGGCCGACGACGCCTTTGCTCGCGCAGCGCGCGGCGAACGACACGAGTAGCATCGCAATGTCATGCCCACTTTCACCGAGACGAGCGAATGACTGCCCGATACGACGTTGTGATCGCCGGCGGAGGCCCTTCCGGCTCGGCCGCCGCCTGGCAGGCCGCCCAGACCGGCGCCAAGGTGGTGGTCCTGGACAAGGCCGAGTTCCCCCGGTCCAAGCCGTGTGGAGACGGGCTGACCGCCCGCGCTGTCAGCTATCTGCAGAAGATGGGTCTGGCCGACGAGGTCGCCACCTATCACAAGGTCAACAAGGTGACGGTGTACAGCCCGAGCGCCTGGGAGCTGTCCTTCCCGCGCCGCCCCGGCATGCCCGATCACGGCCACACCGTGGCCCGTGAACACCTCGACACCGTGCTACTCAAGCACGCGGAGTCGGCCGGGGCGGAGGTGCGCCAGGGCAGCGAGGTGGCCGGCCCGGAGTTCGACGCCAACGGCCGCGTTGTCGGCGTTGTGCTCAAAAGTGGCGAGAAGGTGCTCGGTGATGCCGTCATCGCCGCCGACGGCGCCTACTCCCCCATCAAGCGCGCGTTGAAGCTCGACTCCGAGTACAACGGCTACTCGGCCATCGCGATCCGCTCCGAGATGCAACTGAACCGGCCCGACAACGACAGCCTCGACATCTACCTGAAGCTGCTGTTCCAAGGCGATCAGCTGCCCGGTTACGGGTGGGTTTTCCCGATGGGCAACAACGTGTTCAACATCGGCCTGGGTTATGTGAACAGTTATAAGGACTGGCAGGCGATCAACGCCACGCAGTTCCTCGGCGAGTTCCTGCGCACGCTGCCGCCCGAGTGGGAGGCGCCGCCGATCGAGGAACTCAAGAAGAACAAGAGCGTGCGGGCCTGGCGACTGCCGATGGGCTTCACGGCCTGGCCGCCATGGCAGCCGGGTGTGCTGTTCACCGGCGACTCCCTGGGTGCCGGCAAACCGGCCTCCGGTGCGGGTATCTCCAAGGCGTTGGAGTCGGGGCTCGCCGCCGGTGAATGCGCGGTCGCGGCCCTGCAGAACGGTGGACCCGACGACTTCACCAATTACGCGCAGCGGATGGAAGCCGCCTGGGGCAAGGAGTACCGCCGCGGGCGCTACATGCACAAGTTGATCGGTTATCCGAAGATCGCCGACGCCGGGATCAAGTTGATCGACAACGCCGCGTTCCGCGACCGGATGCTCAAGGCGCTGTACAAGAAGGCGCAGGGGCCGCAGCACTCGGTCAAATAGCGCTTCCGGATGGCCAATTCGGCACCCTATTGTGTCGGTGGCGCCGGGTAGACCTGAGCCATGGCTTCTGCGCAGCTGAGCGCATTCATCTGTTACCGCGACCCTGCGGCCGCGGTCGGCTGGCTGCGCGAGATCCTCGGGTTCGACATGGTGCGCGGCTTCGGCGACGGCGAGCGGCTCTTTCACGTCGAACTGCGCCGGGGCGACGCAGTGGTGTGCGTGCAACACGACGACCGGGGCTACGACGTGCCGGCTCCGAAGGGTGACTGTGTCGGTTCCGGCTTGTATGTCGTGGTCGACGAGAACGAGGTCACGGCCATCCACGAGCGTGCCATCGATGCGGGGACGACGGTCCTGATCGCGCCGGAGACGACGGCGTGGGGGAACTTCCGAACCGAGTTGCTCGACCCGGAGGGCCGACAGTGGTCGATCGGCACCTATCACCCCGGTGTCGGAGGCGGTGCGTAGCGTCAGGCCCATGGAACAACGCATCAGCCTGATCACCCTCGGCGTCGATGACCTCGGGCGGGCCCGCGCGTTCTACGAGCAAGGGCTGGGGTGGAAACCCAAGGACGCACCCGAGGGAGTGGTCTTCTACCAACTGCCCGGTATCGCCTTGGCCCTGTTCGGCCGCGACGATCTCGCCGAGGACGCCCATCATCGGGTCGACGGGCGGTTCAGCGGTATCACCATTGCCATCAATCAGCGCACCGAAGTCGATGTCGACGCCGTACTGGCCCAGGCCGAAGCGGCCGGAGCGACCATCCTGAAACCGGCGGAGAGAGTCTTCTGGGGTGGCTACTCGGGATACTTCGCCGATCCCGACGGTCACGTCTGGGAGGTTGCGCTCAACCCGGAGTGGACCATCAATGACGATGGCACGCTGACGATCTGAGCTGGGCGTGAGCGTGGAATACGGCCGCGTCACCCCGCCACATATTGGGAGCGCCGATCATCGCGAGATCGGCGGTGCCGGGATGAGTCCGGGCCATAGGTGGTGATTCGCGAGCCACGGCGTTGGCGGAGTCCGACGATGTGTTGTCGGTCGTCGCCGAAGGGAATTGTCCCTTCGGGACTATCCTCGTCGGTGCTGACGACGCGGTGCTCGGTGAGGGCCGCAACGACAGGACAACGAGTGGCGATCTGACGGCATATGCGAGCGATGACGATGCGGTGGATTTCCGGATGAGTCGGAATTGGACATCGACTGTGCCGAACTGGTCGGCCGCGGCGAGCCGAGGTGGCCAGTCCGGTGCCGGAGGTCCAGGCACTCGACGTCACGCGAAGGCATCAGCCCCTTGCGCCCGTCCTACGGCACCCGGATATCAGGGGAGGTTGATGCGCCAGTACAGTCCGACCAGGAAGTCCGACAATTCAGCGGGACTGATGTCGATAAGTCCCTCCGCCCATGAAACCAGCAGTTCCGAAGCCGCACCCGAAACCGCCAGCGCTCTCATGCGAGCAGCTACCGGAACGCGTTCGGGGTCGCTCAGGTCAGATCCCGACCAGAAGAGGAAGTTCTGCGCGGCACGGGCAAAAACCTCATTACGCTGCAGGCCGACTCTGCCGCCTTTTCCGAGCGCCTCGACAAAGATGATGCGGATCATCCGCTGGTCATCGGATAGCGAGTCCAGCGCGGCTCGCAACGCGATCGATACCCGCGAGATGGCATCCTCGGGAGCACCAACAATAGCCGAGTTCACATCACGTTCGATCATGTCCATTGCCAGCTCGAACACAGCACTGAACAGCGCTTCGAGATCCGGAAAACTCTCGTAGAAGTACCGCTCGGTCAACCCCGCCTCGGCGATCACATCCTTGATCCTCACGGATCCGGAATCTTTTGAGCCGAATAAGTTCATGCCGGCGGCCACCAGCCGGCTTCGCCGCTCGGCGACCCGTTCCTCGGTCGTAGCCCCACCGTAAACGCGGCTCGTGCGCGAAGCCGACAACTGTACTCCTCACCACCGTGTACCTTGCTCGGGCAAGCATATGCCGCCGCGCCACAGACCGGGTGACCGAGGGTCGCATCGCATAGCCCGGGAAGGCCGGGCGCTGCCGCACCGAGCGAGATCCTCCGAGCCCGATCAGTCAAGAAGGTCGGCGATCTCCGAACTGATCTCCTCCGGTGTCACCGTCGGCTCGAAACGGCGGAGCACCTCGCCATCGCGGCCGACCAGGAACTTCGTGAAGTTCCACTTCACCTCGTCGGTGTCGAGCGCCTCGGGCCGGGTGGCCTTGATGTGGTCGTAAAGCGGACCATTCGAGGGGCCGAAGTCACCTGGGGCTTGCGCGCGCAGATAGGCGTACAACGGGTCGGCATCGGGACCGTTGACCTCCACCTTGCCGAAAACCGGGAAGGTTACGCCGTAATTCGTCGAACAGAAATCCTGAATTTCGGCATCCGAGCCGGGTTCTTGCTCACCGAACTGATTGCACGGGAAGCCGAGGATCTCCAGTCCACGGTCGCGGTTCTCCTTGTACAACGCCTCGAGACCCTCGTACTGTGGGGTGAATCCACACTTGCTGGCGACATTGACGATGAGTGCCACGCGGCCGGCGTAGGCATCGAGTGATTGCGTGGAACCGTCAGCGGCAGTCGCGGAGAATTTGTGAATTGTCATGTTAGGCAGGCTAATTGACTTCGCGCTGTCACGCAACGCGTACGTAACACCTGCACCGGTGTTCCCCGGGGGATTGCCCCCGGGGAACACCGGCAGCTTGAAATCTGTTCGTGTTCAGCCTGTTTTGATCAGTGCCGACGCTCAGGCACCGCTTCCAGCAGCGGTCAGCGCCTGGGACGCCCCGGTCCGGTCTTCCTCGAATGCCTGGCTCATCTGGTCGACGTTGAAGTTGACTGGTTTGTTGATCCCGGCCCGGAACTCGAAGTGCCGGATCAACTTCGGATCCACCGGCTGCCCAGTGAACAGTTCACCCGGCAACGGGCCGACCCGTTTGGCCGTCTTCTCCAGCAATGCTCGATCCAGACCGTAGAACTCGATCGCGTTCTCCCCCAGAATGGCTCGCGCCTCAACCTCGGGCACCGACCCCAGTGTCGCGCGGATCCAGTCGTGCGTGTTCGGCCACGTTCCCTCGAAATGCGGGAAATCGCTACCGAACATCAACTTGTCAATTCCCACCTCATGGCGCACGGCCACATCGCCGTACCGCATCAGCGAGGTTCCGCAGGCGCAGTGCCGTGCCCAGTACTCACTCGGCTTCAGCTTCATCTGCCCTGGGTTCGCCGCATGCGCGCGTTCCAGGAAGTCCAGCGTCACCGGCACCCAATCGGCGTGGATCTCGCTGAAGGCGACCTTCAACTTCGGGAACCGGTCGAACACCCCGCCCCACATCAACTGCCACAACGGCCGTCGTTCACCGAACGTCTCGAAGAGCTCGCTCAAGAAGGAGTTCGTCCCGGCACCATCGGGTGCGGCGTCCGGATCGAACTTGGGCAGCATGCTTTCGTCGAGTGCCGCCAATCCTTCCCCGCTCGCGGCCTCACCACTGGTGCGGCTGAACATGCTGCGTATCCAGCCGACCACGAAGCCCTGCGCATTGCCGAAACCGGCGTGGATGTGCACGACCATGCCCAGGTCCTGGCACGCCGCCCACATCGGGTCCCACCAAGCGTCATACAAGGGCGGCAGGTCGTCGGGCGCCGACCCCGGCGTCATCGGCGGGAAGATGGCGTGGAAACCCGACTCCCGGGCACGCTCGATCTCGGCCACCGTCGACTCCCAGTCCGGCCACGGATAGATCAGCGGCACCCCCAGCAAGCGACCGGGAGCTTCGGAACAGAAATCCTGCAAAAACCGGTTGTGCGCTTGTGCGCCCGCCTTGCGCAACTCGTTCGATCGCCGCGAGTTCTGCGGATCGAGAAACGGCACGAAACCGATGGGCCCGAACGGATGTAGGAATTCGGCGGCGATGCCCTCGGCCTCCACGTGGCGCAGCCGCCACACCGGATCGAAGTATCCGACCTCACCCGCCCGCGACACCACCCCGCGCTTGTCGTACACCTCGAGCGATTCCTCGGGCGCCGGGTAGCCGGTGAGCCCGACGACCTGGTTGATGACTCCCACATCCTCGAGGTAGCCGTCGAACGCATCGTGGTACTTCGAGTCGACATAGTCCTTGTACATCTTCGGCGGCAACGACACGTGCGAATCCGCCGAGACCATCGTGAACGGCTTCAACTCCGGGCTGGACAAAGTGGACGCGTCCGCTTTCCGGACGTCAAAACTGACTCGCATCAGTGTTCCTCTCAGGCTGTCGATATCTGACATATCTCCATGTCAGTTTCTCTCTGTGATGTAGCCCGTGTCAAGCATCTGCCGTGACACAACCCACACTCTGTGCGCCACGGCAGCGGCCCGACGACGCTAGATACGCGACACGCCTGGAACATCTCCGAAATCGTCACCGAGCGCTTGTCGCATTGCTTCGGTGAAATTGGGGTCTGTATAGAACCGTTCGGAAGCGACCAAGCCATCTTCGAAGGTGAGGATCGTCAGATCGTGGCTGACAACATCGGGCTCGAAACAGTCGAAACGGACTGCCACCTCGATGGTCATCGAGTTCGGCGCCGCGCCGACGATCCTTTGCTCGGCAGACAGGGGCTGAGGGCCGGCGTACATGCGTCGATACATCTCGCGTACTGCATCCCTACCCTCCAGCCGCCACCCCACGTTCATGAGTTCGTAGTGCGGCTCCGGGGCGACGGTTTCCATCGTCCCGTCGAGGTCCTGCTCCAGCTCCATCAAACCGTGCCGGAAGAGCGCAGCCTGCAGTCGGGCGACCTCCTCCGGGTCCACAGCTTCGACGCCGATCTCGGTATGTTCAGCAGTTTCCGACATATTGCCCTCTCTCCAGGTCGACCTTCAAAACCAAAGTGTTGTCAGGGGTATCGACACGGTCATCTGGGGTTCGTGGTGGCCGCGAGAGCGGTGATGGCACCCGCACGATCGCTGGCAAACGCCTCGTTCATCTGATCGACATCGAAGTTGATGGGTTTGTTGATGCCCGCCCGGAATTCGAAGTGCCGGATCAACTTCGGATCGACCGGCTCGCCGCTGAACAGTTCACCCGGCAACGGGCCGACCCGCTTGGCCGTCTTCTCCAACAAGGCGCGATCCAACCCGTAGAACTCGATCGCGTTCTCCCCCAAGATCGCACGTGCCTCGACCTCGGGAACCGAGCCCAGTGTCGTTCGGATCCAATCGTGCGTGTTCGGCCACGTCCCTTCGGTATGCGGGTAATCGCTCCCGAACATCATCTTGTTCAGACCGATCTCGTGGCGCACCGCCACATCGCCGTAACGCATCAGCGATGTCCCGACCGCACAATGACGCTGCCAGTACTCCGTGGGCGTCAGCTTCATCTCACTTGGCACAGCCATATAGGCCCGATCCAGATACGCGAGTGTCGCCGGCAGCCAATCGGCGTGGATCTCGGTGAACACCACCTTCAGCTTCGGAAACCGGTCGAACACGCCACCCCACATCAACTGCCACAACGGCCGACGTTCGGTGAACGATTCGAAGAACGCGGATAGGAACGAGGGCGGCGCCTCGCCTTCGGCGTCGGGATCGAACTTGGGCAGCATGCTCATGTCGATCATCGAGAGGATGTTGCCGCCTCCGGCCCCGTCGGGGTTGCCGAAGGCTTGCCGCGCCAACTCGGCAACCGCACCCTGGGGATTGCCGAAGCCGGCGTGGATGTGCACTGCCAGACCCAGGTCCTGACATGCCGCCCACATCGGGTCCCACCAGGAGTCGTACAGGGCCGGCAGATCCCCGGGCGCACCCGCGGTGTAGGGAGGGAAAATAGCGAAGAAACCCTGTTCCCGGGCCCACACCATATCGGCGACCGCAGCATCCCAATCCGGCCACGGATAGATGAACGGCACCCCCAGCAGGCGGCCGGGAGCCTCCGAACAGAACTCGGCCAGAAACCGGTTGTGCGCACGTGCCCCCGCCATCCGCAACTCGGGTGAACACCGCGAGTTCGTCACATCGATGAACGGCGCGGGACCGATCGGTCCGAGCGGATGTAAGAACTCCGCGGCAATCCCCTCGGCCTCCACCTGACGCAGCCGCCACACCGGATCAAAAAAGCCGACCTCACCGGCGTTCTCGACCACACCACGCTTGTCGTAAACCTCCAGTGCCTCCGGCGGGAACGGATACCCCTGCAGATCGACGACCTTGTTGATCAACTCGATGTCGTCGAGGAAAACACCCCACGAGCCGTGGTACTCGGAATCCAGATACTCCTTGTACATCTTCGGCGGCAACGACACGTGCGAGTCCGCGGAGACGATCGTAATCGGTCGCAGTTCCGGACTGGACAGGGTGCTCGCATCGGCATTCCGCACATCAAAACTGGCTCGCATATCGCGCCGTTCCCATCGTTGGCTGATCGATCTATCTGATACCGGCAGGTATCAGTTTTCTCTCCACAGCCGCCCAGGTCAAGCATTTTGAGTGGCTTGGCCCACGCTTCTCCACTGTGCCGCAGCACATCACAGCGGATCTGGCCGGCAGGCCGGCTGCGAGTCACTATCAGGGGAGCATGCCGACGGCTTCGGCGAGCAACTCGACCTGCCGGGACCAGTCACCCACCAGTGTCACCGTCACCCGCTCGACGCCGGCTTCGCCCAGGGCGGCCAGCTCCTCGGCGATCTCGGCCGGAGTTCCGCCGGAGATCATGGCGTCGGCAACCTCGTACGGAAATCCCCACATCCCGGCCGGGTCCGCCATAGCTTTCACCGCGGCCTGACGATCGGGCATCGTCGGATCGCCGGCGATGGACGCCGTCACGAACCCCGTGACGGCGGGCGTCGGACGGCCCTTGGCCGCGGCCAGTTCAGCCAGGCCCTGGCGGATCCGCCCGATCTGGGCCGGCGGTAACGGTAGGCCGTACCATCCGCCGACATCGACGGCCCTGTTCAGGGCCGCTTCCGAGATGCCGCCCACCAGCATCGGCGGAACAGTCGCACCTGGAAGCAACCGGTACTCGACACCGTCCTCCCCCGGCGCCGGACGGCCGGCGATCAGATCCGGGAGCACCCGCAGCGCCTCGTCGGTCAATCGGCCGCGCCGCCGTCGAGGAACGCCCACGGCTCCCCAGGATCCCGGGTGGCGGTCCTCGCCGATACCGACACCAAAGATCACCCGGTCACCGGAGAGATGCTGCAACGTGGCGATCTGCTTGGCCACCCAGGCCACCGGCCGCAGCGGCAGCACCATGATGCCGAAGCCCAGCCTGACACGTTCGGTGGCCGAAGCGACCGCAGCCAGCACCGTGACGCTCTCATGAAAGGCCATCTGACTGCCGGCCACCAGTTGATCGATCACCCACACCGACTCAAAACCCAAGGCCTCGGCGTGTCGAGCAGCCGCCACAACATCCGGCGGTATGTCCGCCGTAGGACTCATGGTGGGCAAGAAGACCCCGACGCTCGGTCCAGACATGTTGCACTCCTTCATTTTCAGATTCGCCAACGACGGATACGGGGTCCACTCCGAGCACAAACCGTGCGTCGACAATGGGTGGCCAAGGCTGTCGGCCTGCTCTCCAACCCCTCCGGTACAACAGGTTTCGAGGCCCGCCGACGGGCACCAGCGCTTGGAAGCGGTCCTGCTTGAGGTCGCCTGCCGCGAGATTAGCTCAATCCGACACGTATACGTGTCAGATTTGGTAAATTCGCAAACGCCCAGCTATTGACAGTGTTCCGGCGGCGGTTCTACGGTCGGACTCACAACAGATAGATTGATCTACTTCACGCGCGACGTCCTCGGGGCGGCTATTCCGTTTCACTCTGCTTCCTGCGGGATCCGCTGCAACGCACCGGATCCCCAACCGCCTTGGAGATCGAACCATTCGGACGGTACCGAACCACCACATCCGGCCAGCCCGCCGCAATGACAACAAATTTGGAGCTACGAAATGTCCGCATCTGTCTACGCACCGGAGGCACACCTGTCCCCGGCTCAGCGCCTTGAGGCCGGTCCGATGGTCGCCGACCTCGACACCACCCAATGGCCGATGGAGCTCGACCCCGAACGCTACCGGTCACAAGAATTCGCCGAACTTGAGCGCGAGCGGCTGTGGCCGCACACCTGGCAGATCGCCTGCCACGAGTCCGAAGTACCGGAGCCGGGCTACTGGTTCGAATACACGCTGCTCGATCAGTCCTATTTGATCGTCCGCGGGAATGACGGCGTGGTTCGAGGTTTCATCAATGCGTGCCGACATCGCGGCAACGCCTTGTGCGAAGGGCACGGCCATTCCGCGCGCCTCACCTGCCCATTCCACCTTTGGCAATTCGAACTCGATGGCCGTCTCCGCAAGATCTCCGACGAAGAAACCTTCGGCTCCTGCGACAAGGCGAACCTTGGGCTGGTCCCCGTCCAGACCAGTCTCTTCGGCGGATTCGTCTTCATCAATCCGGACCCCCACGCGCGCTCGCTCGACGACTATCTCGGGGACGACGTCAAGGCGCTGCTGGAGCCCTACCGAACGGAAGAGCTGATTCCGTTGGGCCTCAACGTGAGCCAGTCTCTGGCAGCGAACTGGAAAATTGGCATCGAAGCGTTCATCGAGCAGTATCACGTACACGCCATCCACCCCCAGGTGCTGACCACCAGCGATGACCAACAGATGCACTACGGATTCTTCGGCGACCATGACGTGTTCACCGTGGCCTACGCGGTTCCGAGCCCGCGCCTCGGCGATGTCGGACCGGAACGAATCGTCAAAGGTTTCGGCTCGATGGCCGAGGCCATCCAGGGGCCCGGCGCAAGCAACCCTATGGAAGAACTCGTCACCCCCTACCTCGACGCGGCCGGCAAGATTGTGTTCCCCCCGGGTGTCTCGGTCCGCACCCTCTTCCAGCAGGCGAACCGCGCTGCGGCGGAGGCCGAGGGACAAGACGTCTCCGGCATGACCGACAACCAGATGAGTGATGCTCATTCCTGGTTGCTGTTCCCGAACACAACCATGGTCGTCCGCGCACGTGAAACGCTGCTGTTCCGGTTCCGCCCCGACCCCTCCGGCGATCCGAACAGATGCATCTTCGACGTGGTCAACTACCAGTGGGTTCCCCCGAAGGATCGCGAGAAGCTTGCCACGCCGCACAGCTGGATCCCGGAAGACCAGAGCCTCGGTCTCGTGCTCGACCAGGACCGGGAGCAGATCCCGCGCCAGCAGCGCGGTCTGCGCAACCGGGCGCTCAAGAAAGTGGTCCTCGCACGCAGCGAGGCTCGTATCGGCCATTTCCACAAGACGCTGGATCGATATCTCGGCATCCAGCCGACCAGCTAGCAATATGACCGAGAAGGTGTCGTGAGCGAGCCTGGCCCGCATATCGTGATCATCGGCGGCGGCCACGCCGGCGGCTCGGCCTCGGCAACCCTGCGACAACACGGATTCGCCGGGCCCATCACCCTCCTCGGAGAGGAGGTGGTCGTCCCCTATCAGCGGCCGCCGCTGTCCAAGGCGTGGTTGAAAGGAGAGGCCGATGCCGACTCGCTGGCGCTGCGGCCGGCCAGTTTCTATGCCGAACGCGATATCGATCTGCGGCTGAACCAGAAGGCGGTCAAGCTCGACCGCCTCGCCAAGACGGTGCACACCGACACCGGCGGAGCGGTCCACTACGACACGCTGATCCTGGCCACGGGTGCCCGCGCGAGGCCGTTGCCGGTACCTGGCGCCGACCTCGATGGGGTTCTGTTCCTACGTAATTCGGCAGACGCCGAGATGCTCAAGGCGTCGTTGGGCAAAGGCAAACGCCTGGCGGTGATCGGGGGCGGCTATATCGGACTCGAAGCGGCTGCGTCCGCCCGAGCCCTGCACGCCGAGGCGGTGGTCATCGAG
Source organism: Mycobacterium sp. C31M (assembly GCF_053345865.1). Taxonomy (NCBI): domain Bacteria; kingdom Bacillati; phylum Actinomycetota; class Actinomycetes; order Mycobacteriales; family Mycobacteriaceae; genus Mycobacterium; species Mycobacterium sp. C31M. The sequence continues at coordinate 237,302 of NZ_JBKFAX010000004.1, read as the reverse complement.
GTCATGCCGCGCGTGCTGGCACGGGTCGCCTGTGAGCAGTTGTCGACCTTCGTTCAGGATTACCATCGCGCCCGCGGCGTGACGTTCGAACTGGGCGTCGCCGTCACCGCGTTCGAGGGCGAGAACGGTCGCGTCACCGGGGTGGTGCTCCAGGACGGGCGGACAATCCATTGCGACGCAGCACTTGTCGGGATCGGCGCCGTTCCGAACGCCGAGCTGGCGCAGGAAGCGGGCCTTGAGTGTGCTGACGGCGTGATCGTGGATCTGACCGCCCGGACGTCGGATCCCGACATCTTCGCGATCGGCGACCTGACCCGCCGACCCATGCCGCTCTATGACCGCGACATCCGCTTGGAAAGCGTTGCCAACGCCTTGGAACAGGCCAAACAGGCCGCCGCGGCCATCGTCGGCAAGCCAACGTTACGGCCTGAAGTCACCTGGAACTGGTCTGATCAATACGATCTGAAACTTCAGATCGGTGGGCTCGCGGTGGATGCCGACTCGGTCCTGCTGCGCGGAGATCCCGCTGCCGGCAGCTTCGCCGTCTTTCACGTGAAGGGCGAGGTGATCCGTGCCGTGGAAGCGGTCAACGCCGCACCGGAATTCATGGCCGGAAAACAGTTGATCGCCTCGCAGAAGCCGATTGCCCGAGAACGACTTGTGGACATGACGGTGTCGATGAAAGAGGTTGCCGCCTAACGCACTCCGAAGGCGGTGAAAGGGAGCACATGGCCAAGATCACTTACATCGAGTACGACGGTACCGAGCATGCCGTCGACGTGAAACCCGGTTTCTCGGTGATGGAAGGGGCAGTCAGAAATGACATCCCCGGCATCGATGCGGACTGCGGCGGTTCGTGCTCCTGCGCCACGTGCCATGTCTTCGTGGACGAGGCGTGGCTGAGTCGGACGGGCGAGCGCACCACCATGGAAGAAACCATCCTCGACTTCGCCGATGGCGTCGAGGCCAACTCACGGTTGTCGTGCCAGATCGAGGTGAGCGACGCCATGGACGGCCTGATCGTACGCATGCCCGAAAGCCAGCAGCACTGACACCGTCGACGCGCTCTAGGACGGCACCCGCTCGACCGCCACATAGGTTTCGTTCAGCGCCGGAATCTGGCTGAACGGATCGAGTTGGACGCTCGACACCAACAGATTCCGGTTCGCGCCGTGCACTTCAGGCATGACACTGCCATCTGGTGCGTATACCGTTGAACCCCAACCATGCTCGGTAGCGATGACGCCCGGACGCATCGCGTCCGAAACTCTCGCCGGGGCCACGATGCTGTTGACTGCACTCCACACGCGGACCGTGTCACCGTCGCTGATCCCGTTGCGCTGGGCGTCCGAGGGATGAATCTCGACGACGTTCGTTCGCGTCCGCCGGTGCAGACCCGGATTTTCGTTCAGGAACGAGTTCATCGACTCCAGTCGACGCCGGCCGATCATCAACAGCGGAAACCCCGGTGGCGGACAGGGCGCAGGAAGTTGGGCCAGCCTGCGCACCTCGTCCATCAACTCGGGATCAGCCAGATTGACGACCTGGCTCGGCGTGCGCAGTACGGATTCGAGCTGTCCGTACTCTTTTTCGGCGTAGATCCAGCCGTGTGGGTGGTTGAGGATGTCCTTCCACTTCAGGCGCCGGCCGAGTCTGACGAGGGCGCGCTCGATCCATTCCGGCCGGAAGGCCAGAGCCCGCTTCCCGGTGATCTTGGCCAGCCATCGAGTCGCCCGGATGAACGTGTTGACGCCGCGTGTGCCGAACATCGGCCGCTTCATCGCTATTGCGAGATCAACGAAGATCTCCCATTCCTGCCGGCTGCCCGGCGGAGGTGCCACAGCTCGGCGGCCGTACTGGACATAGGGTTCGTCGTACAGCGAGTGGATGAGCGCATGAAGCTCGTCGCGTTCCAGCCAATGGGTGCCGGGCAGGATCCAGTCAGCATGGCGCTGACTCTCCCGCTGGACGAGATCGATGGCCACCAACAGATCGAGCGCGGCAAAGGCACGATCGAGCGCGGCCCCATCCGGTCCGGATACGACGGGATTTCCCGCCAGTAAGAACATCGCCTTGATCTGCCCGGGGCCCGGCGTGGTGATCTCGTCGGCGAGTTCGGCCACCGAATGGAACCCCGCCACCGGTTCGAGGCCGCGGATGCGGCTTCGATGTGTGGCCGGCGGCGTGAACCGGCCCCACAGCCCGACGGTGTCGACATAGCTCCGTTCGAATCGACGACCACCGGGGACATCGATTCGCCCGGTGAGATGGTTCAAGACCATGGACAACCATTCCCCGACGGTCCCGGTGGGCGTCTGCGACACGCCCGTCCGCGCGCTGCAGAAGGCCGTTCGCGCTGTGGCGAACCTCTCGGCGACATCGGCGATCAGTGCCACGTTTACCCCGGCATGAACCGCGAGCTGCTCGAGGTCGACCGCCTCTGTGAGCGCTCTCAGTTCGGCTACCCCGGTGATCTTCGGCCGCACATCGGTTGCGATCCAACCATTTTCGAACACGACCTTGATGATGCCGAGCAGGAATGCCCAGTCACCGCCGGGCCGGATCGGTACGTGTGTCGTCGCGCTCGCGGCCGACTCGGTGCGCCGGGGATCGACCACGATCAGATCGGCCCCGCGCGCTTGAGCAGCGAGGACACGCTGCCAGCCATCAGCCACCGCGTCGACCCAGTGCATCTTGCTCACCGCGGGGTTGGTCCCGATGAGCAGGAAGCAATCACATTCATCCACATCAGGAATCAGCGAGATCAGCGGGGATCCATAGAGCTTTTCGCTCACCACGTGCACATTGTTCTGGTCGACCGAACCGACCCAGAATCGATTTCCCGTCCCGATCGCGTCCAGTAAGCCGGGAAAGAAGATCGACGTTGCCATCGAATTGCCCGCGGGATTGCCGTGGTAGGACCCGACAGCGTCGGCACCGTGGTCCTCGATGATCCGGTTCACACGGGAGGCGATGTCGTTGATCGCCTCCCGCCACGTTGCCGGTTCGTAGTGGTCCCCCACCCGGCGCATGGGCTCCACCACCCGACGCGGGTGGCCGACGAGTTCGCCGGCAGTGCGACCTTTGGCGCAGAAATCCCGCCAGGTGTAGGGGTTCTCCTTGTCCGGACCGATACGCGTGATCGAGTTCGTCGCCTCGTCGACGGTGACTTTCAACCCGCAACTCGAAGCGCAGATCCTGCAGTAGGTGATGACGGTGCGCTCACTGGAATCCACGCGATTGCCGTTCCCGCACGTGTCGCTTCGAGGTTCTCGGGATAAATGCAACCGGGCCGTCATCGGTCACGGCAGCAACCACTCCGCGTTCGTCCGGAAGAACTTGGTCGTGATCTCCTCCCCCAGCGGCTCGACCCTGGCCAGCATGGTCTTCATCGAGTCCTTCGTACCCTCGACATGCGGGTAGTCGGTCGAAAAGCAGAACACATCGGCAAGATTCGGATCATCCTGGATGTATCGGTCGACCGGCTCGAAGTTGAACGGCGACACCCGTACGTTGCGGGCAATGTACTCAGAGGGCTTCAGCGGGAATTTCGCTGCGGCTGCACCCGGGAACACCTTGACGTACATATCCATCCGGCGCGCGGCATTTCCGATCCAATGGGCCCCGACCTCCATCATGCCGAGCCGCAGCCGGGGGAACCTCTCGAACACTCCGCCGAGGACCATCGCCGACACATAGTTGTCGAGCGCCATGTGCACCGTCGAGAACAGCTGGATGTTGGCGTTCGGGATCTCCGGGGACTGGAACAGGTCCAGGAGTGTCTCGGCGATCATCCAGCCCGGATCCAGGAAGAAGAACTCGGTGCCGATGTGCAGCGTCACGGCAACATCGTTCTCCTCCAAGAGCCGCCACAGCGGGTCCAGCGACGAGTGCGCCGGCGAGACACCACCGGGCGGCACGTCCGCCTGTATGTACACGGCGCGCACGCCGGCCTCGACCAGCCTCCTGGCTGTGACGACCATGTCGTTCACATCGGGTTGGGTGGTGACGATCCCGACCATGCGGATGCGTCCATCGGCCAGATCCACGTTGTCGATGACCCAGTCGTTGTACGCCGTCAGGAACAGGTTCGTGAAGTCCGGCCTGGACATTCCCTCGAACACCGAAAGGTCACCGCCCCAGCGCATTGCATAGGCGGCGTCGTTCATGCCGCCGACCATCATCGCTGCGATCGCAGTGGTCGGAAAGACCAGCTGCTTGTCGATGCCCATGGCATCGAGAACCTCGACGCGCCGTCCGAGATCGATCGCGCTCGGCGCCGACGGGCCCTTGACCTTCCAGATATCGTCGGGGTCGATCTCCCTCGTGTCGCCCACGATGTCCGGCTGACACATCGCGTCCGCATTCCCCGGATTCTGGTCGGCGGCTGCAAGAATATTGCCCATGATCCGGCCGGGTTGGCCGAGGACATCCTCAAGCAGGTGACTCGGGATCATCTCGTGACTGTCGACATCATGCGCAAGGAGTTTCATTGCGACCTCTCAAAGTATTTGGGATCGCGGCTCATTCGGGACCGCCATCCGGGGAGAGCCGATCGGTGGCGTGCCGCACCGGAGGATGCCGCACACCACCGATCGGGCTGTGAGCTGTCAGTGATTCGGACGGGCGGCGTGCTCGGCGGCGCGATCCAGCCGCGGAACCGGCGGCGGACCCATGGTTTCGATCCTCGAAACACCCTCGATCTCACCGAAATCCGGACCCAGGATGTCGTTCATGACCTTCGCGAACGGCGGCTCCATGAACATACGCTCACCGCTGATCTTGCCATTCTCGAAGGAGAAGGCCGTCGAGTACCGACTGGTGACTCGCTCGCCGGCGTCGTTGTCGTAGAACACGAACGCGTCACGGATCATCGCGTCGCCATCTGCTGAATAGGCTTGAACCCTCTTCTCCGCCCAGATGTTTCGCTTGTCCGCGCCGCTGAGCCAGCGGTTGTAGAGCTCCCGGACAGCCACCTCGCCCTTGATGTGCCAGCCCATGTTGGGCAGCTCGTACTGCGGATTGTCCGCGAGGGTCGCCATCACCGCTTCGACATCGTTGTCGAATTCGGCGATCTCGTGAACGATGAGGATATGGTCCATCTCCTCGGCGGTCATCTTTGCCATGCTTGCTACCTTCCGTGCTTTCGATGGTGGACCTGACGGGCTGCCGGTCCATGACTTGTGAATTGCCGCCACACGTGACGATCTGGTGTCGGATTTCGTTGACGGCCTTCGCCTTTGCGGCGGTCGACTCATCCGACGGGGCTGTGTGATCCAGCTTACATCGCGTCCCACCATTATGCAACGGTTGCCGTGACATATATCAGCTCATATCGCCTATCAGGCGATATGCCGGTGACGGCACGGCTTGCCAGCCTCCCGACGAAGCAACCGAGCCGAATGGGGCGTCACCTATACTTCCGGCGTGACCACCCGGCCTCGCGGACGACCGCGGGATGCATCCGTTGACGATCGGGTTCTGGCCGCCGCCGTCGACGAGCTGATGGACAAGGGCATCGCCGAATTCAGCATCACCTCGGTGGCCGCACGTGCCCGCGCGGCCAAGCGCAGCATCTATGCGCGCTGGCCGCACCGCGAGGACCTCATCCTGGCCGGGATGTCGACCCTGGCAGCCGACTGCAACCCCCCACACACCGGGTCGATCCACGAAGATCTGACGATCCTGCTGGAGCAGGTCGCCGCCGTGTTCGTCGAACCGCGTCTCAGCATCCTGCAGCGGTGCGCCGCCGAGATCGCCGACTACCCCGACATGTACACCGTCTTCAAACGCGACTCGGTCGATCGCTGCCTGGCGGCCATCGAGGACGCATTACACGACGCGATCGCCCGCGATGAAGTTCGCGACGACATCAAACCGAGCACTGTGGCGGATGCTGTGATCGGCGCTATCGCGTTGCACGCCAACAATACGGCCGAGTTCTTTCCGGTCTCCGACCACGAAGGACTGATAGATCTGCTGCTCGACGGCCTACGCCGACGCGACCCCTGACACGCCCGGCGCCAGATTACCGCGCAGTGCACCCTTCGGCCGGCCCCACCGGGCAACTGGGAACGACCAGTTCGACGCCCAGTACCTCCCAGCCGGGCAACATCTCGGGCGAGATGTCGAAATCGTGGATCACAAAACGGCGCACTCCGTTGGCGGGCAACACCTTCGGAGTCCGCTGAGCCGTTCCGCTCGCACCTAGGATTTCGACTTGAATGTCTTCTCCATGAAACCGGGGTCGATCAGCATGCCGTGAACCTGCTGGTTGTGACTGTGGCACAGCTGGTGGTATGCGAACGAGGTCTGCATGGCGTTGGCCCGCCCCTGATTGTCCTGAGCGACATTGACGGCTTCCTTCGCCAGTTTGAGTGCAAAGAGCGGCTTCTCGGCGATACGCGACGCCAACTGCAGCGTGAACGAGTCCAATTCCTCGGGCGGCACAACATGGTTCACCATCCCGAGCCGGTGGACCTCCGCGGCCGTGAGGAAGTCGGAGGTGAACAGCATCTCCTTGGCTTTGCGGACTCCGACCTCGAACGGGTGGTTGAAGAACTCGGCGCCGCTCACGCCCATCGACACGGTGTTGTCCTGGAACAGTGCATCGTCGGCCGCGACAATGAGATCACAGGGCCACACCAGCATGAGACCGCCGGCGATCACCTTGCCCTGTACGGCAGCGATCGTAGGTTTCGGCAGGTTGCGCCAGCGCTCACTCAGCCCGAGGTACATCTCCTTCTCGACCGCCATCTGCGATTCCGCACCAGCACAGCCGAACCCGCACCACGTGCCGACTCGCTGGTGATCCTTGACCACCTGCAGCGCATCTCCTTCGCGCAGGTCATGCCCAGCGGAGAAATGCGGACCGTTGGCGGCCAAGACGATCACGCTCACCGAATCATCTTGTGCGGCAATGTCGAATGCATCGTTCAGCTCATAGAGCATCCGCATGCTCTGCGCGTTTCTGGCCTCGGGCCGGTTCAGCACGATCCTTGCGACCTTGTCCGCCGGCCGCTCATAGACAATTGTCTGGAACTCGCCCACCTTCCGGACCGCCCGTCAATCCAGCCGGGACGCGGTGTCGGCCAGGATCGCGGCGACCGTTCCCGTTGCGGTGGCGACCCGTTCAGGGGTCAGCGGCGGCGTGAAGGCCGCCGCGAAGGGTGTCGGCAGGTCACTTTGTGCGATCGGACGCTGGTGGGAGAACGTGTCGAAGCCGGCTTTGCCGTGATAGGCGCCCGATCCGCTCATGCCGACGCCACCGAACGGCACAGCATCGTTGACATACGCCAAGCCGAAGTCGTTACGCGACACCGCACCAGATGTGGTCTTCAGAACGAACCGCTGGAAATCGTCGGTATCCGCGCCATACCAGTAGGACGAGAGTGGGTGTTCACCGGTGGCAGCGTAGGCGATCGCCTCGTCGACCTCGGAGTAGGTGTGCACCACCAGCACCGGACCGAAGATCTCCTCGGTGTTGATCTCGGCGCTCTCCGGGACGTCGAGCAGCAGGGTCGGCGGGAACCGGCGAGACCCGGCGTCGGGCACCCGGTCCTTTTCCCCCTCCGGCACGATGACTATCTCGACGGCTCCCTTGGACTTCGCATCTTTGACCAGTCCGGAGACCCGTGCATAGTTGGCGTCATTGACGATCGAGACGACGTCCGAGTTGTCGACGAAGGTCGGGAAGTGGGCCAGCACCGCCTTCTTATAGGCCTCGACGAAGGCGTCCTTGCCGGATTCGGGAACGAAGGCGTAGTCGGGGCACAGGCACACCTGTCCACTGTTGACGTGTCGGGCAGCGGCCAGACGTGTTGCCGCGTCGGCGATATCGGCATCAGGCGCGACAATGGCCGGGTTCTTGCCGCCGAGCTCAAGCGTGACCGGCACCAGGTTCTTTCCGGCGGCGGTGGCGATGAGACGTCCGACCTTCGGCGAGCCGGTGAAGAAAATGTGGTCGAAGCGCAGATCGGTGAAGGCAGTGGCGGTCGGCAACCCGCCGTTGACGACCACAACCTCCTCGGGGCTCATCCTGGAAGCGACTGCGCGAGCGAACACTTCCCCGGTGCGCGGCGTCATATCGGAGAACTTGATCATCACCCGGTTGCCGGCGGCCAACGCTTCGACGGTCGGCACGAACGCGAGCACGACCGGAAAGTTCCACGGACTTATCACGCCGACAACGCCTTTGGGACGATTCTGGACGAAAGTCGGGAATGCACCACCCAGCCCGCCGGGCACCTCGATCGGGGCCATCCATGCCTCGAGGTTTTCCCGGGCATAGGCGATGGATCCCATCCCGCCGAGGATATCGAGCTCCATCGAGGTGGTCGCAGGACGACCGCCGAAGTCAGCATCGAGCGCTTCGGCAAGTTCTGTGCTGTGCTCCAGGACCGCCGCGACGAAGCGGTCGATGCGATCGCGCCGTGTCGCGGCATCCGGGATCGGATCCAAGGACTGCGCGGCGCGCTGCGCATCCAGGAGGCCTTGCAGCTCAGCAGGTGTGACGTCTACAGGTGAGTCGGTGGTCATGGTCATTTGATCAGCTCCTTCTGTGCGGGCGATTCAGCTGCGGCGGCAAGGTCTCTGGCCCATCGATAATCGGCCTTCCCTGCGGGGCTGCGGAGCACCTTGTCCACACGGACAACGGACTTCGGAAGCTTGTACCGGGCCAGCCGTTTCGCCGCATCCACCAGCAGCTCCTCGTCTGTCGGGTTGAGCCCGGCGACCAGTTCCACGACAGCGACGATCTCGCTGCCCCAGCGGTCGCTGGGGCGTCCCACCACGACCACATCGCGGATGGACGGGTGCGCGATCAGTGCTTCCTCGACCTCCTCGGCGAAGATCTTCTCCCCGCCCGAGTTGATCGTGACCGAGTCCCGTCCGAGCAACTCGATGGAGCCGTCCGCCCGGTGCCGCGCCCGATCGCCCGGCAGTGACATGCGCCGTCGGTCGATCGTGGGGAACGTGCGTTCGGTCTTGTCACGGTCATTGAGATAGCCCAGCGGAATTGCGCCTTCGCGGGCCAACCATCCGGTCTCGGGATCGCCCGGGTCGAGGACGCGACCATGGTCCTCGGCCACCACACAGGTACCGGCTGCGGCTGTGAAGACACCGGAGGTCGCCGGCGACTGGCTGGTGCTCAGGTTGGTGAGCTGGGAGCCGGTCTCCGAGGATCCGGCGACGTCGGCGATCACCACCTGCGGTAGTAGCCGCAGGATGCGGTCCTTGACCGATGCGCTGGTGACCGCACCGCCCACACCGATCAGCTGCAAGGACTTTCCGGAGTGGTCACCACGCTCGAACTCATCGCACAGCGGGGTGGCAAATGCGTTGCCCACCATGTTCATCCGTTGCACGCCCTCGCGGTCGATCAGCTGCCAGATCGATTCTGTGTCGAGCCGGTCCACGACGTCGGGAAAAACCACTGTCCCGGCGCCCAGAAGTCCGGCCAGCGCCATCCACTGGGCCGCACCGTGCATCAGCGGCGGCAGCGGCAGCACCACGGAGCGGTCGGCGGCGGCGACGAGGTCGACGCCCTCGGCGAGGGTCGTTGCGTCGAAGACGCCCTCGGGTAGGAACCCGCCCAGCCCGCTCTGCAGGATTTCGGCCTGGTTCCACATCACGCCCTTCGGCATTCCGGTTGTGCCACCGGTGTAGAGCAGGTAGAGATCGTCGGCATCCGGCTCGGTCGGGGGGGTGTCCGAGCTGCCCGCGGCGAGCGCGGCCTCGTAGTCGAGGGCGCCGGGCAGTAGTGCGTTGCCGGATTCGTCGGCGACCTGGAGCAGCAGCGTCGGCGGCCGGCGCAGCGATGGCAGGACCGCGGCGAGGGTGGGCGCGAACCGGGCGTGGTAGATGATCGCGCGTGCCGAGGCGTCGTTGAGCAGGTAGGTGAGTTCGGCTTCGACGTAGCGGTAGTTGACGTTCAACGACACTGCGCGGGCCGCCGCTGCGCCGAGCATCCCCTCCAGATACTCGTTGCCGTTGTGCAGGTACAGCGCAACGTGATCCTGACCAGATTCCCACTGCTGCAGCTCGGCACGAGGCGTGTGAACGGTGATCCCGTGGAACAGCAGCAGGTTCGCCAGCCGGTTTACTCGCGCGGCGACGTCACGGTAGGTCAGCCGACGGTCCCGGAAAACGATGCAGTCTCGCTCGGGTATGGCAGCCGCAACGCCGGCGAACAGCTCAGCGTGGTTGTATCGCATCAGATCTCCAGATCGGGAGTCGCAGACCCAGGCAACGCTGACCGGGCCTGCGACACGGCTTGGGTCGCAGGGCTCAAACGGTTCGGACGTCGACGAGGGCCTGCCGCCGTTCGTCACGCACGACGCGCAGCGCCTCCTTGAGCGCACCGGCAAGCTCGCTGCGATGGCTAACGGTCACGCCGTACCCGCCCGAGGCGGTGCAGTAGGCCGCGAGGTCCGGCGAGGGCGAGAGATCCGAGAAACGTCCCTCGGCGGTGGCAACCGCTTCGCCCTCCGGGTAGACGAGCTGAGTCGCCATGTCGACGGCCCACCAGTTGTTGTTGTTGGCGATGATGGTCAGCACCGGCAGGTTGTGCTTGGCAGCCGCGTGGTGGCACGCCGCCGGGTTGGCGAACATGTAGGCGCCGTCACCGAGCGTCGCGACGACGGTACGGTCCGGTGCGGCGTACTGGGCGCCCAGCGCGGCCGGCAGACCCCAGCCCAGCCCACCCGAGGCGGGCAGGAAGTAGTAGGTGCCGGGCTTCGTGCGGTTGAGCAGGCAGGCGGTCGCCACGTACTCGTTGAACACGATGTCGTCCTCGTCCAGCAGTTCACCCAGAACGGCCGAGATGGCCGCCGCGGTGATCGGCTGATCTGCATCGCGACCGTTCTCGTCACGGCGCTGGGCGTCGATACGGCCCTGGCGTGCCGCGGCCATCGCGCGGATCTCGTCCGAGCGGCCCAGGTCGATACGGTCGGTACGGGCCTCCAGCGCGGCGGACAGCCGACTGAGGAAGGCGGCCGGGGTGGCACTGATGTTCAGGTCGGAGCGATGCGACCGGATCGGGTAGGTCGCGTACAGCGGATCGACACCGACCTGAGCGATATAGGTGTCAGCCGGAGGCGGCGTGTGCGTCTCCATCCACGGCACGTCGCTCTCCAGGAAGACGATGACGTCGGCCCGTTCGAAGACGGTGGTGGCCACGTCCATGTTTGCCACCCGATGCGGATGGTTGTATGCGACGTTCAGGTAGCGAGCCCACGGATCGGCGATACCGATACCGAACCGGGTGGCGCACTCACCGAGCAGCTCGACCGACTCTTGCTCGACACCGTTGGCGGTGGCCACGATGACCGGGAACTCGGCCGCCGCGATCCGTTCGGCGAGCTCCTCGATGGCGTCCGGATCGGGTTGCACAGTGGCCGGGATGGGGGTGCGCGCAACCGGCACCGCGGGGGCCTGCGCCGGCTCGGCCAGCACCTCACGGGGCAGGGCGAGATATACCGGGCCCCGCGGGTGGGCGTTGGCGACGCTCAGGGCACGGTCGACCACGGACTCGACCTGGCGGGGATCGCGCAGTTCGTAGTCCCATTTGACGAATTCACGGACCAGGCTCGCCTGGTCGAACATCTCCTGCGACCAGTGGATGGGCAGGTCGCGGGCACCGACCGCGCCGCCCTCGAGGATCGGCGACCGACCCGCGGTGACCAGCAGTGGAATCCGATCACGGGCCGCATTGGCGACCGAGCATGCCGCATTCGCCGTACCGACGTTGACGTGCAGCATCAGGGCCTGAGGCCGTCCCGTCACCAAAGCGGCACCATGGGCCATGCCGCCGGCCAGGTTCTCGTGGGCGCACAGCACCGGCGTGGGAAGCTTCGGGTCGTTGTCCTTGTTGAGGGCATAGGCCTCGACGATCGGCGCGAAATCGGTTCCCGCATTGACGAAGAAGTATTCGACGCCGTGCTCGACGAGCGCGGCGAGATAGCTGGTAGCGGCGTTGTGCGGCATTGTGAACTCTCTATTCGGTGCTTGGGAGGGGTGAGGGGGCTGATCTGGCGCGCAGGGCGGGGATGATCGACGCGAGGTCGCGCCATTCGGCCACCGGCATGTGCTGGAGGTCTCCGGTCTGTACTTGCACGCACACGTGGTCTGCACCCGCGTCGAGGTGCCCTTGCACCCGCGCCGCGATCTGATCGAGGGAACCCCAGGCAACTATCGCGTCGACGAGCCGGTCGCTTCCGCCACCGTGCAGATCGTCATCGCCCCACCCCAAGCGTCGAAGGTTGTTGGTGTAGTTGGGCAAACCGAGATATCTCGACATGAAGCTGCGGGCGATCTGACGTGCTGCCGCCGGGTCGGTCTCGAACACGACGGTCTGGGCGGGTGTGAGCACGGCCTTCTCCCCGAGTGCCTTGCGAGCAGCCGCCGTGTGTTCGACCGGAACGAAGTAGGTGTGCGCACCGGCCCCACGCTCGGCGGCCAACCGCAGCATCCGTGGTCCGAGTGCGGCCAGCACCCGGCGAGGTGCAACAGACGTTGCGGCACCCCAGAATTCGCTGTTGTCCATCGTGTCGAGATAGTCGACCATGGTGCTGTACGGCTTGGTTCCGTACCGACCTTGGTGAGCTACATCGACCATGGGCTGATGGCTCACGCCGATGCCGAGCAGGAACCGCCCGGGAAACGCCTCGCTCAGCGTACGCCAGCCCGCGTTCATCGTCATCGCGCTGCGCGCGTGCAGGCTGGCGATGCCGGTGGCCACCGTCATACGAGCGGTGGCCCCCAGCAACAGCGCGGCGTTGGCGAACGGCTCCCGGGCAACAGCCTCCGGCACCCACAGCGAGCCGAAGCCGAGATCATCGAGCTCGGCAACGGCCTGCTGAGCACGGGCCATCGGCTGGACATCGAGGTGGTACGACCAGATACCGAGCGGACCGAGGCTTGGGACGGCAGCCTGGTCGCCGACACTCACGGCAAGAGCCACTCTGCGTTCGTCCGGAAGAACTTGGTGGTGATCTCCTCACCCAGTGGCTCGACCTTGGCCAGCATCTTGTTCATCGAGTCCTTGGTGCCCTCGACATGCGGGTAGTCGGTCGAGTAACAGAACACGTCGACCAGTTCCGGGTCATCCTGGATGTAGCGATCGATCGGCTCGAAGTTGAACGGCGACACCCGCACATTGCGCGCGATGTATTCCGACGGCTTCATCGGCAGCTTGGCTGCGGCCGCACCCGGGAACACCTTGCAGTACATGTCCATCCGTCGGGCGGCCGGGCCGACCCAGTGCGCACCGACCTCGAACAGGCCGAGGCGCAGCCGCGGGAACCGCTCGAAAACGCCGCCGAGGACCAGGGCGTTCAGGTAGTTGTCGATCGCCATGTGACAGGTCGCGAACATCCCGATGTTGGTGTTCGGGATCTCCGGGGACTGGAACAGATCCTGGAAGGTCTCGGCGAAGGTCCAGCGCGGGTCCAGGAAGAAGAACTCCGTGCCGATATGCAAGTTGGCGGTGACATCGTTGTCTTCCAGCAACTTCCACAGCGGATCCATCGAGGAGTGTGCCGGGGACACGCCGCCCGGCGGCACGTCGGCCTGCAGGTAGACACCCTTGACCCCACCGTCGATGAGTCGCTTGATCTCGGTGACCATCTCGTTGATGTCGTCGCTGGTGGGGATGATGCCGACGAGGCGGACGCGACCACCGTTGAGGTTGGCGTTCTCGATCGCGAAGTCGTTGTAAGCACGCAGGAACAGCTTGGAGAACTCCGGCCGCGACAGGCCTTCGAGCATCGTGGTGTCCCCACCGAAACGCTGCTCGAAACCGAAGTCGTCCATACCGCCGACCATCATCGCGGCGATGGCCGTGGTCGGGAACACCAGCTGCTTCTCGATCCCCATGGCATCGAGAACCTCGACCCGCCGGGTCAGGTCGATGGCGCTGGGCGCCTTGGGTCCCTTGACCTTCCAGATGGAGTCCTCGTCGATCTCCATGACGTCATCGACCGCGACGTGCATGTTGGTGTCGGTCGGATCGGGGCGCAACCGGTCGGTGGCCTCGAAGAGCGCACCCATGATGCGGCCGGCCTGGCCGAAGTAGTCGCCGAGTCGCGTGCTCGGGATCATCTCGTGAGCGTCAACGTCGTGTGCAAGGAGCTTCATCGCTACCTCCGAGGGCTGGTTGGCCGGTGAAGTACCGGGCGGTGGAGTGTATGGGTTCTGTGGCACTAGTCCGACGGATTCGGGTTCGACGTGAGCGGGTAATTTCGGACCCGCCGTCTCGCCGGTGTGACGGACTAGATAGATTGCTCTAGCACAATCAGACAATCACAATTGTCCGACAGCGTCAACCCTAGAAGAACAGGCCGCGCCTGTCTCCACATTCACCGATTCAGAAGGTTCAATATGGCGATCATTCCCGAGTCTCATCGCGACCTGATCGACGCGCCACTGGTCGCGTCACTGTCCACGATCGGCGCCGACGGGACACCCCAAGTGACGGCCGTCTGGTTCGTGATCGAAGACGATGCCGTGCAGATCTCGCTGCTGCGCACACGTCAGAAGTACAGGAATGTCACCGAGCGTCCGCAGGCAACCTTGTTCATCATCGACCCGGAGAACCCATTCCGCACGCTCGAGATCCGAGGCACCGTGAACGTCGACGACGACTCCGACCTCACGCTCTTCGAGCGGGTGTTCCGGCACTACGGCCAGGATCCGACAGCCTCCGGGGCGCCGACCGCGGGGCGCGTCGCGGTCACACTGCGCCCCACCCGCGTGGTGGCGCAGGGCTGACGGTGTCGGAACGTGACAGGGCGTCGGAACGTGACAGGGCGTCGGAACGTGACAGGGCTCAGTGCGGCCTGACCAGATTCGGCTGGACGCTCGTGCGCCCTTCCGCCGAACGTTGCGACTACTCCAGGGCAGCGGCAAGCCCGGCCGCGACGGCGTCCGCCGCCGAACGCCCAGCGGTATGCAGCGGCACCGAGGATCGCGTGGTGCGCGACAGCAGGACCGCGCCTTCGATCAAGCAGAAGATCTCTACCGCAACATCACGAGCACGATCGGCAGCCATGCCGGCAGCGGTGAAACGCTGCTCCAGTACCTCAAGCCATGATTCGAACGCATCTGCGGCGGCGGTCCGCATCAGCTCGTCGTTGTTGGCCACTTCCAACGCGATCGTGGCGATCGGGCAGGCGTACCCATAGTCCGTCTTTTCCAGCAGGTCAGCCGCCTGGCGGAACGAGTCTGCCGTCGCCTCGACGACGTCGGCGTCCGGGGGGTACACCGATTCGAGAAGTTCTCGATAGCGCCCACCACCATGGGTGAGGGCAGCGGCACCCAACTCCTGTTTCCCCCCCGGGAAGAAGTGATACAGCGAGCCGTATGGCGCCTCGGCCGCCGCCAGGACAGCTTTGATGCCGGTCGCCCCAAAACCCTGCCGACTGAACAAATCGGTAGCAGATTCGAGCAGCCGAGCCTTGGTATCGGCGGGCTTACCTGCGGTTGTCGTCGTGGTGGACACTCGCATAGGATAACCGCTAGATCAATCTGTCGCCCGGTCTACGTCATCGATCGCCTGTGATTTCGGCCCCAGCGACTCCCCCGGGGTGGCCCCAGCCGCTCATCTCGTCAAGCCTCTCGACTGATGATTCACCCGACCGAAGCTCAGCCTCTTCGCGCGAGATCGCCTTCAGCACGTAAACGGCCAGCAAGATCGTCCACACGCCGTGAAAGCTCGCCACCACGGTGCACGTGACAAACCCGTCCCAGGCAAACGGGCCGACCAGTCCGAACGAGAACGTCTGCAGGCTGTTGGGCAAGATAGTGACGACCTGCGCCAAGGTGAACCAGGCCAGCCAGCGCGGAAAGTACGGCGTGCTGCGTTTGTCGCGCAAAATGGCGATCGCGATGGCCACAAGCCACAGGACGTATGGCGGCCAAGTGTAGTAGTAGAAGAACCAGGCGATGTCGTTGAGGGTCAAGGTGATCTCGGGCGCGATCCGACCTGCCCGGAACGCGGCTACCGCGTACATGATCGACATGATCTCGACGACCATGGTGTTGATGGCCGCCAAGATCAGCGTCGCAAAAGTCAGAATCGGATACCGGGGCGATTCCATCCGCCAGACCCACAGCGAGATGACCGCCTGCCACCAACCCCAGACCGCGAACGCGACCATCATCAACAGGCACCCGAGCTGAATCACGTCGGAATTCGTGCTGTATATCCCCACGATCGTCTCCGCGCTCCATGTCGCGTTGTGTGCCGGGAACACCCGCGCCAGGACCAAGCCCAGGAACATCACGGGGACGGCGGCCACACCGCTGAACACGAACCACCGCTGCGTCCTGGCGTTCAACCAGTACGAACCCGCAATATCGCTCACCAGATACACCTTTCGATTCGACGGTTCCGACGGCAGTCCAGCGCCGAGACATCGATGCGGACCGGAGCGTTGACCTCCCGAACACCTGACGATAGATTGATCTAATGGCTGACACACGTGTTTTTGAACTTCGTACCTACGAAGCGGTCCCGGGCAAGATCGACGCACTCGTGGCTCGCATCGGCGATCACGCCGCGGCGTTGTTCGAGAAGCACGGCATGACCAACATCGGTTTCTGGGTACAAACCGACGAGGATGGCAAGGCGACCGACACCCTGACTTACATCGTCGCCCACACCAGCCGGGAGGCCGCGGCCAAGTCATGGGAGGCCTTCTGGGCCGATCCGGAATGGCAAGCGGCGAGGGCCAGTGGCGAGCAGGTCACCGCCGGCGCCACGTCGGTGTTCATCGAACCGACCGAGTACTCGAAAATTCGTTGACCTCCAGATGAAGTCCCCACTGCCCACAGTGGGGACTTCACGCTGTTCGCACCCGTCACAGTCGCGCGGCGCGGAAATTCGACAACCCTCCGGGCCGCCCGGACAACTCCGAGGATTTGCATGTCTCCCCTCTTCGATCTCACCGGACACGTCGCACTGGTCACCGGAGCCAACTCCGGCATCGGCCTGGCCATGGGCCACGGACTGGCCCAAAGCGGCGCCGACGTCTGCGTCTGGGGCACCAACGTCGAACGCAACAAGACCGCCGCGGAGGAACTCGCCAAGCACGGCACACGAGTTCGGGCCGTCCGCTGCGATGTGGGCGACGAGGACGCCGTGGCCACTGCTTTCGCGGAGACGCTCGACCACTTCGGCAGGGTCGACTCATGCTTCGCCAACGCCGGCGTCCGCGCACCCGAGATCCCGTTCCTCGAAACGACTCTGGCAGATTTTCAGGGGGTTACCCGGGTGAATCTCGACGGGGCATTCCTGACGCTGCGCACCGCCGCCCGGCACATGGTGGAGCGCGGCGGCGGAGGCGTGCTGGTGGGCACCTCGAGCGTCTCGGCACACCACGGCACCCCACGCGGCCAGGCCTACGCGGCGAGCAAGGCCGGCTTGGCGGCGATGATGCGCAGCTGCGCCATCGAGCTGGCACGGTATCGAATCAACGCACACTCGATGGTGGTCGGCTGGACCGAGACGCCGCTGATCTCCCGAGAAATGAGCAATCCGGCGTTCGAAGAGAACGTCATGAAGCGCATGCCGCAGCGGCGCTGGGGGGAGCCGGCCGACTTCGCGCGCATCGCCGTCTACCTGGCCAGCGGTATCGGTGGGTTCCAGACGGGTGACGAGATCGTCATCGACGGCGGCTACATGGTCTTCTGACACCAACCCCGATCGGCAGTCGATCGGCAGCGACGCTTGTCACTTTATAGATTGATCTAGTAAAATGGTTTCTGCTGCTCTTCCGGCGAGGCAGCACTGCAGCGCGCAGCGCCGAAAGCCGCCCAGCGGAACGAATATTGGAGAGGCCAAAGCAATGATCAAGATCGAGAGGGTTGCGCACGTCGTCATCAAAGTCCGCAACATGGAGAGGTCCCTCGACTTCTACACCCGGGTCCTCGGACTGAAGGTGATGGGGTCCATCGACCCGATGGTGAAATTCCTTTCCACCGGACGCGATCACCACGAACTGGGGATCGCCGAAGTCGGTGCCGAAGCGCCGGACAGCAAGTTCTTCCAGGTCGGCATGGAGCACTTCGCCTTCAAACTCAGCAGCGAGGACGACCTGCGCGAGGCGTACGACACCCTGCTGAGCGAGGATGTCAAGATCGCCTACACCATCAACCACGGCGTCGCGAAGAGCGTCTACTTCTACGATCCCGACGGTAATCAGCTGGAAGTGTATGTCGACAACACCCCGGAGGAAGTCGCGAGCTTCCAGAACCCCTACGGCGGCATGGACAAGCTGCCGTTCGCCCTCGACAAGCCATCGTTGATGGACAACATCATCCAGGCGCAGGCCGAGATGGCGGCTGCCGCTGAAGCGGCCGCAGGCAAGTCCTGATCGATAGCAGCCCAAAAAATTGGCTCGACGCTTTTGGCGTCGAGCCAATTTTCGTAGGTGCGGCCTACCGGAGGAAACCGCCGGTCGCCCGGATCACCTGGCCGGTGACCTCAAAGCCAAATGGTCAGTGCCATAGCACAACCCGAGATGCACTAGTTCTCGTGCTCGACGAAGTCGGCCACGTCGCCGCCGAAGGCGATGCCGGCGAGCCGGCGGAACTTGCTGCCGTGGAAGACCAGTGGGGCGACACCCGGCTTGGCCTGGAGGCCGTGGATCTTCAATAGCGCGACCTCGTGATCCCCGGCCGGAAGTTCGCCATACACCGAGCACTCCAGCCAGGCAGTGGCCCCATGCACGAACACCGACCCCTCGGACGTGCTGTCCCACCCGATCCCTGCGAAACGGTCGGGTGACTTGCGGGCCAGGCTCATGCAGATCTCATCCTGGCCCTGCGCCAGGACGCTGATGCCCAATCGCGGCAATTCGCGTAGCCGCTGCCAAGTGCCCGACGACGACTGGAAGCACAGCGAGACCAATGCCGGTTCCAGCGACACCGAAGTGAACGAGCTGGCCGCCATGCCCATCGGCCCACCATCGACCATGGCACACACTGCCGTCACACCGGACGGAAAGCACCCGAACGCCTGGCGGAGCAGGGCGGGGTCAGCGGTGTTGGATTCGAATTGGATCATCGTTGGGCTACCCCTACTCTCGAATGGCTCACCGATTCCGAACGCGGCGGTTCGTCGGAGACCTGCACAATCAGCTTTCCATCGTGATCTCCGGTGAAGAGGCGGTGCATCGCTTCCGGCGCGGCCGCCAGGCCCTGCACCACATGGTCTTTCCAGCGCAGCTGTCCGGATTCGATCCAGTCCGCCAGATCGCTGTAAGCCTGCCGGGCACGGGAGAAGTGGTCCAGCACGACGAACCCTTGAATTGTCAGGCGCTGCATGAGGACTCGGCCGAAGTCTGTAGGTCCGACCATCGGTCCGTCCGAGTTGTACGACGAGATCAGGCCGCACACCGCCATCCGTCCGTTGACATTCATCCGCGAGAAGACCGCATCCATGATCGGTCCGCCCACGTTCTCGAAGTCCATGTCCACGCCCCCCGGACACAACCGGTCCAGCGCCTCGGCCACATTCTCCGCCTTGTAGTCGATCGCGCCGTCGAAACCCAGCTCATCGACGATCCACCGGCATTTCTCCGCACCGCCCGCGATGCCGACCACCCGACAGCCCTTGATCTTCGCGATCTGGCCGACGATCGATCCGACAGCATCCGCGGCCGCAGAAACCACGAGGGTCTCACCGGGACCTGGGCGACATATGTCCAGCAACCCTGTGTACGCCGTCAGTCCGGTGGTGCCCAGGACCGACAACGAAGCGGTCAACGGGATGTTGTCCCGGCTCCGGATGCGCGTCACCGCCGCGGCGTCATACGTCGAGTACCGCTGCCACCCGCCCTCCCCCAGGAGGACGGTGTCACCGGGCTGAAACCGGGTTGAAGCGCTGTCTTCCACGACACCGACCGTGATTCCGCGCACCACCTCACCAACGCCCACCGGTGGCAGGTACTGATCGCGGCCGCTGAGCCACACCCGGTTGGTGGGATCTATCGACAGGTAGACGTTCTTGACCAAGACCTGATCGGGCCCAGGTCGCATAACGGGTAAGTCGGCCAACTCAAGATCGGAACTCTGAATCTCCTGCTCGGGCCGCTGCTTGAGCACCCACCCCTGATTCATGCGTGCCACGTCAGTTCATCTTCCTACTGGTTCCTGCCGGCGCGGGTGCGGTTCTCGCTACGAAGCACCAGGGTTCACGCCGTTGAGCATCATCTGCACGGTCACATCGGTGCCGTACCGGCCGTCGAACCCCGTGAGCGCCTCTTCAACCTCGCGGTGCAGACCGGCGACGAGCGGCTCCCAATCACCATGGGTGACGATCAGAAATTGGTTGTCCTGCATCGCCGCGACAACTTGCTCGCCGACGCGATCGGGGTCCGCGCCCTGCGCCTGCAGAGCGCGGTTCTGCTCTGCGGCAACAAGATCAGGTTCACGACCGAGGAGTTTGGCCTGGGCCTGCTCGGCCGTCATGGCCAGTCGGGTAGCCACCACGCCAGGACACAGCAGGGAAACGCCGACTTCGGTGCCACGCAGTTCCTCACGCAGCACCAGGGAGAATCCCACGCTGGCGAACTTGGACGAAACATAGGCGCCGAAGTTGGCCATCGGCACCAATCCCACCATCGACGCGGTGTTCATGATGTGCGTGCGCCCGCCCCGGCTCTTGAAGCGCGGCAGGAATGCTGACACTCCGAGGAACTGTGCATCGACGTTGATCTTGTGCACCCAGCGCCAGACTTCGAACGGCGTCTCTTCGATTGCTCCACCACCAGCCACGCCGGCGTTGTTGCACAGGATCGAGATGGGCCCCAGCGTTTCCTCGGCCAGATCGGCGGCCGCGGTCCACCCGCCGGCGTGGCTGACGTCGAGTTCCACGGTGGTGACCACTCCCCCGGCGTCGGCGAGTTCGCGGCGGATATCGGCGAGCCTCTCGCCGTCGATGTCGGCAAGAGCGACCTTCGCTCCAGCCGCCACCAGCGCCCGCGCGATGCCGAGCCCGATACCTGATGCAGCTCCGGTCACGAACGCTGCTTCTCCAGCCGGCCAGACCATAGTGTGCTCCCATCCACGTTGATGTCGGTCGTTGCCGTGTACCAGTCCGCGAACTCGCCCACGTGTCAACCACATTGACACTCCGCAATTGACACCGCAGAGGGCATCACTTACCGTCAGCGTAGTAGATCGTTCTATCTACGGCTAGGGTCGATTTTTTTGCAGGCTGCACCGGATGGCCCCGTGTGCCCGCGATGACAGAAGGAGTCCAATGCGGTCTTCTCGCATGCGTGACGTAATCACTGGAGTAGACGTTGAGCACTGATGCCGAATCCACGCGGGTGGCCGAAGCCGCGCACCGAGTCGTCGGAGAACACGACCCCCGGTCTGTTCCCATCACAGAGTTCCTCGGAGCCTGCTACGACGCCGGATTGTCGTGGGTGCATTTCCCGGAGGGTCTCGGTGGCCTCGGGATCTCGCGCGGATACCAGGGAGTTGCGGACGCCATCTTCCAGAAGGCCGGCGCGCCCTCGCCGTACGACCTGAACATCATCGGCTACGGCATGGCCGCACCGACCCTGGTCGAGTACGCCCAGACCGAGGAACTCAAGCACCGGTGGATGCGACCCCTGGCCACCACCGAGGACATCTGGTGCCAGCTCTTCTCTGAGCCGGGCGCCGGATCCGATCTCGCCGGTCTGGCCACCTCGGCGGTCCGGGACGGCGATGGCTGGATCGTCAACGGACAGAAGGTGTGGACGACCCTGGCGCACTGCGCCAATTGGGGGATCCTGATTGCCCGCACCGATCCAGATGTCCCGAAACACAAGGGACTGACCTACTTCGTCGTCGACATGCGCGACCCGGGCATCGAGGTCCGTCCGCTGCGCCAGATGACCGGCCAGGCGGAGTTCAACGAGGTCTACCTCAACGACGTCCGAATCCCGGACACGCACCGCATCGGCGCAGTGGGCGCCGGCTGGCGCGTGGCGATGACGACACTGATGAACGAGCGCAGCTCGATCGGTGCGGCCGGGGTCCGTCGCGGAACCGGCACGATCGGCGACGCCGTCGCACTCTGGGCGCAGCGCCCCGACCGCCACAGCCCCGTCCGACGGGACCGCCTTGCTCAACTCTGGCTCCGTGCAGAGGCGCAGCGGCTCACCTCGGAGCGGGCCCGAGCCACCGCGACCGTGAGTGGTCCCGGTCCCGAGGGATCGATCGACAAATTGGTCGGCGCCGAACTCAACCAGCGCGTCTACGAGTTCTGCATGGACTTGCTCGGCCCCGAGGGCACCCTCTACGAGGGCTACAACATGCGCGAGGTCACCGCCGAGGATGCGAACGCCGGAGGCCCGATCCAACAACGCTTCCTGCGCTCACGCGCCAACACCATCGAAGGCGGTACCTCTGAGGTGCTGCGCAATATTCTCGGCGAACGGATCCTGGGACTTCCCGGAGATCTTCGCGCTGACTCCGGACGACCCTGGCGTGAGGTGCCCCGTGGCTGACCCTGATCACATCCCGACCGAGCAATTCGCGTTCACACCCGAACAGCAGGAGCTGCGCACGGCAGTCCGCGGCTTCTGCGCCGACCATTCCGACGAGGCCACTGTCCGGAAACTGATGGAGTCCAGGCCAGCGTTCGACCAAAAGGCCTGGGCGCGACTCGGTTCCGAGCTCGGCGTGCTCGGTCTCGGAGTCCCGGAGGAGCTCGAGGGTTCGGGCGGCGGCCTGATCGACGCCGCGATCGTGGTGGAAGAGCTGGGCGCCGCGCTGTTCTGCGGGCCGGTATTCGGCACCCTCGCCTTGTCGATCCCCGCGCTCGTTGCCGCGCCGGATACCGCAGTGCGGACCGAGACCCTGGGGCTGCTGGTGGCGGGGACCCGCACCGCGGCCTTCGCCGTCCCCGAACAGGCCGGGCGCTTCGCCGCCGAGGCGGTGACCGTGCAGGCCACCGGCTCAGGTGAAACGTGGACACTGTCCGGCACGGCCGAACGCGTCGTCGACGCCGACGCAGCAGATATCTTGCTGGTGGCTGCGACCGGCCCCGACGGGACAGCGCTGTTCGTCGTGGATACGACAGATTCCGGTGTGCAACGAACTGTGCTGTCCACCATGGACCTCACCCGGCCGCAGGCCACAGTCGAGTTCGTCGATGCACCCGCCGCACTGCTCGCCGGCCCGGCACAGGCGCCCGAGGTATGTCAGCACGCTATGCACGTCGGTTCCGTGCTGCTGGCCGCCGAACAGGTCGGCGGGGCCCAGCACCTGCTCGACCTGAGCGTCTCGTATGCCAAGGAACGCCTGCAGTTCGGTCGGCCCATCGGCTCGTTCCAAGCAGTCAAGCACCGCATAGCCGACATGCTCGTGGAGCAGGAACACTCCCGGTCGGCCGCCTATTACGGCGCATGGGCGTTGGAGGACAACAGTGACGACCCGGCGTTGGCTGCATCGATCGCGCAGGCAACCTGCTCGGCTGCCTTCACCCGCATCGCCACCGACACCGTTCAGGTCCACGGCGGTATCGGCTTCACCTGGGAGCACCAGGCGCACCTGTACTTCAAGCGAGCCTTCACCGATGCCGCGTTGCTCGGCAGCGCCGAAGAGCACCGCGACCGGATTGCCGAGTACGTGATCGACTCTGTCACAAGCGATTACGAAGTCACCGTCGCGACCGGATGAGCCCGAGGACCGCGGGGCGGTGACGGCTCCTTCTCCGCGGTCCTCGATACCACAGACCTGTTCGAAGGAGGCCCGATGAGCATGACGCTGGAGGAAATGGAAGCCGTCCTGCTGGCTCACGAGATCGCTGAGCTGGAACAGGATATCGATGCCACGATGGCCACCGTGGTACCTGATCCGCACTATGAGCTCTCTGCTCTCGGATGGATCATCGACGGGCAGGCCGCAGTGCGGGAAATGTACCGTCGAATCTTGCCGGTAGACCACCGAGATGTCGCTGCTGAGAAGCGAATTCATGCAACCTCCGAGAACACGCTGCTGCGCGAGGCCGTCATGTCCTTCAACAACCTCGAAGGCAAGCGCGTCAGCGGGCTGTACCTGGTGGTCTTGGCGTTCGACCCCGACCTGAAGCTCATCTCGGGCGAGCGCATGTACATGGACCCTCTGTTCGGGCAGATGATGTCCGAGCAACTCGGCGCCGACTTCGGCGAGGTGCCGGGCGTCTCGCGGACGGCCGACAAGTTGCCGATCATCGCCAAGCACGACGCCTACGCGTGGGCCGAATCGCAGGGACTCGCGATCGACCCGAGCAGGGAGAAATAGAACTTATCGCGGTCGGTCTCGCCAATCTGACATATTGAGCTGTCATATCGACCTACCATGCTTGCATGACAACGAATTGGCCAGCAGGACAAGCAGCTTTCGTCACCGGAGCGGCATCCGGAATGGGGCTCGGTATGGCCCGGGCACTCGTTGCGGCGGGTGCCAAAGTGGCGCTCGCCGATATCGACGCCGCCAGATTGACCGCGGTCGAACAGGAGTTGACCGAAGCAGGCGGATCGGTGGTGGCAGTGCCCCTCGACGTGACCGACGCTGACAAATGGACGGCCGCGGCCGATCGGGCGGAGGAGATCCTCGGCCCGATTTCGATCCTGTGCAACAACGCGGGCGCCAACGGCGGTGCCGACCTCGACCACACGCCGCTGGATGTCTGGCGCTGGGTCTACCGAATCAACATCGAAGCACAGTTCATCGGCATCTCGACCTTCCTGCCGCGTTTCAAGAACCGTGGTGGTCGTGCACACATCCTCAACACCGCTTCGATGGCCGGGATCGTACCGATGGCCCGGGTCGGCGCTTATTCCTCGGCGAAGTTCGCCAGCTTCGGTCTGTCGATGGTGCTGCGCAGTGAGCTCCAGGGAACCGATATCGGTGTCTCGGTGCTGTGCCCCGGCACGGTGAACACCAGAATCGCCGTAACCTCAGGATCAGGCGAAGCGAGTCTGCTCGGCGAGGAAGTCAATTCCGCTGTGGTGGAGGGAAACAGCGCACTCCTGGCGCAGGGTGCGGACCCCGACCGTGTCGGGGAACAGGTCGTCGAGGCCATGCAGAACGGGCAGTTCCTGATCATCACCCACCGCGATTGGTGGCCGCTCGTCGAAGCCGTGCACAGCGAGATACGAACCGCATTCAACGAATTCGACAACCGGCACGGGCCCGACATCACTCCCCAGATCCTGGCGCAGGGCATCAGTCCGGTCACCACATAGACATCGCAAGGATTGGATATGACCATTCAGGCAACTATGGAACTGATCATCAAGGAAGGTCGCTACCAGGACTTCCGCGATTTCATGGTGAAGATTCTTCCCGATACCCGACCCTACAAGGGTTGTGTGTGCATCGAATTCGTACGCAATCAGGACAACCCCGCACACATTCTGGTGCTGGAGAAGTGGAACAGCCGCGAGGACTACGAGCGCTATGTCGCCTGGCGGATGGAAACGGGGATCATGAACCAGATCATCGACATGATCGACGGCGAGCCGAAACTGCAGTTCTTTGATCCGATCGGCCTGTGAGTACCAAGCCGAACAGACCGGCTGACAACACCACGACCAAGGGATACTGAAACATGGAGATCAAGGACGCGGTAGCCGTCGTCACCGGCGGTGCCTCCGGCCTCGGCCTGGCCACCACCAAGCGGCTGCTGGATGCGGGTGCTTCGGTGGTGGTGATCGACCTCAAGGGTGGGGAGATGGTGGCCGAACTGGGTGATCGGGCCAGGTTCGTGGCCACCGATGTCACCGATGAGGCGGGCGTGGCCGAAGCGCTCGATGTCGCGGAGTCGTTGGGTCCGGTGCGGATCAACGTCAACTGCGCAGGTATCGGTAATGCGATCAAGACCTTGAGCAAGAACGGTGCGTTCCCACTCGACGGGTTCCGTAAGGTGGTCGAGGTCAACCTGATCGGCACGTTCAACGTGATCCGGCTGGCCGCCGAGCGGATCGCCAAGACCGAGCCTCTGACCGGCGAAGAACGCGGTGTGATCGTCAATACCGCCTCGGTGGCGGCATTCGACGGACAGATCGGGCAGGCCGCGTATTCGGCGTCCAAGGGCGGTGTGGTCGGTATGACGCTGCCGATCGCGCGGGACCTGTCACGTGAGCTGATCCGGGTGTGCACGATCGCGCCGGGGCTGTTCAAGACCCCGCTGCTCGGCTCGTTGCCCGAAGAGGCTCAGAAGTCGCTTGGGCAGCAGGTACCGCATCCGGCTCGCCTCGGTGATCCCGACGAGTACGGCGCACTGGCCGTGCACATCATCGAGAACCCGATGCTCAATGGCGAGGTCATCCGCCTCGACGGCGCAATCCGCATGTCCCCCAGGTAACCACGCAACATCGCAGCTTGGGTTTGTTCACCACCGGAATGGAGCCATGGACTTCGAACCGAGCGCACGCGCATCCGAGTACCTCGAACGCGTGAACGCGTTCATCGACGGTCGGGTCGCCCCCGCAGAGTCGCGCTACGAGCAGCAGCGACGCGACCTCACCGCGGCTGGTACGCCTCACGAGGTGCCCGGGATCATCGAAGAACTCAAGGCCGAGGCATATGCCTGCGGGCTGTGGAATCTCTTCCTGCCACAGTCCACCGAGCCGGCACACGGCCTGGGTGTGCTCGACTACGCGCCATTGGCCGAGCGCACCGGATGGTATCCGCAGCTGGCTCCGGAGGCGATGAACTGTTCGGCGCCCGACACCGGCAACATTGAACTGCTGGACCTCTTTGCCACCGAGGAACAGCGCGAGCGGTGGCTCATTCCACTGCTACGCGGTGAGATTCGCAGCGCCTTCGCCATGACCGAGCCAGACGTGGCAAGTAGCGATGCCGGCAACATCGGCACCACGGTGCGGTTCGAGGGTGACGAGATCGTGGTCAACGGACGCAAGTGGTGGACCACCGGCGCCTTGGATCCCCGCACGGCGTTCTACATCGTGATGGGAATCAGCGACCCTGGAGCCGACCGTGCCCGGCGGCATTCGTTCGTCATCGTTCCCGTCGGCACTCCCGGGGTCTCGGTGGTACGCGATCTGAGCTACTACGGATTCACTGATCAAAACGGCCACGGCGAGGTCAGCTTCGCCGACGTTCGACTACCACGTACGAGCCTCCTGGGTACGGCCGGGGCGGGGTTCGCCATGGCTCAGGCACGGCTCGGACCGGGACGGGTCCACCACTGCATGCGCGCGATCGGAATGGCCGAACGGGGCATATCCCTGATGAAGCTGAGGGCTGCCGAGCGTACGACGTTTGGACGGCCGCTGGCCAGCCAGGGTGTGATCCGCGAGTGGATCGCCAACGCACGCATCACCATCGAACAATTGCGGCTGCTGGTCCTCAAGACGGCGTGGCTTATCGACCAGCATGGAGCACATGCCGCTCGCACCGAAATCGCGGCAATCAAGGTGGCGGTACCACGAGGAGTCTGCCGAATCCTCGACGACGCGGTGCAGATCTTCGGTGGAGCCGGGGTCAGCGCAGACACACCATTGGCGTCACTGTGGGCAGCCGCGCGGACCATGCGTATTGCCGACGGCCCCGACGAGGTCCACCTTCGGTCCATCGCCCGCGCCGAAATGGAGAGCACGTGAGCGGGCAGTCCACCTCTGCCGACCTCATCGGGATCGATCCTGCCGCGGTCGAGCAATGGTTCGCAACGACAGTGCCGGATGTGGAGCTACCGCTGTCGTTCGAGTTGCTCGCCGGCGGGCGCTCGAATCTGACCTACCGGGTCACCGATCGGGCAGGGCATTCCAGGGTGCTGCGCCGGCCGCCGGTCGGTCCACTGCGTACGGGTGCCCACTCCATGGAACGCGAATGGCGGATCCTTACCGCCCTACAAGCCAGTGCCGTACCGGTCCCGCCGACAGTGGCATTCTGCACGGATGCCGAGGTGATCGGCGCCGACTTCTATGTCATGGAGCATGTCGACGGTTTGGTCATCGACAGTGCGGAGAACGCTCATACACTTACCCATTCAGCTCGACACCGACTTGGCAGCGATATCGTGACCACCCTGGCGGACCTGCACCGTATCGATCCTGACATGGTGAACCGGCGGCGCGATGCCCCGACCCGCTCCTATATCGCCAGACAACTGGACTTCTGGATGAATCAGGTCGGCAGCCCGCCACCGGAGATCGTCGAGGTTCACCGTATCCTCAACAAGGCGGAGCCACCTCAGCGGTGGATCAGCTTGACACACGGCGACTTTCGGCTTGGAAACATGCTCGTAGCCCCGACCGGCACAATCGAGGCCGTCCTCGATTGGGAGCTCTGGACCGTCGGCGACCCGTTGGCCGACCTGGGCTGGCTCGCGGCCTGGTGGACCCTCGCCGAGGACGACGGCTGGATACCGCGGCACGCAGCAGGTTTTCCGACAGTCCCCGAACTTGCCGCCCGCTACGAGCAACTGACCGGTCGTGATACCGCCACCCTCCCCTACTATGTCAGCTTCGCACTGTGGCGGCTCGCGTGCATCGCGGAAGGTGTCCACGAACGCTACGCCGCCGGGATGATGGGGCGCCCCTCGACTCCGCTCGATGTCCTGGCCGCCCGGCCCCGGGAGTTGGCGGCTGCCGCGCGAGCTGCGATCGACTGAAACCGCGCAACACGAAGTGCACTACGCCAAAGATTCCGTCAATTTCAAGGAGAGTTCGAATGGCAAATCTAGAAGGCAAGGTCGCGATCATTACGGGATCGTCGCGGGGCATCGGCGCGGCAACCGCGCAACGACTGGCCGCTGACGGGGCCGCAGTCGTGGTCAATTATGTTGCCTCAGCGGACAAAGCGCAGGAAGTTGTCAAGCGTATCGAGCAGGCGGGCGGCAAGGCGATCGCCATCCAGGCCGACCTGGGTCAGTGGTCGCAGGCCCAGATGCTCGTCGAGAAGACGGTGAAGGAGTTCGGACGCCTCGATATTCTGGTCAACAATGCCGTACAGGAGGTGGGCCGAGAGCCCATCGAGGACGTCACCGAAGAATTCACACGCAAGCAGTTCGCGGTCAATATCCTCGGGCCGATCGCTGCGATCCAGGCCGCTGCTCCAGTGCTGCCTGACGGCGGCCGCATCATCAACATGAGCTCGTGCGTAACGGTCCATCCAGTGCCGTGGAGCACGGTCTACTCGGCGACCAAGGCCGGGCTTGAAGCCGCGACCAGGTC
Source organism: Mycobacterium sp. C31M (assembly GCF_053345865.1). NCBI lineage: Bacteria > Bacillati > Actinomycetota > Actinomycetes > Mycobacteriales > Mycobacteriaceae > Mycobacterium > Mycobacterium sp. C31M. Next base: position 208,119 of record NZ_JBKFAX010000004.1, on the reverse strand, counting down.
GCTTGCCGCCGAGCTCGGGCCGCGAAATATCACCGTCAATTCGATCGGGGTGGGATTCACCAGAACGGACCTGATCGGCACGAACACCAAAGAACAGGATGATGCTCTGATCGCGCGGACACCGCTGGGCCGCATCGGATTACCGGCCGATATCGCTGACGCGGTCTCGCTCTTGGCATCGCCTGATGCACGGTGGATCACCGGGCAACTGGTGCTGGCGACCGGTGGAATCGTTCCCTGATACCGATTCCGAGGCCGATGCCCGAAGCTGGAGTGTTGAGGCCGATCGGTTCTCGAGTTCTGACCTAGATCCCCAGACCCGGTCGCCGTGAGAATTCAGCGGCGAGAACTTACTTCCGCCAGTCCGACTTGAGGTCTCCCTGCCAGTCCGGATCCAGCTCTGCGTTGAATCGCGCCATGTCGTACGCGGCGTCGGGGATGACCTCCGCATCGCTCATGTCGCCGCTTTCGTCAAAACGTTCTGCCACCAACTCGGTGGTCAGATCGGCGCTCTCGATCCCCTTGTTGCCATATATGCCGTAGCGGCTGAACCGCCCGCCGCCGATCCGGAACAGCTCACCGGACGCGTCGCATTCTCGACTACAGAGAAATGCAATGCCCTCGGCCACCAGTTCTGGCGTGTGGGACCTGAACCAGTCCATGGCGCCGGGTTCGGCGGTGTCATCGACACTGCGGGTATAGGCCTGGGGGAAAACAGTATTCACAAGAATGCCGAGGGGCCGGCCCTCGATGGCGGCGGAGCCCGAGATGCCGATGATACCGCCCTTCGCAGCGACGTATGCCAGCATTCCCTGTTGTCCCAGCACCGTATTCGACGAAGTGTTGACGATGCGGCCGTACTTCTGCGCACGCATGAGCGGCCAGACCCGACGCATCAACATCAGTGAGCCGAGCAGATTGCTGCGGATCACGCCTTCCAGATTCTCATCCGCGTCCTCATCCACATTGTGGAAAGGACGACTGCCACCCGCATTGTTCACAAGGATGTCCACGCGCCCAAATGCTTTCGTCGCAGCCTCGACGATGGACTGCGCGCTGTCACCCGTCCCGACGGCAGTCCCGTTCGCAACCGCCTCGCCGCCGGCGGCCACGATCTCGTCCACCACCGATTGTGCTACCTCGCTGGTGCCGGGCGTCAACGTGTCGAATCCGCCGCCATAGTCGTTCACCAGCACTTTGGCACCGCGCTTGCCCAGCGCGAGCGCTGTTGCACGGCCGATACCGCGCCCAGCACCCGTGACAATCGCGACCTGCCCCTCAAAGCTCAGCATCCGTGCTCCTCAGTGGCCGTTCAGATTGCCCTGTCACTCAGAGTCAGATATCGGCTACAAGCCGAGCAACGGCGCGTAGATCGGTGGCCCCGCGGCGGCCAGTGCCTTCCGCAGTTCCGGTGACACGTCGCCGAACACCTCGAGGTCGAGGCCGCCGCCGAGTCCCGCCAGTTGACCGATCACGCCACCGGCATTCGCCAGGTGCGCGAGTACGGCCTCAGAACTGGCGTACTTCTCGAGAACCACGCACTTTGTCTGATCATCGCTCAGAAACCAGTCGTACTGAAGTGCGCCGGCTTCACCCCGCACCGAGACGACTGCCTTCTCCGCGAGGGCCTTGAACTCCTCCAGCTTCTCGCTCGCGATATTCGGAAATGTGGCTCTCAGTTGAATTTCGCCCACAGTTGGCTTCCTCTCGGTTGATCCTGCAGTCAGGGCGGTCACTACTCGCGCTTTCACGCCCTGGCCGCAGGAGCAACGCGAGAGGCAAGAACCGAGCGGCTAGTTGATGGTGATGCCCTTACGCTCGGCCACCTCGTAGGCGTCGTGTCGGTCGATCGTCGGAGCCACATCGCTCAGCTTCGTAACACCGGGCACGTCGGCGAAATCCGGACCGAGGTTCTCCGACATCATCGCCGCGAAGTTGGTGTCCATGTACATCCGCTCACCGGAAATCAGCTTCTGCTCAGGATCGAAGGACATCACGACGATGTAATTGCCGTTGACCCGCTCGCCGGAACGCGTGTTGAACGACACGTGCGCCTCACGGACCAGCGTGTTGCTGTCAATGGCGTGTACCCGCATCTTGGCTGCCACGTTGCGGGTCCGAGTGCCGGGCATGATGCGGCTGTAGGCCTCGCGGACGGCGTCGTAGCCATCGAAGGCATAGCCCAGCGTCGGGAGCTCGTAGTGGGGATTGTCGACCAAGGTCGCCATCGTGGCGTCGAGGTCCTCCTCCAGCTCGCCCTTTTCGTGCGCGAGCAGGACTTCTTCCATTTCGTTCTTGGTCATTTCCGGCATGGCCTGCGTGTCTCCTTCGATCCATCACTGGGCTGAGACCAGATCCATTCCCGACCGGGCCGTTTCCCGCTGCCAGGGGACTGCTCGACAGCGTTCGCACAGATTGGGTCGACGCCGACACTAAATAGATTGATCTACGAACATGAGCCTAATCACATCGGCATCGCGCAGTCAATGATTGTCACATCTAATCGGTCCGGCGCGCATCTTCGTTCCCGGGCCATCGGACCGGCCCGTTGACGGGGTCGCACCGCCGCCGTTAGGCTGAGCGACTAGATCAATCTATCGTCTCGCTCGGCACGGTCCGGCGCGTCGCGTCTCCAACCTCACGGGTACCACGGATGCGGACGGCCAGACCACCTGCGATAGATCCGGTCCCATTGCAGTAACCAGTGAAGAAAGTGCTTGCCCGAGACCACAGTCGCTGCGGCCTCCGCAGACGTTGTCGCTGGGAGCCCATCTAGGAGGGTGTCATGTCCGAATCTTTCAACGCGTTCGTCCTGAACAAGGGTGACGACGGTTTCACCGCCGGCGTCAGCCAGCTCACGCTCGCCGATCTGCCCGAAGGCGACGTCACCGTGCGCGTGCAGTACTCCAGCGTCAACTTCAAGGACGGTCTGGCCTGCCTGCCGGAAAGTCCCGTCGTCTACACATATCCCATGGTTCCGGGCATCGACCTCGCCGGCACCGTCGTCGAGTCGAGCAACCCACGGTTCACCGCCGGCCAGGAAGTCCTGGCAATCGGGCGCGACCTGGGCATTTCACAGTTCGGCGGGTACGCCGAATACGCTCGGCTCTCCAGCGACTGGGTCGAGCCACTGCCCGCAGGCCTGACGCTCAAGGAAGCCATGGCACTGGGCACGGCCGGGTTCACCGCGGGTCTCTCGATCCAGCGCCTGGAGGACAACGGCCTCAAGCCCGGCGACGGACCGGTTCTGGTCACCGGCGCGACCGGCGGCGTGGGCAGCGTTGCGGTGAACATGCTCGCCGGTCTCGGCTACGAGGTGGCCGCCAGCACCGGTAAGGCATCCGAACACGAGTACCTCCAGAACCTCGGCGCCAGCAAGATCCTCAGCCGCGAGGATGTCTCCGGGGCGAGCGACAACCCCTTGGAGGCCGAGCTGTGGGCCGGCGCGGTGGACCCGGTGGGTGCAGACACCACCTCCTATCTGCTGCGCACCACCCGCTACGGCGGCTCTGTCGCCACCTGCGGACTGACCGGCGGCTTCGCCATCGGCACCACCGTGTTGCCGTTCATCATCCGCGGCGTCAACCTGCTCGGTATCGACTCGGTGCAGTGCCCGGCTGACCTCCGCGCCAAGGTCTGGAAGCGCCTGGGCGCCGACCTCAAGCCGAAGAACCTGGCAGAGAGCATCTCGCATGAAATCGGCCTCGACGAGATCCCTGCGGTGACGGGCAGCATCCTCGGCGGTGGCGTCAAGGGCCGCACCATCGTCCGCCTCTAGGGACGTTCGAGTAATCAACTGGCAGTCTTGGTGGCCACCGGGCCCACATACGCGGTGGCCACCAATTTCACCATTTTGACGGTATCTGACATGAAGTCATGTCAGACTGTGAGTTCAGCTCAGAGAGGAAGACCATGGCAACAACACTCACCCTGGACCAGATGGAAGAGCTCCTCGCCATCCACGAGATGGCCGAGTTCAACCTCGACATCGACGGCACACTGGCAACGCTGGTCGAGAACCCCATCTATGAGTTCCCAGGGCTCAATTGGCACGTCGAAGGCATGGGCGCGGTCAGGGAAACCTACGTTCGCCTCCTGCACGGCGGCGATGTGCGCAACTTCTGGGCGGAGAAGCGCACGCACGCGATCACCGCCGCCGGCAGTCTCATCCGCGAGGCGCACGTGTTCTTCGACGACGAGAACGGCGTCCGGACCACCGGCAGCTACAACGTCGTGATGGACTTCGAAGGTGACAAGATCAAGGCCGAGCGGATGTACATGGACACCGGCTTCGCCAGGACGGTGGCCCAGTTCTTCGGCCCCGACTTTGGTGAAATCCCCGGCGTTTCCCGGTTGACGGATAAGTTCCCGCCGCCGGTGCCGCGGCTGGACCGCGCCGCCGCGCATGCGGCCGACTCGAATCACTAGATACCACAACAGGACGTCGTAAGGCCCGCCATCGGTGACATGGCGGGCCTTATGGTTCGAGGGGTGTGTTTGGTGAGAGAGTGGATAGTCAAGCTCAACACCATCGACGGTGGCGCAGCAGACGCGCTCCGCGTGATCGAGCACTTCGACACCCTGGTTGACGAACGGTGTTCGGCGCTGGCCATGCTGAGGGCAGCCGCCTCGCTGGCTGATTGTCCTGTGGGACTGGAAGATCCGGAACGCGGCCTGCGGGTGGGCGTCGACTCCGCCGGTCGCGCGGTCAACGAGATCCCCCCTGGGACCGCCTCACGTCAGACCGAGCGATTCGAGGACATCACCGTCTGGCTGGACCGAGACGGTCCGCCGTGGTCCTTGGACCACCTCATCCTGGAGCGGTTCGCGCGCAGCCTGCACGCGGTCAAGAAGGCCCGCGACACCTCCCCGGTAGTGGCCGCCACGCGCATTGCGTGCGCGCCTGACGCCTCCCCTGCCGACCGCGACAACGCGCTGCGTCAGCTGGGGCTCGGCTCGACGGTCACCGTGATAGCTACTCACCTGACCGACGCCCGGCGCATGCCCCGGGGCCTTGTCATCGACGCGCACCAGATCCACCTCTCGCCAGCGCCGTTGGCACATAACCGCATTCCTGCCGACATCGCTGCCGGAATCCATACCTGCGCCGGCGCCGACATCCACCGGGAGTGGCGACACGCGGTCACCGCGCTGCGGATAGCGGTCGACCTCGCCACCGGTAATCACACGCACGTGCACTTTGGCGAGCTCGGCAGCATCGCCACCCTCATCGAGAACATCGACCCGGAAACCGCCGAACAAGCTCCCGATGTGCGCCGGATGATCGAGCTGCAGGCGGAGCGACCATGGGTGGTGCCCACCCTGGAGGCATTGCTGGGTCATACCAGCCTCCGCGAGATCGCGCGATCACAGAATGTGCACCACTCCACCCTCCGCCAACACATCGCATGGCTGGAACGCCGGCTCGGGTACAGCCCGCTCAGCAGCACCGGATGCGCCCGCGTGAGCACCACGTTGACGCTTTGGCGTATCGCGATGGCCGCCGAACGGATTCACGTATCGAACCCATCCGCTACCGCCGGTTGTCGGCAACCAACGCAGTGATCGCACCCATTGGCGGCTGTCGTGTCGGGCATAGAGCTTGTTCACTGGATGATGAAGGAGGTTCTTCATGACCCAGACCGCTGACACATTCGGCCCGGCGCCGATACGCCCACCGTATGATCCCGAGCTCGTACCCGGGCTTAACGCGATTCGTGCGTCCGTACCGCCGCTCACCGACGAAACGCTGGAGCAGATGCGCGAAATCACCAGCGCGGCGATACCTGGCCGGGATCCGATCGACCTGACCGCGGGCGGACGAGTCCAGGTGGATGAGCTGATCATCCCGACCGCCGAGGCCGACTTGCCGCTCGTCGTGCTCACTCCTGCCGAGGGAGACGGCCCCTGGCCGTTGATCTACTACCTCCACGGTGGTGGAATGGTCGCCGGCGGACGCCACCTTGGTCTGGATGACCACATTTCGCACGTGGTCAACGGGAGCGCGGTCGTCGTCTCGCTCGAATACCGGCGCGCACCCGAGCATCCCGACCCGGCGCCGATCACGGACTGCTACGGGGGACTTCGCTGGTGTGCCGACAACGCCGGCCAGCTGCGAATCGACCCTTCACGCATCATCGTCACCGGTACCAGCGCCGGCGGGGGGCTCGCCGCAGGCATCGCACTCATGGCCCGCGACAAGGGCTTCCCGCACGTGAGCCACCAAGTGCTCGTCTGTCCCATGCTCGACGACCGGTTCGAGACCCACAGCTCCCGCATGCTTGATGACGACGGAACCTGGGACCGCAACGGCAACTTGTACGGCTGGACCGCATTGCTGGGTGCCCGACGCGGCACCGAAGACGTTTCGTATTATTCGGCGCCGGCGCGAGCCAAGGACTTGTCCGGGTTGCCACGTACCTTCATCGATGTCGGATCCGCCGAGGGCTTTCGTGATGAAGCCGTCCGCTACGCGATGAAGCTGAGCGAAGCCGGGGTGAGCGTGGATCTGCACATGTGGGGCGGTGGCTTCCACGGATTCGAGAACATCGCGCAGGCGGCCGTGTCCCAGGCCTCGTCCGCCACCCGCGCCGAGTTCTTCCGTCGAGCGCTGGAACTCTGACCGCTCCGAGTCAGACGGATGACGCCACTCCGGGGCCATCCGTCTGACTCGGCTCATCGACCCGACCCTTTACGCCGCGGTCGCGGCGAACTGGGTGTCAGTCCGTCTTGATGAGAATCTTCGCGCCCGTACCGTTGCGCAGGGCGTGGATCGCATCGACGATCCCGCTGAGCGGAATCTCCTCCACCCAGCCGGTGGTGTCATACACCCCCTCGGCCATGGCGGCGATGACGGCATCGAATTCCTCGGGTTGATAACCCACCGCACCGACGATCTCGGTCTCACCCATCATGAGCATGGTGGGTTGGAATTCCATTGGGTGCTCGTGAAGCGCGACGACGACGAGCCGGCCACCGGCGGCCAGACCTGCCAAGCCCGATGTGATCGCGGCGGCGGCTCCGGCAGCATCGATGACTGCGTCCACCCCGGCCCCACCGGTGAACTCGGCGATCACCGCGGCAAGGTCGTCGTTCACCGGATCAACGACGTGCGCGCCCAGTGCGGCAATGATCGCCCGGCGCTCCGCACTGGGCTCAGAAACCAGCACGTTCTCCACTCCACGCGCCTTGAACGCAAACCACGCGCCGATGCCGATTGGACCGGCTCCAGCGACGAGTGCGCTGCCGCCGGGTTGAACACCGCTGCGCACAACGGCGTGCCAGCTGACCGCCATCGGCTCGACCAGCGCGCCAAGCCGCAGGTCCACATTCTCCGGTAAGAGGTGCAGCTGCGACACATCGACCGTCACGAATTCAGACAGACCACCGCCGGGTGCATTGGCACCGATCGAGCCCATCAGCCTGCAGGAAAAGCGCAAACCCTTACGGCACGCCACGCATTCACCGCAGGAGGCCGCAAGCGGGTAGACGGCGGCACGATCACCGACCTTCACACCGGTCACAGCCTCTCCGACCTCGACCACTGTACCGGCGAACTCGTGACCCAGAGTCTGCGGAATACACGCGCCGGTGAGCGGATGCGGCTCGTTGAGATCGAACGGTAGCGCTTCAGGGTAGAAGTAGAAGTGCAGATCGGAGCCACAGATCCCCGAATACGCATTGCGCAACTTCACTTGCCCCGGCCCGGGACTGGGTTCCTGCACCTCCTCGACACGGAGGTCTTCCTTGCCATGAAACTGCGCGGCTTTCATCTACGACTGCCTTCCCTATGACTCCTATGGCGTCAAGCCCGTCAGCCAGACCGTGTCGGGGTCACCTGAACCCGACCAAGTTGACTGCCGGCCCCGCGCTTCGCGTTGCCATCTCGAGTTTACTAGATTGATCTACTAACTGTTTCGGTCGCCAGCCGAACCCAGATACCGGGCTTGTCTACCGACGCCTGCCGAGAAGCTTTGCCACCCAATCATTCCTGGTGGCGATTGCGGCCTGGGTGACGGCCACAGCATCGTGCTCGAACTATCCACGCCGGAGCCCTGCGCAAGTCCTCGATCGTGTCCAACGTGACATTGGGTACCTGATCGCGAACAGCGGCGAGTATCGCTTCCAACTCCGGGTCGAATGGCAACTTATCGGTGGCACTGAACATCCGGACTCCAGGAAATCTCGTTGCTGCGTCGATGCACACGGACTCCACCATGCTCGTCGGCCTACTGACCGACGGATACCCGCCAAAGGCCGGATATTACGACCGGTCCCGCCGCCATTTGGTCACCGAGCCGTCATCGATGTTTCCACCGCCAAGTCGCCGATCGCTCGATCATGGAGTATGCGGTACCCGATCGAACGCAAAGCCGATATAGCCGTCGGCCGCTACCCTGTCACACCACGTCCGGTACGACCCGACACCGCCGACGTAAATCATGAAAACTCGGGGTTTACCGGGGACATTCGCACCCATGTACCACGACGCCGCCTGCGGGTACAACGTCTTGGCGGCCAGGCTCGCCGTGCGCCGCACCCAGGTGTCCTGCGCCTCGGCAGTCGTCTCGACCTCGGTGTACCCGTGTTGATCCAGGTGCTCGATACATGCGGTGATCCAGTCGACGTGAGCCTCGATCTCGACTACGACGTTCGAGAGGACCGCCGGGCTGAGCGGCCCGGTGATGATGAACATGTTCGGAAAGCCGGCAATCGCGAGGCCCATGTTGGTACGCGGGCCGTCCTCCCACTCTTCTTTCAGGGAGCGGTCGCCGCGGCCTCGGATGTCCACGGCAAGCAGAGCACCGGTCATTGCATCGAATCCGGTGGCGAAGATGATCGTGTCGACTCGGTACTCGCGTTCGGTGTTACGCAACCCGTCCGCGGTGATCTCCACCAGGGGGTGTCGCTGCACATCGACCAGGTGAACGTGATCGCAATTGAATGTGCGGTAGTAATCCGTGTCCAGGCACGGCCGCTTCGTTCCAAAGGGATACGTACGGGGCGTGAGGATCTCAGCGGTTTCTGGGTTCTCGACGATCTCGCGGATCTTGTCGCCGAGGAAGTCTGCCACTGTCTTGTTGGCCTCGGCATCGAGCAGGATGTCGGTGAAGGCCCGCACGATTCCCGGCAGGTCGGCTTTGTCCCAGGCCGCCTGGTAGGCGGCGGTCCGCTCCTGATCTGATACAGCGAGTGCCGAGCGGGTCGCCGGCACTCCCGGATCGCTGATCCTCGCTTTCTCCCGCCACTGCCGATAGGTCGCCTTACGTTCTGCTATCTCGTCGGCGGTCAGTGGCCGATTACGGGCCGGCAACGCGAAGTTCGGTGTGCGCTGGAAGACGATGACCTCGTCGGCCTGCTCCGCCACCAACGGAATCGTCTGGATACCGGATGAGCCCGTCCCGATGACCGCGACCCGTTTACCGAGGAAGTCGACCGGGTCGTGGGGCCAGTCGCTGGTATGCAGGATCTGACCCGAGAATCGCTCAGCACCAGGAATTTCCGGCACTTTGGGTACAGACAGACAGCCCGTGGCCATGATCAGGAACCGTGCCCGGATCACGTCACCGCGGTTGGTCGAGACCGTCCAGCTGTGTGTCGAATCTTCGTACACCGCACTGGTGACCCGAGTCGACAGACGGATGTGCGGCCTCAGCTCGAACCGGTCCGCGACGTGGTGGATGTACCGGAGAATCTCCGGCTGCGTGGCGTACTTCTCCGACCACGTCCACTCTTGTTCGAGTTCTGGCGAGAAGGAGTACGAATAGTCCATGCTCTCGACATCGCATCGGGCACCGGGATAACGATTCCAATACCAGGTGCCACCGACGTCATCGCCCGCCTCGATGACCTGCACGGTGTATCCGCTCCGACGAAGGGCGTACAGCTGGTACAGACCGGCAAAGCCCGCACCCACAACGACAACGTCGACTGCGTCACGCATTCAATTCTCCTGGTTGTTCGATCGGTGGTCGGTGCGTCAGAGGACCCGGCTGCGGCCTCGACATCCGGCCGTCCGAACACACGACGGCGCTGCATCGTCATCTCTAAGCTATATATGATTGGACTATAAGGTAGGCAGTGCGAATCGCCGTTGTCAATATCGCACGGTCGACCGACCAGACGATGGACACCTCAGGAAAGCGCGGGGTGCGGCCCGCCCACAAGGACGGGACAACAGCGCATCCGCGACGACGCCAGGAAGAACCTCCGATACGGACGGCCCCGGGTGTTCCCCGCAGCCCTACGCAGCGCTGGATCAATATAGATGCCGCTCAGCGGCATTCGTTACAGTCGACTAGCCGAGAACATCGACCACGGTCTTGGCTCCGTGTCGCTGTATGACGCGCTTGCCGGCTTCGGCCAGTTCATGGCGCCAGAACTCGGCAGCCGCTTCGGCTTCACCGGCCTCGATGAGCGCGAAAGCGCGCCGGATACTCTTGACCCTGAGGGCACGTTGCTTGGGGGTGAATCCGGTGCCGATATCCCTCATCTCACCCGCCAGGACATACTGCAATGTCCCCCACAACAGTGCCAGCGTCTTGTTACCCGACAGCTCGACCAGCCTCTGGTGGAAACGAAAAGTCGCCGCGGGATAGGCATCAACATCGTCGGTGAGCTGCCCCTCGCGCTCGAGCAGCTCGGAGAGTTCCGCCACCGCCTGACTGCGGTTCCGCAATCCAGCCAGCAGCCGAACTGCCTCGGGTTCGATCGCCACTCGCGCGGCGAACACATCAGCAAGGGTGACCTGCTCGGCCTGCATCACCAGACCCAGGTAATTGGCCGCCACCGATACGCTCGGCCGACACGCCCGCACGCCACCCTGATTGCCGCGACGAACGACGACCAACTTCTCCGATTCCAGAATCCGCAGTGCCTCCCGCAACGACGGGCGTGACACACCGAATCGCGCCATCAAGTCGGCCTCGGTCGGCAGGAGGTCCCCGTCGAAGAGTTCATTACGGATGATGTCGCGACGCAGCGCACTCGCCACCACATCAGCAGTCTTCGGAACCCGAACAGTGCTGTCAGATCCAGGCGCACCAATTGACATCGGTACAGCCTAATCTACTAGCGGATTGCCGCACGGGACGCCGTTGCGGGTGCCCGGACTCAGCGGTGCGCTCGAATCCACGTGTCGTAGCTCCTGGTCGTCCAAGCACCGACCACCCGGCTGGTGAGCTCCTGCGGAGCGTGGCGCAGCAACGCCGCAACCGCACGATCGGGGTTACTCGCGTACACGACGCCTTTACCCGAACGAGCCGCAGCCAAACTGCGCTGCGCGACTCTGGACGGCTCGGCGATCAACCAGGATGGAACCGCGCGAAGGTTCTCTCCCGCCAGCGTGTCGTCCTCGATGAACGCGGTCCGGGTGAATCCGGGACACACCGCGGTGAACGTCACCCCCGTGCCTCGGTACTCCTCGGCGAGCGTCCGGGTGAATTTCAACAGAAAGCTCTTGGTCGCCGCGTACAGACTGTAAGTCGGAGACGACGGATAGAACGCTCCAAGCGATGACACATTGATGACTGTGCCCGATTTGCGCTCGAGCATGCTCGGCACAAGGCGCCACACCAGCTCGGAAGGCGCCGCCAGCATCGTGTTCAGGAAACCCTTCTGCGCACTCCACTCCCGCTCTACATATCTCCCTTCCAACGTGAAGCCGGCATTGTTGATCAGCACCTCGATCGGGCCGACCGACTCGGCGGCGGCGACCAGTTTTGCCGCGCCGTCGTCCTCGGAGAGATCCGCACGAAGTGCCACCGCCTGCACTCCATGGCGCTGCCGAAGTTCCTCGGCAATGCGTTCGAGCTCATCGATCCGTCGCGCGGCGACGATCACGTCGCGGCCGTCTGCCGCGAGAGCCCGGGCGAACTCCAAGCCGATTCCCGATGACGCACCGGTGACCAGCGCCCACGTCTTGGGACCCATCAGTTGACTCCCGCTGCGGCAGTGGATCTCGCACGCCAGGCTTCGATCAGTTTTGCGTTCTCCTGCGGAGTCGTTCCATAGAATGTGATTTCGTCGGCTCCGGCTTCCCGATAGGCCGCAAGGGTGTTCACGCATTCGTCGATCGACCCGAATGCTGCGGTCTCCCGCATCCATTCCTCGGGAACGTGACGCGCCGGCTCCAGTAGATCGGCGTGGGTGAAGGTCCGATCGACCGTGATGCCCTCACGCACTTGGCGGAAGAGCGGATGATTGCGCAGTTCGGTCATCACGCTTTCACTCCAGCCGTTGTATTCCTTGTAGATACGGAAGCTGGTGGGCCCTGACGCGACGTAGTTGACGAACCGGCCGGCCGTCTGGATCAAGGTCCGATCGTCGTCGAGTTCCGGAGCGGTCACGACCGGTTGGCAGATACGAATCGAATACGGATCCAGGCCAACGCGTTCCCGCTCCGTCCGGATCCAGCCGACCGCGTTGGCAACCGCTTCCGGTGTCAGGAACGGGGTGAACATCACCCCGTCGGCGAACCGGGCAGCGGTGCGGCACGCCCTCGGACCCCCGAGCATGATGCTCCAGATCTCTGGAGGGGGCCCGTCAAGCGGGTCGGCCATGCGCAACTCGCGAAAAGATCCGAGCTCACCGTCGTAGCTGACCGACTCACCAGCCCAGAGACGCCGAATGATGTCGGCGTACTCGACCAGCGCCGGATACGAGGCCTCCCGCATGCCCTGGTCGACGAAGTGCGCTGCATCGCTACGCCCCAGACCGAGAATGAATCGGGGACCGTACATCGCCTGCATGGTGGCCGAGAGGGCAGCCGTCACCAGCGGGTGACGTGAACCGACGGCGAGCGCGGCGGTGCCGATGCCGATGGTGTCGGTCAACGCCCCCACCCCGCCGAGCAACGCGCCGGCCTCTTTCAGGTCGTACCGCTCGGACACGAAGACCCGCCGGAAACCGAGACGTTCGGCATCCACGGCTTCCGTCAGGGCATCCCGTGGAGTGCGCACCCGCCCGGTGACCAGCATCGTGCTCAGATCCTCGACCGCCGTCTCCGATGCAGTGTCTTCCACATTGCCTCCTAATTCGTTCATGCCCGCGCGACCAGCGCGAAGCCGGATCCGATCAATCGAGCCTCGTTGTGTAGGCGCGACTGCAACAGCTGACGGACGGCGTCCTCGGCTACGGTGTCAGCCCTTGCGATCGACGCTTCGGCTGCACAGGAAAGGATCTCGCCGGCCAGCGCGTAACGCCGCACCGTGCTGGCGTCCGTTGGGCACTGATTCAGCGCAGCCAACGCGGCAGTCAGCGCAGCATCTTCCGTCGACCAGGTGAACCGATCTGCCATATCGGTGATTTCGGCGATCTCAGCGCGCATGAGCTCCTCTTCGAGATCCACCCGATTGGCGCTGGCGTTCAACACGGCGACCATCATCGCGATCGCCTTCTGTGTGGTGGCATCGACCGCAGTGGGCATCTGCCGATCGAGGTCAGCGGCGACCGCACGGACCGCCTGCGACGCTGTCGGTGTGGTGATCATCGCCTGCCCCTCTCGGTCGCAGTGGTCGTCGCATCGATGAGGGCGGCACGGAAACCGGTCAAGCCCAGGGCCACATAGGCAATATCAGTTGGTACGGCGCGCGCACCGGCTGCGGCACCGAGAGGCTGGAGGAAACGCACGACGCCCTCTATCGCACTGATGATGGCGAAGTACGCGATGGTCTGACGGTTGACGGTGTCTTCGCCGAGGCCGGTCGCGGCGCGGTACGCCTGGTGCAGAGTGCCGTAATGCTCGGCAAGAGGATCGACGCCCGACACCGCACCAACGATGCCCAGATAACCGAGGTCCTCCCGTGGATCACCGATGCGCGCCAGCTCCCAGTCCAACAACACCAGGTTGCCGTCGTCTTGCAGCAGGACATTGGACACTTGAAAGTCGCCATGTACCAATGTGAGTGGAAGCTCAACAGGTCGGTTCGCGTCGAGCCAGGACACCAGGTACCGCAACACCGGGTCGCCGCCCGGAAAAGCACGCTCAGCCTGCCGCAGTTTGCCGATACGACCGTCGATGTAGTCCGACCAACTTGGCGGTGACTCGAGCTCGGCCGGGAGGACTCCGACGGGGATGGCATGGACGGTGCCCGCAAGGTCGCCGAGCTTTCGGGCGAGCATGGCCCCGTCGGCCTCTTCCGGCGGTACCCGAGACCACGGCGATCCGCACACGTAGTCGACCAAGAGAGCTGGTGCACCGGTGATCTCGCCGGCTTCGTCGAACCACCGGGGAACGGAGATCGCGACCCCACCCACTTTGGCCAAGGCTTGCAGCACCGACCACTCCACCGCTCGGTCGGTGTCGATCATCGCCTGCCCCACCGGGTCGCTGCGCAGCACGAGTTCGTCGGGCTGCCCACCGATGTCGAGCGTGACGCGACACATCTGACGGCTGTACCCGCCACCGATCGGACGAATATCCACCACGCGAGCCGACGCATGCCGTTCGTCGTGCCGAGTGAGGAATCGGATGAGCCGGGCACCCAGCCCTTCTGCCGATTCATACTCGCCAAGCCCGGACTCAGCCATGCGCCACGTCCTCCCTACACCGAGGCAGGGCGGAACCTCTGCCGCCCCGCTAACCATTTGATACGTATCAGTGTCAGATGCGCGATAGTGCGAACGCACCAGGAACCGTCGAGATGCGGCTCGACTTGTTCACATCACTTCTCACCAACCTCGAACGACGGTAGATTGGAATACCAACCTAACCTATATAGGATTGGTCTGTATAGGCAATAGTCGCTCACCGACACACATGAATCCGCCGGACGAACAGGTGCAGGTGTGGCACGAGTGGATTGCGGCGTGCGAGCACCGGCATTCAAGGAGCATGACGATGCAGTTTCCCTGGTTGATCCCCTGGCTGGATCTGCATGGGGTCGGCGCCGGGCCCGTCGACGAGATGCGCTCACTGTCCGGCGGGACCCAGAACCAACTGATCGCGTTCCGGCGGGCGGCCCGGCGGTACGTGCTCCGGATGCCGCCAGAGGTCAAACGTCCCAACAGTGACGAAACGATGCGCCGCGAAGCGCGCGTCCTCAAAGCGCTCGCGACAACGCCGGTCCCCCACCCGCGCCTGGTTGCCGCCGAATCCGATACCGCCCTCATGGGCAGTGCGTTCTACGTGATGGAAGCGGTTGACGGATTCGTCGCACCATCGGGCTGGCCAGACGGCTTCACCGATTCGCCCTTCCCTCTACATCGCATCGGCATGAGCACCGCTGACGCTCTCGCAGATCTGGCCGCGGTCGACTATGCGAGCGTCGGCCTCGGCGACATGGCGAGGCCGGGGAGCTTCCTCGAACGTCAAGTGCCCCGGTGGATGTGGCAGCTCGAATCGTATCGACCCGGTCCGAACTATGAGGGACTACCGATGCGGACGATCGATTCGGTTGCGCAGTGGCTCGAGGGCCATCGGCCGATCTCGGAGTCGAGCGGCATCGTGCACGGCGACTTTCATCTGGGCAACGTCCTGTTGTCTGCCGACACCGGCGCCGTCAGCGCCATCGTCGACTGGGAACTGGCCACCATCGGGGATCCGCTACTCGATCTCGCCCAGTTTCTCGTGTGCTGGCCGACAGCCAACGGAAGGAAGGCATTTGCGGAGATCATGCCCGTACCACACACCACCGCCCTGGCCGCAGAACGTGAGATCATCTTGAAGTACGAGGCGAGGACGGGTAGAGATCTCGACATCCTGCCCTGGTACAAGGTGTTGGCCGCCTTCCGGCTGGCGGTGCTGCTGGAGGGTACGGCGGTGCGAGCCAGCCGCGGAGAGGCGCCCACCGCGCTGGGTGAGCAATTCCATCGGGCATCAACGGGATTGATCGAACAGGCTCGTCTCGAGGCGGTAACATGCTCGATCTAGGCCTGGACGGGCGTACGGTACTGGTGACCGGCGGTTCGAGCGGAATCGGCAACGGTATCGCGCGGGCGTTCCTCGGCCAGGGTGCGAGTGTCCATGTCACGGGTACCCGCCCGAACGCCGGGGACTACGCGGACGAGGACGGGTCCGACCTCGGCGGCATGGCGTACCACCAACTTGATGTCAGCGATGCCGATGCCGTCGCGCAATTCTCACCCGGACCGGCGATCGACGTGCTGGTCAACAGTGTCGGCACGGTCGCTTACCACCGTGCCGAGTACGACCCAGCGGTATTCGCCCGAGTGGTCGAGGTGAACCTCCACGGCGTGATGCGTTGCTGTGTCAGGTTTCACGACGATCTGGCCCGCGCGCACGGAACCGTGGTGAATGTCGGTTCGACATCGTCGTTCATTTCCACCCCCGGACAGCCGGCCTACGGCGCCAGCAAGGGTGCCCTGGTGACGCTGACCAAATCGTTGGCCGATGCCTGGGCCCGCGACGGAATCCGTGTCAACGGCATCGCGCCCGGCTTTGTGGAAACAAAACTGACTCGGCCCAGTCGCGATCGCGATGATGTCTACGCGGCGACACTGGCCAAGATCCCGCTCCGCCGCTGGGGCACCCCAGAGGAAATGGGCGCTGCCGCATTGTTCCTCGCATCGCCTCAATCTTCATACATCACTGGTCAGATGCTGCTGGTCGACGGCGGCACCACCCTTCGCTGAGGAAACCGATATGACTACGACAACATCCATTGACACGCTGCTCCCCCGCTTGCGCGCCTTCATCGACGAACATGTCGTACCCGCCGAAAGCCGCTGGGACAGCGAAGTTCAGAACTCAGGCAACGCCACCCCACCGGTCATCAAGGAACTCGCCGCCAAAGCCCGTGAAGCCGGACTGTGGAACCTGTTCCTGCCCGAACCTGGATTCGGCGCCGGTCTGTCCAACCGGCAGTATGCGCCGCTGGCCGAGGAGATGGGCCGAATCATCTGGTCTGCAGAAGTGTTCAACTGCAGCGCGCCCGATACCGGAAACATGGAGTTGCTCTGGAAATACGGCACTGCGGAGCAGAAGCAACGCTGGCTGACCCCACTACTGGCCGGCGAGATCCGTTCGGCCTACCTCATGACCGAGCCTGGAGTGGCCTCGTCGGACGCCACCAACATCGAGACGACCATCGAACGTGACGGCGATTCGTACGTCATCAACGGCCGCAAGTGGTTCGCGACCGGCGTGTTGAATCCGTCGTGCGCCATCTGGATCGTGATGGGGCGGTCGAGCAACGACGGATCCCGGCACACCCAGCACACTCAGATTCTGGTCGAGCCCACGACACCGGGAGTGACGATCGTGCGCCCCTTGCCGGTACTGGGTGTGCTCGAAGGCTACACCGGTCACGCCGAGGTGGCCTTCGACAACGTGCGGGTACCCGCCGAGAATGTAATTCTCGGCGAGGGAAGAGGTTTCGAGATATCACAGGGCCGACTCGGGCCGGGGCGCATCCACCATTGCATGCGCACCATCGGACTGGCCGAACGCGCGCTTGAGGCGATGTGCGACCGCCTGCTGACACGCACGGCATTCGGTAGGACCCTCGCCGACAACGAACACTGGCAGCAGAAGGTCGCCGAGGCGCGTATCGACATCGACATGGCTCGGTTGCTGACCCTCGACGCCGCTGAAACCATCGACAGCGAAGGAATCAGGGCGGCGCTGGCGAAGGTCGCGATGATCAAGGTCGCGGTCCCGCGGATGGCTCGCCGGGTGATCGACCAAGCCATCCAGGCGTTCGGCGCAGCCGGCCTCACGGATGACTTCCGCTTGCCCGAGCTGTATCGGACCGCCCGCTGGGTGAGTATCGCCGACGGCCCCGACGAGGTGCATGCCCGCACGGTCGCCCGCCTCGAGTTCAAAGCCCGACGTGGCTGAATTCCGTTGACCGAGCCAAAAAAGTGGTCCGACTGACCGGACGGTCAGTCGGACCACGGAGTCCAGAGTTCGGACTGCGGTCAGATCGGCCGCATCTTCAGCGCCGGCGAGTTGTGTGGCGCGTACTCCGGGCCCATCGGCGTGGTCAGCGTTGGCATCGCTTCTCCGAAGGGATGCCGCAGTTTCCCCGCCAGCCATCGTTCGAATCGAAGCTCCTTGCCCGCCACGCCGCAGCGACGTTGTGCCTCGCGTAAGCGTGGCGGTGTCACCAGTCCGGCAGGCAACCGGTAATGCATCGCCCGGAGGAGCCTGATCACCGCTGCGGTGTATCGCGGGCGGCGCTTCGCCCATTTCGTGAACGGCTCGTACTTGCGCCGGGTCACGTCCGGCAGCATGTTGAGCTCGAAAGCCATCATCCAGTCTTCGAATTTCCGCATCAGAAACGGCCTGTCGGAATGCTCGCCGTTCATCTGCGGGAAAGGCAGCTGGCGCTGGACGTCAACGGTGATCTCGAACTCGTCGGATTCGAGCCGGTCCTGCCACCACGCCTCCCATGCGACCCAATCGGCCGGCATGTCGTCCCGCTCGATACCGAACAGCATCGCGAAGGTCTTGGCCTCCTCGTAGTACTCTTCGCACTGCTCAGGCGTGAGCGGTTCGTACATCGCCTCGTAGAATTCTTTGAGCGGGAAGATCATGGTCGCCACGGTCTTGATCATCAGCTGCTTCTCGACGGCCCGGAACGCCTGCCCCTGCTTCATGTGACCACACTTATACGGCGCCATGCCGCCGACCTGGCTGTGGTACCCGTTGATCCTGCTCGCCATTTTCAGTGCCGCATCGAGATCCCCGCAATACCACGACATGAAGGCGTCATAATTGCGCGCCATCCGTCCCGAGTAATCCTTCACGACGACGGAACCCATGGTGCCCATCATGATCTCGGCAATCGGAATCTCGCGCAGACCACCCTGATACAGCATCTGCACGATGGCCGGCATCGGCGAGATCATCTTCCACGTCCACGAATCCGGACCGAACAGACCGTGCCTGGGGTCCGACACCATCTCGCGCAGCTGCCGGTGCGTACCGGTCCAGACCTCCTTGGTGATCAATTCGTCCCGAATGGGCAGTTTTGGCTTGAATGCGCTCGCGTCCGATGTCGCTGTCCGCTCCAGATTTGCCGTCACAATCTCCGCCTTTTGTGTCGTGGACCACATCTGATACTTGAACGTATCAGATCAAATAATGCGGATCAATGACTTCCGAAAGATCAGCCGACGATCGTTTTGACATCCAGATAGGGCTCCAAAGCCCGCGGACCCGTCTCCCGCCCCAGGCCACTGCTCTTGACACCGCCGAAGGGCGCCTCGACCGGCACACCAACGGCATTCACCCCGATCGTGCCCGTCTCGATCCGGCGCGCAATCGCACCGGCAAGGTCGTGATCACGGGAGAACACGCCGCCGCTGAGCCCATATTCGGAGTCGTTGGCGATGGCGACGGCCTCGTCGAGATCCCGGTACGGGATCACGACGAGAACCGGGCCGAAGATCTCCTCGCGCGCGATCCGCATATCGTTGGTGACGTCCCTGAAGACCGTGGGGGCGATGTAATAGCCCGTTGAGAATCCGTCCATGCGTCCGCCACCGGTGGCGACTTTGGCACCCTCTGCGACACCCAGTTGCAGGTAGGACTCGACCCGGTCACGCTGGCGCTCGGAAACCAATGGCCCGAAGACGTTGGCCCGGTCCATGGGATCGCCGACAGGGATGGCGTTCATGGCCGAGCTCACCACCTCCACCACCTCGTCGTAGCGCGAAGCAGGGGCCAAGATGCGGGTCAGCGACGTGCACACCTGCCCGGTGTTGGGCGAGCAAGCCGCCGCGACGAAAGGTACGAACGCCTCGAGGTCGACGTCATCGAGCAGGATCGCCGCGGACTTGCCGCCGAGTTCGAGAGTGACCGGCTTCAACGCCCGCCCGCACACCTCGGCGATCGTTCGCCCCGCGACCGTTGACCCGGTGAACGAAACCTTTCGCACGAGCGGGTGTTCGACCAGAGCGGCTCCGGTTCCGCGCCCGCCGCTCACCACGTTGAACACGCCGTCGGGCACACCGGCTTTGGTGGCGAGCTCGGCAACGAGGAAGGCATCCAGCGTGGTTTCCGGCGACGGCTTGAGCACCACTGCGCAGCCCGCGGCCAGCGCCGGACCGACCTTCCAGGAGAGCATCACCTGCGGCGAGTTCCACGGGGTGATGGCAGCCACGACGCCCCGGGGCGTGCGCTGCAGCACGACACCGCCCGCCGGCGTCGCCAGCGACTCCTCCTCAGCCAGGTTCTCCGCCAACGTCGCGAAGTATCGGTAGTAGCCGGGGACGCCGCGGGTGATGAACCGGGAGAGCCGAATCGGTGTCCCGTTCTGTCGCGTCACCAACTCGGCGATCTCATCGAGGTGCGCCTCGAACTCATCAGCGAAGCGACGAAGTATCGCAGCGCGCTCGACGGCGGGGACGGCAGCCCACGAGAGGCCGCCGGCAGCCGCCGCGCGCACCGCCGTGTCGACATCGTCGGCGTCGCCGTCGACGACCGATCCGATCACCTGCTCGGTGGCCGGGTTGACCACGTCGAGCACCTCACTGCCATGTGCGGGCGTGCGCTGCCCATTGACGTAATGGGTACCGAAATGCCCAGTCATGTCCAGTCCTCCTCGAAGCCGTTGCCGCTGCTCCCGCCGTGAATTCTCCCGGCAGGTTCCGACAAAGATATACAGGATTGACCCAAATGACGGAAGTTGGCTATGGTCGGCCGAGAAATCGACCGGACCCGAGAGGCGGCCGCGGCATGACGACAGTTCGGGGCTGGCGGGCAGCCCGATTCGGCGCTCCCCATGACGTCCTGCGAATCGAAACCATCACGGCCCCAGCGCCTCCCGACGATGGGATACTTATACGGGTGCGTGCAACCGGCGTCGGGTTGCCGGATCTTCTCATGACGGAGGGCGGCTACCCGCTGGTCACCGCACCGCCGATCTCGCCCGGCCAGGAAGTCGTCGGCGAGGTGGTGGCCGCCGGGATCCATTCGGCCTTCCGTGCCGGGGACCGGGTGCTGGCCCTGACGCAATATGCCGAGGGCTGGGGTGGGTTCTCCGACTACTGCCTCGCCTACGACTATCGGGTGTGCCACGCGCCCGATGTCCTGGGCGACGAGGACGCCGCCGGCTTCTTCATCCCGTTTCGCACGGCCTACGGCGCCCTGGTCCACCGCGGCAATGTGCAACCGGGTGAGAAGCTCCTGGTCCTGGGCGGGTCGGGCAGCAGTGGCGCCGCCGCCATCCAGGTCGGCAGAGCTCTCGGTGCGCACGTCATCGCCGTCGCGAGTGGCCGCACCGGCACCGACTTCTGCCGTGCGCTCGGTGCCGACGACGTCATCGACCGCAGCCGGACCTCCGTCGATGCAGGCGTACGGGAATTGCTCGACGGCGGCTCTGTCGACGCCGTATTCGACCCGGTCGGTGGTGCCGCGAGCGACGCCGCCACGGCAGTCCTCGTTCCACATGGTCGCCTGATGGTGGTCGGTTATGCCAGCGGGACCTGGCATCAGCCGAACGGGGAGCGTACCGCCTTGTCCAACCACACCATCGTCGGCGTTTTCGCGGGCGCGATGGGACCCGAGCGCGATCGCGCCACTTTCGCCGCCCTCTCGCGGATGGCCGCCGACGGCAGCGTGCGCACACCGATCAGCCGGATCTGGTCATTCGATCAGGTGCCGTCGGCCATCACAGCACTCCGGGGCAATCCCCTGCCCGGAAAGATGATCGTCCGCGGCGCGGACTGAATGGTCGCGAGCGATCAGATCACGCCGTCGCGGCGCAGCTCTACCAGATCGGCGGTCTCCAGGCCAAGCCGCTCATGCAGTACCTCGTCGGTGTGCTGCCCCAGCCGAGGTGCGCATGTGGGCGGCTGCGGGATCGCCTCACCGACGCGGATCGGCGAACCGAAAACCCACTGTTGCTTACCATCTGCTGTCTGCAGCGGCTCCAATATCCCGCGGGCCCGGATGTGCGGGTCATCGAAGAGGCTGCGCAATGTCCGCACCGGCGCACACGGCACGCCGGCCTCCTCCAGCAGTTCGACCGCCTTGTCTGTCGAATGCGTCGACGACCAGGACGACATGTAGGCGTCCACTTCGTCGATACGTTCGATCCGGGCCTCGTTGGTCCGGAAATTCGGATCCTCGTACAGACCGGGGACGGACATCAGGCCGCACAGAGCAGCCCAGTGGCGATCGCTGATCCCCAGCACAGCCACCCAGCCGTCGGTGGTGGGATAGACGTTGTACGGCGCGACACCCAGCCCGCCATGCCGGTTCCCGGTGCGCTCCGGTGCCGTGCCCGCACTGTCCAGGAACCCGGCGAGATTGGACGTCAGACTCGGCAGCACCGCGTCCTGCATCGAGACCTCGACGCGATCGCCACGGCCGGTCTGTCCCCGTTGCACCAAGGCGGCCAGCACACCCGTGGCGAGGTGGACGCCGCCCATGAAGTCGGCGACCGCGATACCCGCCTTCACCGGAGGCCGATCGGCGAAGCCGGTCACTGCCATCACGGCGGTCATCGCCTGGATGGTCAGGTCCATCGCCTTGAGATGGGCGTTGGGTCCCAAGCTTCCGTAGCCGCTGCCAGAGGCGTACACCAGTCGGGGGTTGATCGCGCTCAGCACGTCGTAGCCGAGCCCGAGTCGGTCCATCACTCCGGGTGCGTAATTCTCGACCAGCACGTCGGCCTCGTCGACCAAGCGCTTGAGAACATCACGACCGGCCGCGGTCTTCAGATCGAGGCTCACACCACGTTTTCCGGCATTGAGCAAAGCGAACGCCGCGGTCGGCTCATCGGTGCGGCGCAGCCGCACCGCTTCCCCACCGGGCGGTTCGATCTTGATCACGTCGGCCCCGAGACGCGACAGGAGCATCGAGCAGTACGGTCCCAGATAGATCTGTCCCAGGTCCAGAACAGTGATTCCTGCGAGTGCCTTCATCGCTACCCCTACGACATCGCCGTCAGGAAGAACTCGTACGGCCGGCCCAGCAGCTCGCGGCCGATGATCATCTTCTGAACCTCGTTGGGGCCTTCCCCGACACGGCGAATCCGGAGTTCGCGATACCAGCGTTCGAGCGGCATCTCCTTCGCCATACCCATGCCGCCGTGGATCTGCATCGACCGGTCCACCACGCGGGCCGCGGCCTCGGTCGCGGCAATCTTCGCCATCGCCGCATGCGTTCGAAACGGTAGTCCATGGTCGGCGCGGGCGGCAGCCTCGAGCACGAGCAGCGTGGCGGTGCGGATATCGGTCTCGTTGTCCACCAACATCCACTCGATACCCTGATGTTCGGCCAGCGTCTTACCGAAAACGGACCGCATCTTCGAGTACTCGATGGCGAGCTCCTGGGCACGCACTGCGACGCCGATACATCCAGCGCTGTAAGGGATTCGGTTGGCAGTGAGCTTCTTGTTCGCCAGGGCGAAACCGCGGCCGACCTGTCCCAGAACATTCGCATCGGGCACCCGGACGTCGTCGAACTGCAACTCCGTGGCTTCGTGTCCGGTACGGATCGTCGGAATCACCCGACGTACCTCGAAGCCAGGGGTGTCGGTGTCGACGATGAAGCAGGTGATCCCGTCCGGGACGTCGCCCTCTGCTGCGGTACGCGCGAACACCATCGCGTAATCGGCGTCAGCTCCCAGGCTGATCCACATCTTGGAGCCGTTGATGATCCAGTCGTCACCGTCGCGGCGGGCCCAGGTCTTGATCGCCCGCCGAGGATCGCTGCCACCGGAGGGCTCGGTCAGGGCAAAGCAACCCATTCTCTCACCACGTAGTGTCGGCCACAGGTAGCGATCCTTCTGGTCCTCAGTGCCATCGGTCAACGCTGCCAACGGCATTGGCCCGAAAGCCTCATAGCACGGGGTGTACAGACCCGCGCGGTGCTGCGAGGTCTCGATGGCGATCAGGCTGCGCGTCACGTAGTCGAGTCCGGGGCCGCCGTGCGCCTCGTCCATCTCCAGGTTGTAGAGACCCATCTGCCGCACCCTGTCCCGCAGCCGATCCCGGATGGCCGGATCTATCCTGCTGGCGTCCGGGTCGAGCTCGTGCTCGAGCGGCACCACTTCGGTGCGGACGAACTTGCGGACCATCTGAACAAGTTCATGTTGTACATCGGTGAGAACGAGCGACATCGCTGGGCTTCTTTCTAAGGACGGGCGGCGGCCAATGCACGCCGCAAGTCGTGGTAGCGAGTGAGATACTGGGCGTTGACCTCGACACGGAACAACAGCGGCGTCGTGGCCGCAGCCAGTCGTTCGCGCAGTTCGCCGCGGAGTCCGAAGGTGGCGCGTCCACCGGCATATCCGGCGTCCACCATCCGGCCGGTCTCATCCGCGAGCTCGTAGACGCCGACCGACACCGGGCATTGTCGGACCGCTTCATCCGTCAACGGCACCCACGCGTGGCGAATCGAACCGGATGTCATGCCGGCACCCCCGCGGTGTCAGCGCACCGAAGCCGGGCCGCCTCGGCCCGCCGCGCCGCGTCGGCCCGCTCAAGGACATCCACCGGCACCGTGACAGTGCGGGACCGGAGGAATTCGCCCAGCCCCTTCGCCTGCGGGTCCACTCGCGTGCTCGATGCGACTCCGTCGCCCAGCAGTCCGCGGATGACGAAGTTGAGGGCACGGAGGTTCGAAAACGAGTAGCGGTCGACGACCAAGCCGTCCGCCTCTGGTAGCAGCTCACGCAGCCGCTCGACGGTGAGGTGGTGCTGCAGCCAAGCGTAGCCGAGATCCGAGTCGGCGAACAGGCCGATATTGGCGTTTCCCCCCTTGTCGCCGGAGCGTGCTCCGACAATCCGGCCCAGGTGGACCCGCTCGGTTGGGCCATCGAATTCCACTGCAGTGGAGTAGGTTTCGCACCCAGACACCGGCGATCCCGCTTCGGGTAGGGCAGCAGTCGGCGGATCCGCGATGGTCCTGGTGATACCGTCGGACAAGGTGACTGTGTGGGTGACCCGGTCGCGCGGGATGAGGGTAGGCCAGTAGACGCCGTAGGCGCTGGATGAGCGGCTGCTGTCGAGATCAGCGGCGAAGCCGGCGTAGCTCGCCAAAGCAAGACTCGCGAGCACATCGAAAACCCTGCGGCCCAACTTGTCCGGATCCTGATGTTTGAGGGTGACGAGCAACCGGGACACCGCCTGCGCGTTGTGGGTGGCATCCGGATCACCCGGTAGCAATGTGGTCGTCACCTCGTCGAACTGATCGCTGCCGCCGAGTTCGTGGAACAGGCCGTCGATGAGCATCTGCGACTTGATCTCGGGTTCGTCGCCGGTGAGCAGAAGGGTCAGTGTCTGCTTGTGACCGCCCAGGTAGTTGACACACACCTTGAGTTCCGGCGGCGGTGGCGTGCCGCGAGCGCCTGTGACGGCAACCCGGTCCGCACCGACCTGTTCGACGTGCAGGGCGCCGAAGTCGGTGGTGACGTCGGGATTGAGGTACTGCGGAGAGGCGATCTCGTAGAGCAACTGTGACGTCACGGTACCGACTGTCACGGCCCCACCGGTGCCATCGTGCTTGGTGATGATGGACGAACCGTCGGGATACATCTCCGCGATCGGGAAACCGATGTGGCGCATGTCCGGAATCTCGCCGGAGAATGAGTAGTTGCCGCCGGTTGCCTGGCCGCTGCACTCGATGATGTGGCCCGCCGCGACGGCACCGGCGAGCCGGTCCCAGTCGTCCCGCGCCCAGTCGAACGCCCATGCGGACGGGCCCACGACAAGTGCGGCATCGGTCACTCGCGGGCAGATCACCACGTCTGCGCCCGCGCTGAGCGCTTCGGCGATTCCCCAGCCACCGAGATAGGCGTTGGCGGTGATGATTTCGCGGTCGAGATCGCGCAACGAACGACCGGTGTCGAGATGTGTGAACGGCAGGTCACGGTCGGACATCTGAGCCAGGACATCGTCTCCGCCGACGAAGGCCACCGAGGGCGCCAGGCCCAACCGCTCTGCGAGTTCTCCCAACCGCTCGGCCAGGCCGGCAGGGTTCAACCCGCCGGCGTTGACGACCACCTTGATACCGCGATCCAGACAGGTCCCCAGCACGCCTTCCATCTGTTTGAGGAAAGTGGCCGCATATCCCCCGTCGGTACCGCGACGACGGGTCTTCCACAGGATCATCATCGTCAGCTCGGCGAGGTAATCGCCCGTGAGCACGTCGATCGGACCACCCTCGACCATCTCACGTGCCGCCGAGAGCCGATCGCCGAAGAATCCGGAACAGTTCGCGATCCGCAACATTTCCCGGTCGGTCATTTCACATCTCCTGCGGTCCGGCGTGGCAGACGAATGCGGGCGCTGCCCGGCGCGCATATCGCCCCGTCGCTGCCACGTACCTCCTCCATCTCCAACAGGATCACGCCGGTGGAATCGTCGCCCGGTTCGAGGGCTGTGACCCGGCCGCGACATGTCAGGGTGTCCCCGGGTACGGCATATCGCCGTACCGAGTGATCGATCATCTCGACGACGCCCGCCGGGCCGGCGATCTCGGTGCAGAACCGGGTCAGGAACGCGCCGTGCAGATGCGATTGGACCAGGACATCGGGATATCCCTCGAACTCTGCGTAGGACCTGTCGTAGTGGATCCGGTGGCTGTTCCAAGTCGCCGCGCTGTAACGGAACAGCTGGACCTGACTGGTCGCCTCCTCGGTTTCGGGGAGAGAGTCACCAACGGCGAGGTCCTCGAAGTAGAACTGCGTGGTCATGCGGCGTCTCCGTTCCGCACCAGAACGCTACGCTCGCAAGACATCAGCAGCACTCCCGCGTCAGTGTGGTAGTCGTTACGGTACTTGATGATTGCCATCGGACCGCTGCGCGTTTCGCGCAGGTCCACACCAGTCATCGACGCGGTGAAGATCACCCTGCTCCCGGCGACGAGTGGCTCGTGGAACTCCATTCGCTCGCCGCCGCCCATCAGCCGGTACCCGGTCGCGGGTATGCCGACGGTCTTCTCGTCGAACGGTGTGCCATCGGGTCGCAGCCGATCCACCGGCGCACCTTCGGTCCAGTCGACTATGGAGGGCAGCATGTTGAGCGGCGCGACGATATCGCGATACCCGCGCTTCTGTGCAGCTTCACGGTCGTAGTGCACCGGATCGGTCAGACCGACCGCCCGGGCATACCGCGAAATCATCAGCTCCCCGACAACACCGAGATCGACCTCGATCGGCTGACCGGCGTGCGAGCGGATCTCGCGCACCAGTTCCTCGTCGACCACACCGGGCGCCGAGCGGATCTGCGAGGCCACAGCGTCTCGTGCCATTCGAGTTCCTTCCTCCCCGGCGAACCCCGAGTCGCGGGTCATGGTGTGATTCGAGGTTCGCTCATCTGTACTTGAGTTCGCAGACTCGAATGAGAGAGTCGGCGCACGGATCGCGTCAAAGGTGTTGACGCACAGTCCGCTGCGGTTCTACATTACCTAATAGGGTAATCATATATATGAATCCTCATCAACCGAGAGGAAGAAACCGTGTCCGCGGAAGATGTCAGTGTCGTACGAACCTTCGTCGAATGCGTGAAGGCAGGAGACGTCGAAGGCGCGCTTGCCGTGCTGGCCGACGATGTGGTCACGGTCGAATCCGGCTCGATGCCGCACGCGGGTACCTACACCGGCAAAGAGGGGCAGCGACGCCTGATCGGCCTGCTGCACAACCTGTTCGGACATCTTGAGCTGTCCGATGAATCGTTCTATGACGTGGGCGAATTCGTGGTCACCCGGATGACCGCCACGTTCCACTCCAAAGACGGCGGCCGCCAGGTCAGCATGCCCGTCGCCGAGTTCTACTGGATCGAGGACGGCAAGATCGCACGCTCGGACGTCTACTACAAGGATCCGGCGCAACTGTTCGATCTCGCCGAGGCCCCGCTGACCTCACCTGGGTGACGGCACCTCCTCCTCGGGCATGCGGTGGGTTCGGGCCAGAGCTCAACAGCGCGAACTCGACATCGTCCGCTGCGGTGCCACCCGCCCGAATTGAGTTCGCGCTCTCTCAATCCGGGAATCGGATGACTCCCCTGATATTACGTCCAGCGTGCATGTCGGCATACCCGTCGTTGATCTCGTCGAGCGCGTACTCTGTCGTGACCAGCTCGTCCAACCTCAGGCGGCCCTCGGCATAGAGATCGAGCAGCCACGGCACGGCCCGCCGCGGCGACGTCATCCCGTAGATCGCACCCTGGATCCGCTTCTGGAACATCGAGATCTCGAACAGATTGATGCCGGGTATGCCACGGGCCCGGGTGTCGCCCTGAGCAGTGACAACGCACGTGCCGGCCTTGCGAATCGCGGCGAAGGCCTGGTTGATCGCCTCACCGTCGAGGAGTCCGACGGTGACAATGCTCGAGTCGGCGCCCTGCCCATTGGTCACGCTCCGGGCGAATCGCGTCGCATCCTGCATGTTGTCGAACGCGCACGTTGCACCCATGGCCAGCGCGGTGTCGCGCTTGAACTTCACGGGATCGACCGCAATGACGTGCGAAGCACCCGCGTGGACCGCACCCAAGACTGCGGACATGCCCACTCCCCCGGTCCCCATGACGACCACGACGTCACCCGGTTGCACATCGGCGGCAACCACCGATGATCCCCACCCCGTGGGAACCGCGCAGGAGGCAATCGCAGCCACCGTGAACGGCACATCTTGGCGGACCTTGATCACCGACGACTCGTGGTAGACCTGCCACTCGGAAAATGTTCCGAGCAGTCCCATCTTGGCGACCCCTTCACCGGAGGGCATGGTCATACGGAAGGTGTCGCCCGGGCGCTTGCCCTCCAGGGTGGTCGCGCCCGAATCGCAGAGATTCTGCAAACCCGTTGCGCACCAACGACAGCGCCCACAGCTGGGAAGGAACGACGTGACGATGTGGTCACCCACGCCGACCGCATCGACCCCGGGTCCGACACGCCGAACGATCCCGGCACCTTCATGTCCACCGCACAACGGAAAGTTGGTGACCAGAAGGTCACCCGAGGTGATGTGGTCGTCTGAGTGACACAGGCCGGCAGCCACCATCTGGACCAGCACCTCACCCGGCCCGGGTTCTCCGAGTTCGACGTCGGCGACATGCCACTTGCCGGGTTGTTCAAGCAGCAGTGCTGCGCGGGTTTGCATGATGTCGGGTCCAATCGAGTGCTGAGGCGAACGGAGTCGGGCAGCGTCATCTCGCTGCGGCGCGAGTCGGACATTCGACCTGCATCCTTTGTTGCGTAATAGGTATATCATTGTACTAATTGCGCCGTCCAGTGCACTCGCGGCAAGCACGTACAGGAGTACCCCATGCGCTTGAGCCTCACGGTTCCCAATACCTCAAGGGTCGCCACCCTGGTTCGACCGTGGCAAGACCACGTGGGGGGCAGGGAAATCGGCGCCATTGCCGACCTCGCCGACTCACTCGGGTTCCACCGCCTCACCGTTGGCGAACACTTCGCCATCCCCAGAAGCCACACGGACAACTCCGGCGCCCATTACGTCCACACCACCACCGCGCTTGCTTATCTCGCTGGACACACTGAACGTATTCGAATCTCGCCCAGCGTCTCGATCGTGCCCCTTCAGCACCCGGTCGTCCAGGCCAAGCAGTGGGCCACCCTGGACTGGCTGAGCGGTGGACGCGCCGAGCTCGTCGTCGGGGTCGGATGGCTGAAGGAGGAGTTCGAAGCCCTCGGCGTAGACTTCCGCCGCCGCGGACGGATGGTCGATGAGTACATCGAAGCGATGCTGACCATCTGGTCAAATGAATTCGCCTCGTACAAAGGTCAATTCGTGGAATTTGCCGATATCGCCGCGGAACCGAAACCCTTACAGACCGGCGGGCTGCCACTGGTGTTCGGCGGGGATGCCGCAGCCACGCTTCGTCGCGTGTCCCGGTTCGGCACTGGTTGGTCACCGTTCCAAACACCACCGGAGAAGATTCGCGAAGGAATCGACCGGATCAAGACTCATCCGTCCTACCGCGGCCAACGCATCGACGTAATCTACAACCTCTCCTTCCTGCGACTCGGCGACGCACACACGACCAAGGACGACCAGCACGACTTCGACACGTGGAACGTCCAATTCATGGTCGATCAGATCGCCGCCATCGGCGAGATGGGCGTGAACGAGGTGACGCTGCCGGTACCGAAAGTGGCCGACTACGAGCAATACCTGGACCGGCTGCGCTGGCTCGCCGAGCAGGTCATGCCTTTGTTGACATGACCTGGCATGCCACCTAGATTTTCTAATAGTTCAATCCTATAGATGTAGCAAGGTCCGCTACCGAGAGTCCAGCTGCGAGGGAGACGAGTGCGTGGAGGACACCCGCGCTGAGCGCCATCGGATCGCCGTGCCCCCACCTGAGGGTGCGCACCAGCAGTCGCCGTACGACCGCGCCATCGCGATGATCGCCGGCACAGTCACCACCCCCAATCCGACGGTCGCCGACATCCGGGCCGGTTACGAACGCATGCTCGCCGAGTTGCCGATCCCGGACGGGTTGAGCATCGTCGAGGATTCTGTGGGCGGAGTCCGGTGCTTACGAGTTCGGGCAACAGATACCCCCGTGGGTTCGATGCTGATGCTGCACGGGGGTGGCTACGTCATGGGCTCGGCGCACGGCTACCGCGGGTTCGCCGGAGTGCTTGCGCTGGAGACCGGCCTGGAGATCGTCGTCTGCGACTACCGACTGGCCCCCGAACACCCGTTTCCAGCGGCGCTCGATGACGCCGGCGCCGTCTATCTGGAGCTGATCGAGGAATACGGAGCCCGCAACACCCTGGTACTCGGCGACAGCGCCGGTGGCGGACTGGCAACCGGACTGCTACTGACACTGCGTGACAGCGGTCTGCCTCAGCCCCGCTGCGCCGTGCTGATCTGTCCGGAGCTTGATCTGACCGCGTCATCGGAGTCGATGGAACGCAATCGCCATCGAGATCCGGTGCTGCGTCAGGCGAGCATCCTGCGACACGGCTCGATGTACCTCGCAGGGCGCGACCCGCGCGCCACGGTCTACGCGTCACCCCATTGGGACCCGTGTGACCAGCTGCCTCCGCTGCTGATCCTCACCACCGATTCCGAACTGTTCCACGACGAGGCCATCGCACTTGCTCAGCGCGTCAACGAATCCGCTGGGACAGCAACCCTGTCGAACTACCCCGGCATGTTCCACGTCTGGCCGCTGTTCTGGTCCTTCCTTCCGGAAGGCCGCCAGGCCGTCACCGAGATCGCCGGTTACATCGCCATGCGGCTCGGTACACCCGGGGGACGCGAATCGTGAAGGCCGTGAAGCTTCACCGGACAGATGGCGCCTGGGTCGACGGCCTGACCCTGCCGATGCCACATGTCCCTGGTCCGTATGACGCCGAGGGCTACCGACGACGAGCGCGCGGTGAAGAGCCGTTGGTCCAACGACAGTATGTTCCGGCGAGCCGGATCCGAACCATCACGTTGAGTGCGGGCCCCCTCACCGGATCTGTCGCGGAGCACTTCGGTGGAATCATCTTCATCTCCGCAGGGGTGCTCCGGATCGCCACATCCGACACCGAGGTGGCACTGCAGCCCGGTGACGTCGTCATGGCCGAGCCTGCCGCCGTTGGTGGATACCGAATATCCGCCGATCGACAGACCCGGCTGGTCCAGTTCGACCTCACCGGTCCCGTCGAGCGCCATGGCCCGTGGGTAACCCCCGAATCCGGCGCGGGACCGTCCGCGGATCGCACACCCAACGTCAAACAGATGCGCAAGACACCGGACGACACCTCACTTTTTCACGGATTCGACGACTTCTTCCCCGGTGAGACCGACCGCTGGTCCGCTGCCCGGCCTGTCGTCGGCCTCATGTTCGGGGAGTATCCGGACGGTGCGTTCATCGACTGGCACCCCGAGGTGCTCAATCAGTTGGTGCTGATCCTGACCGGATGTCTGGAGCTTGAGGTCGAAGACCGCCACATCGAGCGGTTCGCCGCCGGGGACGTTGTTCTGGCAGCCGACCGGACCGGCCGGGGACACATCGACCGCTTCCACGGTCGAACGGCGGTGGCGCTGGCCGTCATCGAGGACGACGCACTGTGGCCGGCACCCGCATGACGATGCCGACGAGAGTGAAGATGACCGAGAACTCGACAAACAACGTCACCATCATCACAGGCGCCGCCGGTACGATAGGCACCGCCGTGGCGCATGCCTTGGCAGACTCCCCTGGCATCGGCACCCTGGTCCTGGTCGATCGTGATGGTGACGGCTTGACCCCGCTGGCCGAGACGCTCAGGGCCCGAACGGAAGCCGTCACGATCGCGGTCGACGTAACCTCCGATGTCGACGTGCAGCGATATGTCGAATTCGCCCGAGACAAGGGCCAAATCACCGGATTCGTCAACAATGCCGGTATCGAGGGCTGGATCGGGCCGATCACCGATTATCCGGAATCAGCCCTGGATGCAGTACTTGCAGTCAATATCAAAGGCGTCTTCCTCGGACTCAAACACGTCCTGCGTCACATGACTTCAGGCGGCGCAGTCGTCAACATGGCGAGCACCAGCGGTCTCCGCGGCGTGGCCAACATGTCGGCGTACTCGGCGTCCAAGCACGCCGTCATCGGGCTCACCCGCACTGCTGCACTCGAAGCCGCCGGCGCCGGCATTCGCGTCAATGCAGTCTGCCCCACGGGTGTTCAGGGCCGCATGATCGAGGCCATCCGGTCAGGCCTCCGCACGAACGCACCAGCAGGTGCCAGTCTCAGCCAAAAGCCGATGAACCGCCTCGCGCGCCCCGAAGAGATCGCCGCCACAGTCCGCTTTCTCCTCTCGTCCGACAGCAGCTTCATCACCGGCGAGACCGTCGCGGTCGACGGTGGCCGCAATGCCTGAATCGCTGGAAAACCACCGGCCCGTAAAGGAGCACCAATGACCTACCATCCGGTTGCCGGCGATATCGACTTCGATCCCGAATGGCTACGCGAGAAGTACCGGGACGAGCGCGATCGGCGTATCCGCCCCGAGGGGAAGGCCCAATACACCTCGGCCAAAGGCGATTATGCGCACTTTGCGGACGACCCGTGGACACCGAGGATCGAACGGGAACCGATCTCCGAGCACACCAACGTCATCATCGTGGGCGGTGGCTACGGCGGCCTGCTGATGGGTGCTCGACTGTACGAGTCCGGCGTCACCGATGTCCGCGTGATCGAGGTCGGTGGCGATTTCGGCGGAGTGTGGTATTGGAACCGCTACCCGGGCGCCATGTGCGATATCGAGGCACACACCTACCTTCCGCTCGCCGAGGAACTCGATTGGATACCGCAGCACCGGTATTCGTATGCCCCGGAGTTGCTGGAGCTGAGCCGCACGATCGGCAAGACCTACCAGCTCTACGACCGCGCATGCTTTCACACCTCGGTGGAGGCCGCTCGGTGGGACGCCGACCAGAGCCGCTGGTCGGTCAGCACCGACCGCGGCGACCAGCTGACGGCCGACTACCTGGTGATCGCCTGCGGCCGCATGAGTCAGCCCAAGTTTCCGGTGCTTCCCGGTGTCGACGAATTCACCGGCCACATCTTCCACACCAGCCGGTGGGACTACGACTACACCGGACCCGACCTGACCGCCCTGGCCGACAAGCGGGTCGGCGTCATCGGGACGGGAGCGACCGGGCTGCAGGTGGTTCCGGCGGTGGCCCCGTACGTCAAGGAACTCGTCGTGTTCCAACGGACACCGTCGACCGTCGGGGTTCGCGATCAACGCGAAGTCGGTCCCGACTGGGTGGACCGCTCCGAGCCCGGTTGGCAGCGGCGGCGGCGCGATAACTTCCAGCAGCACATCATGCAGGGCACGCCGGCCGGTCATGTGCCTCTGGCCGACAACGCGGTCGGCGACGGCTGGACCGAGTCATGCGCCATGCTCGCCGAACCGGAGGCCGTCACCATCGAGCGGCTGGGACGCAAACCGACGGCAGCAGAACTCGCGGTCATCTCGGAGATGAACGACTTCCGGTTGATGAACCAGGTCCGCGCCCGCGTCCGGGCCACCGTCACCGATCCGGACACCGCCGCGATCCTCGAGCCGTGGTATCGCTGGTGGTGTAAGCGAGCCGGTTGGCACGACGACTATCTCGAGGCGTTCAACCGAGACAATGTCCGGCTGGTCGACACCGACGGTCGCGGCCTGGAAGCATTCACCCCGACCGGCGTCGTCGCCGGCGGCGCCGAACACCGGATCGACTGCCTCATCATGGCAACCGGGTTCGACGCCCCCGACTCATTCGCGCAACTGACCGGGTTCGAGTTCGAGGGCCGCGACGGGACCACCCTGACGCAACACTGGTCCACCGGTATCCGCACGCTGCACGGGATGGCGACCGACGGTTTCCCCAGCCTGTTCTTCCTGGGCGGCAACGCGCAGACGGCCGCCGCGCTCAACGCAGTGCACATGCTCGACGAGCAAGCCTGCTACATCGCCCGTGCCATAGCCGGCGCTGTGGCACACGACAACGCGGTCATCGAGGCGAGTCCAGAGGCGATCGACGAATGGGTGGCCGGGATCGTCGAATCACCCCTTCTGGAAAAGCAATTGGAATTTCTGCAGGACTGCACGCCGGGCTACTTCAACGCCGAAGGATCGGCGAAGAGCAGTGCGGACCTGTTCACCGGGCTGCGCTATCCGGCCGGGCCGCTGGCCTATTTCGAGATCCTCCGGAATTGGGACTTCGCGGGTCCACAACCCGGGTATCGTCTCACGCCGAGAGATCCCGCCCCGACTGATTCGGGAGAGAGGAACACGTCGTGAAGGTCGGATTATGTTTCGATCTCCGGAACCCCGAGCAGTGGCGGCATGATCCCTCGCGCTTGTATGGGTTCACACTGGAGGCGTGCGAGGAGGCAGAGCGCCTCGGCGCATCGTCGCTGTGGTTCTCCGAACACCACCTCTTCGACGACGATTATCTCTCCAGCCCGCTGACGCTCGCAGCCGCTGCGGCCGCGCGTACCAGTCGGGTCCGGTTGGGCACCTCGATCCTCATCGCACCGCTCCATCATCCGGCGGAAATCGCCGAGCAGGGTGCGGTGGTAGACCTGGTCTCGGGTGGCCGATTGGACCTCGGCTTGGGCACCGGCTACCGGGTACCCGAGTTCGAGCTGTTCGGCACGACGCTTCAGCGGCGATATACGCGCACCGACGACACCGTCCGGCAGTTGCGCCGACTCTGGTCACCTGAAGGAGTTCGGCCCGCCCCGGTGCAAGATCCGGTCCCGATCTGGCTCGGTTACCAGGGACCGAAAGGGGCCCGGCGTGCCGGACTGCTCGGCGAGCGTCTGTTGTCGGTCGATGCCTCGTTGTGGTGCCCGTACCGTGACGGGCTCGTCGAAGCCGGATACTCACCGGATATCGGCATGATGGCAGGCTATTTCAACGCCTGGGTATGCGAAGACCCTGAACGGGACTGGCCCACGGTATCCCGGCACCTCACCCAGCACTTCGATTCCTACCGTCGCCACATGGTCAAGGGCACCGATGCGCCGGAACCGAAGCCTGTCGACTTGGACCGGATACTGAGCTCGACCAAGATGTCAGCGCTGGGATCCTTCAGCTATGGCACACCCGAACTCGTGGCCGACCGCATCCGTTCGACAACCGCGGGCGCCCCCGTTGACACCGTTTATCTATGGGCGTCGATCGGGGGCATGGCCGAAGACCTCGTCATGCGCAACATCGAGACGGTCTGCAAGCGGTTGGCACCACTGCTCGCCGAACCGCCGACACAGACAGGCGGTTAGACGAACATGACCGAGCGCGAGACCACAGCCTCCGACTACGCCGATCGCCTCGCCATCCGCCAGCTGGTCGAGAGGTATGCCCACTGCGCCGACCGCCGCTTGATCGACCAGCACCTGTCACTGTTCACCGCGGATGCCCAGTTCGTCATCCACATGGACGGCGAGGGGTGCGCACCGTCGCAGGTGATCGGCGGTCTGGACAACCTCAAACCCTATTTACAGGTTCTCGACAACTACGAGGTCACCCAACACTTCCTCGGTCAGAGCACCGTCGCGCTCGACGGGGACACCGCGACAGGCGAAACCTATTGCACCGCATACCATGTGCACACCGAGGACGGTGAACGCAAACTCATGACCGTCCACCTGCGCTACCTGGACGAGTTCGCGAGATCCGACGGCGCCTGGCGGTTTGCCAAGCGCACGTTCTATGTCGACTGGATCGAGCCACTGCATCGATCGCCCGATGTGACCCGCCACATCCCCGCCGTCGGCCAGAGCGATATCGATTGAGCCAGGAGAATCTCACCCGTGAGCACGCTCGACGACATCCGCGACCTCATCGCCTACTCGGCATGGCTGTATGACACCAAGCAGGCCGAGGAGCTCGCGTCGCTGTACGCCGAGAACGGCAGTTTCACCACGATTGTGCAGGGCGGCAAGACCTTCGGGCCGACCGTCGGTCGCGATGCCCTGGTCGAACGGTTCACCAAGCGTTTCGCCGCGCGCACCGAGCAGCTTCGGCACATCGTCACCAACACCTGGATCAAGGAGCAGACCGACACCCACATCGTGGCGATCTCGTACCTGACGCTCTGCGTGGTCGGCGAGCACGGGCCGCGGGTACAGGCAACGGGTTTCTACACCGACACCTTCGTCAAGGTCGGCTCCGATTGGCGCTACGAGTCCAAGCTGAGCCAGCTCGACTTCCCCGTGCAGTAGCGCTCAGCGCGCGTCGAACGGGTCCGGCCAGGCGTTGGAGAAGTTCGGCTCGCGTTTCTCCGCGAACGCGCGCGGGCCCTCCAGGAACTCGCCCGACAGCAGCAGCCGGTGCGTGACGGCCTGGTAGTACCGATGCTGCTCTGCCAATTGCAGATCGCGCCAATAGTTCACGATCGCCTTGGTCGCCCACACCGCCGGCCCGGAATTCGCGGCGATCGCCGCGGCCTTCTCCAGTGCCCGGTCGATCAGCTCGCCCGGCTCGACGAGTTGCTGGACCAGGCCCAGCCGGTAGGCGTCCTCGGCGCCGATCCGGCCGCCGGTGAGCATCAGGTCCATCACCGCACCGATCGGTATCAGCCGCGGCAGCACGTTGACGGCCACCCCGGCGACGATGCCCCGCTTCACCTCGAACGTGCCGAACCAGGCGTTGGTCGAGGCGACCCGGATATCGGCGCAGATGGCCAGCTCGAGTCCGCCGGCGATGGCGGCGCCGTTGATCGCCGCGATGACCGGCTTCTCGCTGGCGCCGACACCGGCGAAGTCAGGGGCCTGCGCCATCGGCACGGCGCGGCCCGTCGACGCCTGGTCGGCCATCTCCTTGAGATCGGCACCGGCGCAGAACGCCTTCTCGCCCGTGCCGGTGACGACCGCCACCAGTTGGCTCGGGTCGGCGTTGAATTCGCGCACCATCTCGGTGATCTCGGCGCGGTGCGCCGCGGTCAGCGAGTTCATGCTCTCCGGGCGGTTGATGGTGATCACCGTCGTCGCGCCGTGGCGCTCCGCGACCAGCTCGGCCATCTCAGGACCCCACGCTGATACCGACGAGTTTGGTGTCGACGTATTCGAGCAGACCCTGCTGGGCGCCCTCACGACCGATACCGCTTTCCTTGACCCCGCCGAACGGGGCCGCCGCCGAGGTCGGATTGATGTCGTTGATGCCGACCATGCCGAAGCGCAATCGCTCGGCGGCCCGGAAGGCTCGCCCGATATTCGGGGTGTAGACATAGGACGCCAGACCGTAGTCGGTGTCGTTGGCCATCTCCAGCACCTCGTCGTCGGTGTCGAACAGCACGACGGGTGCGATGGGACCGAAGGTCTCCTCCCGGTAGATGGTCATCTGCGGTGTCACCTGCGAGATCACGGTCGGTGCAAAGAAATAGCCACCGTCGAAACCGTCCCCGCGCAGACGCTCACCGCCGGTCAGCACCGTGGCACCCTTGCTGACGGCGTCGGCGACCTGGCGTTCCATCCGCGCCATCGCATCACCGTCGATGAGCGGACCGATGCTGACACCGTCGGTGACACCGGCGCCGGCGCGCATCCCCTGCAGCCGCTTGACCAACGTCTCCAGGAAGGTGTCGGCGATCGAGCGGTGCACGAAGATCCGGTTCGGCACGATGCACGCCTGCCCGGTGTTGAGCACCTTGATCATGGCCGCGCCCTTGGCGGCGTGCACCGGGTCGGCGTCATCGAAGACGATGAACGGGGCGTGGCCGCCCAGTTCCATCGAGACCCGCTTGAGCTGGTCGGCGGCCCCGCGGGCCAGGTACTTGCCGACCTCGGTCGAGCCGGTGAAGGTCAACTTGGCCACCGCCCGGTTGGTCAGGAACTCCTCGCCGACCGGGGCCGGGTCGGCGGTGGTCACCAGGTTCGCCACCCCGGCGGGCAGCCCGACATCCTCGAAGATCTTGAAGGTTTCGACCGCGCACAGCGGGGTCTGCTCCGCGGGCTTGAGCACGATCGTGCAGCCGGCGGCCAAGGCGGGTGCGACCTTTCGGGTGATCATCGAGATCGGGTAGTTCCACGGTGTCACCGCGCCGACGACGCCGACCGGCTGATGCATCACCATGAAACGCTGATCGGCGCGCGAGGACGGGATGGTCTGCCCGTACAGGCGCTTGCCCTCCTCGGCGAACCAGATCAGGAAGTCGGCGGCGTACTGCACTTCGGTACGCGACGCGCGCAGCGGCTTGCCCTGCTCCAGGGTCATCAGCTGTGCGAGATCCTCGGCCCGGTCCAGCATGAGTTGGTGTGCGTCGTAGAGGTAGCGGGACCGCTGGTAGGCGGTCAATCCGGCCCAGGCGTCGAAAGCCGCAGCGGCACTTGCCACCGCGGCGGCGGCGTCGGCACGGGTGCCGTCGGCGACCGCACCGATCACCGCTCCGGTGGCCGGATCGGTGACCTCGAAAGTCGCATCGGCGCCGCGCCACTCGCCGTTGATGAACAGGGACGCGGTGGTGTCGACGGAAGTCATTGTGCTCCTTGGTGAAAGGGGTCAGCGAAACTGGTGGCGCGGCGGGGACATCAATGCGTCCCAGGTGTCCTGGCGCGGGCCGGCGGCCTGATCGAGCAACTCGACCCGTTTGAGGTAGAGATGTGAATCGTGCTCCCAGGTGAAGCCGATGCCGCCATGGTTGAGGATGTTGTCCGAGGCCGCGGTCCGCGCCCGGGCCACCGCCAGTCGATGTGCCGAGGCGGCATAAAACGCCGCATCCGGGTGACCAGCCTGCACCATCACGGCCGCGGCGTTGACCTGGGCCGCCACCGCGTAGGCACCCACTGCCATATCGGCGCAGCGGTGTTTGACCGCTTGGTAGACGCCGATCGGGCGACCGAACTGCTCACGCGCGACGGCGTACGCGGCCGACATGTCGCGGACGGCCTCGAGAACGCCGAGCAGCTGCGCGGACAGCCAGACCAGCAGCCGGCTGCGCAGCAACGGATCGTCCACCGCGGCGACGACCTCGCCGAGCTCGGCCGTATGCAGGCGTGCTCCGGGATCGACACAGTCCAGCGGCTGCAGCGCTGCGATCCGATACAGCTCGGCCCGATCACCGCTCAGCGACAGCACCAAACCCTCCGGCGTCGCGTCCAGGACTCGGCCCGAACCGATCGCGACGCCGGCACGAACGGTGCCCGCCATCAGGTCACCGGCAAGCTCCCTCTGACCGGCACCGGCGGCGACCACGGCGGCGATCGCCGTCGCCGCGAACGGCCCCGGTGTCAGTGCCCGTCCGAGCTCGCGGGCCAGCATGGACTCTTCGGGCACCCCGAGGCCGACTCCGCCCTCGTCCTCGGGCACCGCCAGGCTGAGCC
Source organism: Mycobacterium sp. C31M (assembly GCF_053345865.1). Classification (NCBI taxonomy): domain Bacteria; kingdom Bacillati; phylum Actinomycetota; class Actinomycetes; order Mycobacteriales; family Mycobacteriaceae; genus Mycobacterium; species Mycobacterium sp. C31M. The sequence goes on along the minus strand of NZ_JBKFAX010000004.1, from coordinate 168,432 downwards.
AGCCCAGTTCGGCGCACTTCGTCCACGCCGCCGGGCCGATAGCCTCTGCGCCGGAATGCATTTCCCGGATCCGGCCGATCGGGAGTTCGGTGGCCAGATAGTGCTGGGCCGCGTCGGCGATCCCGACCTGGTCGTCGTCCGGGTAGAGGTTCATCGCGGCAGTCCCAGCACTCGTTCTCCGATGATGTTCTTCTGGATATCGGTCGTGCCGCCGGCGATCGGACCGGAGAACGCGGTCAGCCAGTTCTTGGCCCAGCGTCCGTTCTCCAGCACCGAAGGCCCGAGGATGTCCACCGCGAGCCGGGCGACCTCCATCTTCGTCTCCACCAGGAAGGTTCGGTTCGCCGACACCTCGGGCCCGAGTTGCATGCCGGCAACGGCCGCGGACACCTGAAAATAGGCCATCGACCGGATCGCGGTCACCGCGGCACGGGTCTCGGCGAGCCGCCGGTAGATGTCGCCGTCGGCCAGCAGTCCGCGCTCTCTGGCCTCGTCGATGAGGTCGTCGACGATGGTGATGACCTCCAGCCGGCGATCGAGGAATCCGGGTCCCCGTTCGGCGGCCAGCGTCGCCATCGCCACGCTCCAGCCGTTGTTGAGCCCGCCCACGACATTGGACAGCGGGATGCGCACCTCGTCGTAGAAGACCTCGCAGTTGTGCGGGAAGCCGTCGATCGAGGTGATCGGGCGGATGTCGATACCGGGAGACTTCATGTCCACGATCAGCCAGCTGATGCCCTTGTGTTTCGGGGCTTCCTGGTCGGTGCGCACGAGAAGCTCACCGTAGTCGCAGAATTCGCCGTAGGTCGTCCAGATCTTCTGCCCGGTCACCACGACGTGGTCGCCTTCAACCACGCCGCGGCACCGCAGCGATGCCAGGTCCGACCCCGCATTGGGTTCGGAAAAACCCTGACACCATGGGGATTCGCCGCGCAGGATCCTGGGCAGGTGGAAGCTCTTCTGTTCCTCGCTGCCCTTCAGGATGAGCGTGGGCCCGGCGTGGGCGAAGGCGACGCCGAAGATGCTGTCTGTGGGAGCGCCGGCGCGCACCGCCTCCTCGTACCAGGTGACCTGTTGCACCAGGGACAGTCCACGTCCGCCGTACTCGGGTGCCCAGTCGATACCGGACCAGCCGCCGTCATACATCCGGCGCTGCCAGGCGATATCGAAATCACGCATCGCGGCGCCGGCCGCATGCGGTCGCGGTTCCGACGGCACGTTTTCCTCGAGCCAGGTGCGGGCCTCCTCGCGGAATTCGTCGAGGGCAGGGTCGATTACCAGTTCCATGTTCCTACCTCAGGCCGGGACGAAGGTGAGCAGGGTCCAGTCCGCGGTGACGTCGAGGTAGTCCACCACGACCCGGTCACCGATCCGGACGGTCTCGGGGTCGACATCCGACACGGTGCCGATCATGCGGAATCCCTCGTCCATCGCGATATGGGCGATGACATACGGTGCATCGGCCTGGAAGGCCTTGGTGGGGGCCCGGCGCACCACTGTGTATGTATAGATTTCGCCGGTCCCGGCGACCGGCGTCCATGTCGCGTTCACCGAGTGGCACTGCGCGCAGATCTCCTTGGGTGCATAGCGGTGCTTCCCGCAGTCGTCGCAGACCTGGACGTGTACCTCATGGCGCTTGAGCGACTCCCAGAACGGCATCTGCCAGGCCGGGATGGCCTCGGGCAGCAACTTTGCGTAGTCGGACATGTCTAAATTCATGCCTCTCGGAGGTCGAGGATCGGGACTAGCCTATATAGGATTGTACTTAATGCTAGGGCCGGTCTGGTGGATGCCGAACGCGCGAAGGACAGTTCACGACACGGCGCTAGGCCTTCTTGAGGAACTCGCGCAGTGCGACTTCTCGAAACTGCTCCGCGCCGAGTTCGAGTCGGGTCTTGTGCAACGCGATCGCGTCAGGTCCGGCCAGATAGCGAAGTTGGTTCGTACCGTCGGTGGCGGCCCGGTACGCAACCTCGGCGATATCCTCCGCTGTCGAGGATTGTTGGATCTGGTCGGAGACTCCGCTCAGGAACTTGTCCAACATGTCGCCGTAAGCCGGGTGGTAGGCAGCGACCTCCATTGAACGCGACATGAATTCGGTGTTGACACCACCCGGTTCAAGAATCTTCATACCGATGCCCACCCGGCTCAGCTCGAAGGCCATACTCTCGCTCCAGCCTTCGAGACCCCACTTGGTGGCGTGGTACATGGCGCTCAGCGGCACCGTGATCAGACCGCCGATCGAGCTGGTGTTGATGAACAGGCCACCGCCATTGTCGCGAAAGTGTGGGATGAATGCCTTCACCACCCGGATCGGACCAAGCAAGTTGGTGGCGACATTGTCGGTGATCTGCCCATCGGACAGTCCTTCGAGTGGACCAGGCACCGCATAGCCGGCATTGTTGAGCACCACATCCACGGTTCCCTTCGAGACCGCTTGTGCGACAGCTGATTCGATCTGGGACGGATCGGCGACATCGAGTGTGAGCACTTCGACACCCGGTAATGCCGCTACGTCGGGTGCCGCCTCGGGCCGCCGCATCGTCGCAATCACCCGCCAGCCTCGGTCGCCGAACAATTTCGCCGTGGCCTTACCGATACCGGCCGACGCACCGGTAATGAAGATCGATTTCCGCTCCGAACTCACCAGGCACTCCTTGACCCGGTTGCCCGACGCCACCACCCACTTCGGCCGACGGCGGGCCGTCGCAATGCGCAGTCCGCCATCTCAGACCCTCCCGAGGACCATCGCGAAGTTGTTCTGCATCGCCCCGCCGACCCCGTTGACGAACCCGTACCTCGCGTTCGCGACCTGGCGGGGGCCGGCGGTACCGCGAAGTTGCTCGACCACTTCGGCGAGGGTGAACAACCCGCACCGCCCGGCGTGGCTGAAGGACAGGAAACCGCCGGCAGTATTGGTCGGCAACGAACCCGCGACACCCAGTGTGCCGCCCTCGACGAACGCACCGCCCTCACCCACTTTGCAGAATCCCGCGCCTTCCAGACCGAGGATGACGTTGATGGTGAAGTGGTCACCGATGCCGGTGACGTCGATATCGTCGCGGCTCACGCCGGCTTCGGCGAACGCTGTGTCGGCGGCGACCTTGCTCGAGGCGAATTCGGCCAAGCTGGGAACCGAGTTGACGTCGATGTGACTGTGGCCCTCGCCGTACCCGAGCAGCGACACCACCGGACGTCCCTGGCTTCGCACGTGGTCGGCGGTCGTGACCACGATGGCACCGCCGCCCTGGTTGATGGCACAGCAGTCCAACAGGTGCAGCGGGTCGGCGATCATCCGCGAGTCGAGCACGTCGTCGGTGGTGATCAGGCCACGGCCTCCGTTGACGGACAGCGGATGCAGGGTGGCACTCGCCCGTTGCGCGACGGCTACCTCGGCGAGCTGCTCGGATGTCGTACCGAACTCGTACATGTGTCGCATTGCGAACACCGCGTAGTCAGACACCCGGGTGGTGCCGTACACGTATTCATACGGACCGCTGAACTTGCCCATCGCGGCGACGGCCTCGTCGCGGTTGCCGCTGAATACACCCTCGGTGGGCCCGGCCACCGCGTTCACGATCACCACGCAGTCAGCACGCCCGGAGGCGATCGCGTAGACCGCCAGGTTGACCCCCGCTGCCGTGTTGGCGGCCCCGATGCTGCTCGCCGCGTGGAACCGCAGCGGCTTACCCAGCAGATCGTTGCCCAGGGCATTGGCCGGCATGTTCGGCCGCAGACCCACCCCGCTGGGCCCCTCTCCGATCAGTCCGTCGATATCGCCCAGGCCGAGGCCGGCGTCGGCGGTGGCACCGCGTGCGCATTCCCACCACAGCTCGGTCTGATTCCGATCATTCAGATCACCCTGGACCGTCTGGTAAACGCCGGCAATCGCCACCTCGCGCATTGACCTCGAAACCCACCTCTCGACCCGTCTAACAGTAATATGATTATCCTATTCAGGGCGATTCCTGCAAGCGACGCCGAAGCGAGCACCGCCGAACCGTCGTGGCAACTGCACTGGCCACGAGTTCTGCGGCGATGGCTGGTGCCATACTCGTCCTATGACGGAGCCTGGACGCGTATACGGAGGGATACCAGCGGCCCAGCGTCGAACAGATCGTCGGCAACGACTGTTCGACGCCGGTCTTGCGCTCTTCGCCGAGCGCGGCATCGCGAGCGTGACCGTCGGCGAGATATGCCAGAAGGCCGGTCTGATCAAGCGCTATTTCTATGAACAGTTCGACTCGATCGACACGTTCGTGGACGCGCTGATGGACGACCTGGTCGAGGAGCAACTGACGCCTGAACCCCCCGGGGAGCCGGGTCCGGAAAGACTGCGAGCTCGAATCATGTTGTTCATCGACGCGGTCACCGCCGATCCGCGGCTGGCACGCTTCGTGCTCGTCGAGACATTCGGCGCCACCGGCAGTCTCACTCGACTACGCAACCGACTGGTGCACAACTCTGTCGAGATCATGATGTCGGAGTTCCCTCCGACAAGCGCCACCACTCCGGCGGACAAACTGAGCATGCAGATGTCCGCGTACGCGCTCGCGGGTGCCTGCTCGGAACTCACGCTGGCCTGGGTCGAAGGCCAGATCAATGCCGGCGCGGACGAGATCGCCGATCATATCGCCGCGCTGTTCGAGTCGGCGAGCCTACTTCCCGCTGCCCGCAGGACGCGGTGAGCGATCCCACCCTCGGCGAATGCAGTATCCCGAGTGAAAGTACTTTGTGGTAGCTGGTCTACGTTTGACCAGCGGTCGGCCGTCGGCCATTGCGGCGATGACGGACAAGGTTCATGACAGCTGCCGGCCCTGACCTTCGCGATCGCGGTCCACACGGAACAGTTCGACCTCCGCGGCAACGCCCCGAAGAGATTGCCTACCTATCGAATTCCACACGAGGCCTGCCACGTCGCCGATGAGTTCACGAGCAGGCTCGGCAACCAGGACACTGCCGGGCTCCGCGAGACCGACCACACGGCTCGCCACGTTCACGGGACTGCCGAACCAGTCGCCTGCGCGACTGACAGCTCGGCCCATGGTCACGCCCCCACGCATTGGTGGCAACCCACAGCCGGCCGCCTCATCGAGCAACACGATGAGAGTCTCGACGAGAGGATACGGTTCCGGGCTGACCAACATCACTGCATCGCCGATTGTCTTGACGAAACGTACCGGCGCGGTCACCACGTCATGCGCAAGATCGGAGAGCACACTCGCCACTCGCGCCAGATCTTCTGGCGCGACGACCTCGCCAAGCGGCGTGAACCCGGACAGATCGGCGAAGGCGACGGCAACCATCCGCGCCCCGGACAACTCGCCCGCCGCTCTCTCGGCAGATCCGATGCCCTCGGCCTCGAACATCCGTCGCATCTGCATAAGTAGAAGCCCTTGGACAACCGACAGTATTCGGGGTGCAGCGTCACGAGTGAGGGCCTCGGCCGACTGCGCCAATTCGATCTCTGTCGCGCCGGGCTTTGTCCAGATCTTGAAACTCGTATCGCGCAGCAGCGCTGCGGTGTGGCTGAGGCCTTCCATCAGTACACGGACGACAGCTATCGCGTCATCCACGTCAAGTCCGAAATCGATGAAGTAGCTTGCTGCGGCGGCGGCTTCAGCATCAACGCGATGCAGAACTGCGGCATCAGGGTCGTCGATTCGAGGCAGACCAGCTGCATGTTGCAGACGCCTCAGGAGCTCCAACTCGACACCCGATGAGACGGCGACCTGACGCTCCGACACGTACACACCGTCTTCACCCATGACCCGATTTGCAGGCAGCAGCATCGGCGTGTCCGACTGCCGAATCTGTTCCACAGTGAAACCCCGGTCGAGCAACCAACCGATCAACTCGGAGCGATCTCTCCGGGCGTCCCCCTTCAAACCGGCAAGAAGGTCTACGGGAACCACTTCAGGGCTCGGAAACGCTCATTGGCACACCCGGGCCATCACTGGTCGCAGATACGTGATCGCTCGATTTGGCTGGCCCACCGTTTGACTCGCTGCTGTGAAGGCCCATACACCCACGCGGTATTGCGCGCACGGATACCCACCCCGACATTGGACAGTTCCTGCCACAACCGATAGAACGGCTCACCCTGGTAGATCGGGAAATACAGATCCCCGGCGAAGTCCTGACTGATGGTCAGCGCCGTCGTCCGCGGAGTCAGGAACGCGACCGTCCGCTCCACATTCATGGCCACATTGTCAGCCTGGGCCTGGATCATGCCGGCAGTCCAATCATTGTTCGCCTGCAACAGATTGAACCCGAACTTGTCCAACTGGTTGCGCAGATCGCGATACTGCGCATTGAACCACTGACACATCTCCCGCATCGCATTGATATCGACATCCGTCACGTTCTTGCGCGTCTGATCATAAGGATACGGAAACTGCGGAGCCCAACTACTCGCAGCCGGAACAAACTCCGGCAAGATCGGCGGAGCCGGATCCCACGGATCCGCACCCGCACGACCGACCGAGGTACTGCACAACAACGCCAGCACCATCGAAAGACAACAAAGTGCGCCAGCAAATGTCGATCGGCGGGGCCGTCTGCCCCACAACGGCCATCTTGCTACCATCCTCGCTCGACCAGCTTTCGAGCCACCAATGTGCGGGAACCACCGAGAATCATCGGAAGGGCTTGCGAGATCGGCAGGACGAACCCAAACCGGCCATCCTCGACGCAACGAGCCCGGACGCCATATGGCCCTTCAGTAAGCGCGAGTACGCCACTGCTGAACTCGGTTTTGCTCGGCTCAGACGGTTCGGGTAAGCACCACCTCCACGGTCCCTCTGCTGTCTCGAAGCACAACTCGATGTAGTCAGAACGGGCAGGACATCGGCAAACATGCTGGAACGTCGCCGGAATCAGGGACACGCCCTCCAGATGCGAACCGCTCTCGCGCGGAAAATGCGTCACGCCTCACCCACCTCCCTTGTAGATGTTCACCGAGTTGGTGTCGACGCTCTACCGCCCGGTAACGTGCGTCACTTCCCGCCACGCTCGTGACTAATCTGACATTTGTTAATGTCAGTTTGCGGGCCCATGCGACCTCCCGTCAAGTAGGCCGTTCCGCGCGGGAGTCATCGCCATCGAGAGCAACCGCACCCGGCTCTCGACTGGAGCCGTTCCGAGGTGGCCGACGGCCGGCGCGACGCCGTCACGGAGCCGGATCGACGAATCGGCTCGTCTTCCGTACTCAACCGCCCGTTACAAGTTCTCGGACCCCGGTGACGATCTGATCGGAATCCGGCAAATGACCGAGCGGCGTAAACGGGCGAGGACTGAACGCGCCACCGATGCGTAAGGTCGGAGCAAGCAGATCACCGAACAGTTCTTCGGTGATTACCGAGGCGATCTCGGCACCCGGGCCACAAAACCGCGTTGCCTCGTGTAGCACCACCGCTCGTCGGGTACGTTCGACCGAGCGCAACACCGTTTCGAAGTCGAGCGGCACCAGACTCCGAAGGTCGATGACCTCGGTGGAAATACCTTCCGCTGCCAGCATGTCGCCAACCTTCTCGGCCACAGACACCATGGCCCCGTAGGTGATCAGAGTGACGTCATCGCCGGGCCGGACGATGCGCGCCGACCCGAGGGGAATCTGGTATTCGGTGTCCGGTGTCGGTGTCTTCACCGAGAACATCAGATTCACGTTCTCGATGAACAGGCACGGGTCGTCATCATCGATGCACGCGGTGAGCAAGCCCTTGGCATCGATCGGATTCGACGGCATCACCACCTTGATTCCGGGTGTGTGCATGAACCAGGCCTCGAGCGACTGCGAGTGCTGCGGACCGAAACGCGTGTCGCCGATCGCCGTGCGGATGGTGATCGGAACACTCGAGTGTCCGCCGCTCACATAGCGGAGTTTTGCCGCGTGATTGATGATCTGATCCATCGCGATGGTGATGAAGTCGAAGAACATGATCTCGGCCACGGGGCGGTAACCACCGAGGGCGGCACCGATCGCGGCACCGACAATGGCCTGTTCGGCGATCGGTGTCGAACGTACCCGGTCGGCCCCATACTTCGTCGACAGACCTTTGGTCACCTTGAACACGCCACCGGCCGGGTCGGCGATGTCCTCGCCCAGCGCGATCACGTCGCTGCGCCGGGCAAACGCCGCGTCGAGAGCGGAGTTGAGCGCGACCGCCATCGACATCGTGCTGGACGGCCCAGCCTGCGCTTCTGTCAATGATTTCATCGACCAGTCACCCATTCCTTGTCACCGAATACGTCGCTGTACAGCTCGTCTGGTCCGAGCCGCGCACTGTTCTGCGCGAAATCGAAGGCGTCTGTCACCGCGGCACTGATGTCGTCGTCAATGGCGCTCAAATCCGCCTCCTGGAGCACTCCCTCGCCGAGGAGCCAACGCCGGAACGTCGGGGCAGGATCGCGGACCTGCGCCGCAGCCAGCTCGTCCTTCGGCATGTAGGAGTAATCGGCATTCGCGCTGTGGCTGCCGAGCCGGTAGGTCACACATTCGACGAACGTCGGTCCATTGCCGTTACGAGCCCGGTCAATTGCCTCGCGCAGGGCTCCGTATGTGGCGATCGGATCGAAACCATCCACGCGGGTGGCCGGCAATTCGTACGCGCCGGCCCGCTTCGCGATTTCAGGCGAGGACGTGTAGTCGACGATCGGCGTGTGTTCGGCCCACTGGTTGTTCTGGCAGACGAAGACTACGGGCAAGCGCCAGACAGCGGCCAGGGCGATGGCCTCGTGATAGGCCCCGGTAGCGGTGGCTCCGTCGCCGAAAGTCACGACTACCGCACGCGGAGAATCGTCGAGTTGCGTCGCCAGGCCGAGGCCGACTGCGATCGGAATTCCCGCGCCGACAATGCCGCTGGTGGCCATCAACCCGACGGAAGCGTCCTTGATATGCATGGGGCCGCCCTTGCCCCGTCCCGTTCCGTCCGATCGCCCGTAAAGCTCGGAGATGATGCTTCGCAGCGGCACCCGCTTGGCCAGCAGGTCCCCGAGATTCCGGTACGTCGAAACCACGTAGTCGCTCTCGTCCAGGGCTGCGCCCAGCGCCGCGCAGACGCCTTCCAGACCTCTGACCGGATAGAAGGCGGCACGCAGCGCGCCGGCACGTGCCTCGGACCGTGCCCGGTCATCGGCCACCATCGAGGTCTTCATGACCCGATACATGAACTCGAAATCCGACCTGTTCAACTGCTCGCGCACAGCGCCGGTGGATACGGTCAACCTGAACCTCCTCAAGCAATGCCGACGGGAATCCGGTTTCAGGATGTCGGCGGTGGTATGTCGATGCGGGCCGCGGTTCCGCGGGTACGGGACAGCGAACGAACTGCCTAGTTCGAGGCCGGGGTGTACGGATTCTCCTGGATGTAGACGCGCCACATCACCCGCGGTGGTTCGCCCGGAACACCCTGGTGCAGAACACCGGCGTGCTGGCAGAGACGCTCGTCCCACATGGCGACTTCGCCCAGCGTCCAGTGATGGGTATAGATGAAGTCCAGTGACGCGATGTGCGCGTACAAGAATTCAGACAGCATCTGACTCTCGGGCTGGCTGAGTCCGACCACACGCTCGAAGACATGATGCGTGTAGCACAGGTACTTCCGCCCGGTGATCGGGTGCACCTTGACCAGGTCATGCACCACCGGCGGCAGCGCGGCGGCGTTACGCGCAGCCGCCTCATAACGCTCCCGGCGCTCGGGCTCATCGGTCTTCTGCGCCATCAGGGTGTAGTTCTTCACCGAGATGCTGGCCGAATACTCGGCCTGCAACGGGTCGATGAGATCCTTCATCGGCTGCGTCAGTGCGTCATAGGCTTTGTACATACTGGAGAATGCGGTCCCGGCTCCACGCGGCGGGAGTTCCGCGGAACGGATCGTGGCCAACTCGTTCGGGGTGGCGGTCCACAGTTCGTCGACATGCCAGTCACCGCCCGCCTTGCGGGCGGTGACGCCAACGCCTTCGGCGTCGAGAACGGCGAGCCCCTCGGTGCCGGGCGCCATGACGCAACCCGTGAGCGACGGGATGTAGACCTTGCCAAAGCGTTTGGCGAACGCCTCATACTGCGAGGGCTTGATGTCCTGGACGCCCAGGGACACGACGCAGTGGTTGGCCAGGGCGACGCGAATGTCGTTGATGACGGCGTCACTCAACTCGTCTCGAAGATCGAGACCCACGATCTGCGCACCGACTCCGCCCGGCATCGGCTGCACAGAAATGGTGTCGTATCCGACCTCGGTGGTGATGGTGCTACTCATTGTCCCTGTCCCTCTCCTTGGTTGTCGCTGCCTCAATGTGCAGACTGGCTGGTCGCCTGCATGAATGCGGACGCTCGCTCACCGAGCATCACCGCTGTGGCGTTGGTCGGACGCCGCGGAATCGTGGGCAGGATGGATATGTCGATCACCCGTAGCCCATCCACTCCCCGGACCGATCCGTACTGATCCACCACCGCCGTCTCGTCACTGTGCGGACCCATCTTGCATGTGCCCGAAGCGTGGAACGACGTACTCAGGTGGGCCAGGATCCATTTGTTGAGTTCTGCATCGTTGCGCAGCTCGTCGCGTGACGGCGCGGTGGTCACCTCCGGCTTCAGACGCTGGAACTCGGGTCGGTTCATCAGCTCGACAGCGGTACGAACACCGAATCTCATACGTTCCAGGTCTTTCGGTTCACTCATATACCTGAACTCTATGACCGGGGACGCCGCCGGATCCGTGGATGAGATGCTGAGTTGTCCTCGGCTGTCCACAGTGCCGAGGCTGGGGCCGATGTTCAGGTCACCCCGTTCGGACACCTCGTTCTTCAGCGCCTTCAGCGAGGTTCCCCGCAGGCTGCGCAAGGTGCTTCCCAGGTGGGCCACCGCGTTTCCGGTCGCCCGCAGTCGATCGGACATACCCTGACCGTGGAAGATGCCGAACAGCATGTTCATATGGGTGTAGAGCTGCGCGTAGATCCGGAGCTCTGCTGTCCCGCTGCTGTCAGGGTCGAAGTTCAGCGCCACTTCGGAGAACGGCCGTTTGCCGGCGTTGGGAATGTACTTGTCGGTCCGGTACTTCAGGTTGGCAAAGGGATGGTCGATGAAGTTCTGGCCGACGTACGGCGACTCGTGGACCACGTCGATCCCGAGCGGCTTGAGCACGTTCGACGGCCCGATACCTGAAAGCATCAACAGCTGCGGCGATTTCAAAGCCCCCGCACACAGCACGACCTCATCGGCCGATAGCCGGATCAGTCCCTCGCCGGGACGCGACACCTCGACTCCGACCGCCCGGTACCCGTCGAACACCACCCGGTGTACCAGCGCCTCGTCCATGATTGTCAGATTAGACCGGCCGGCGATCGGTTCCAGATAGCACACCGCGGCGTTCTGGCGGATGCCATCAACGGCGTTGAACGGCAGCAACCCGACGCCGGTGCTGTCGGGACTGTTCATGTCGTCGTCCCAGGCGTGCCCGGCGCCGACACACGCTTCAGCGAAGGCCTCCGATACCGGCGCCAGGTCGTTCTTGCCCCACCGGTTGACCGGAATCGGTCCCGTTCCACCGTGAATGGCGGTCGCGCCGAAATCGCGGTCGGTCTCCTGCTTGATCAGGTACGGCAGCACCTTTTCATAGGACCATTCCGAGTTTCCGAGGCGTGCCCAACCGTCGTAGTCGTCGGGGTTGCTACGGAGAAAGATTGCCCCGTTGGTCGCACTCGAACCGCCGAGGACCTTGCCGCGGGACACGGGAAAGGATGTGCCTGGGATGAGTTCGCCCATCATCGACCACGCGTTGGGATGACCCGGCATGGCGGCCGCGGTCGACCGTGCAAACTTCATGTCGTCGGGGTAGTTCTCGATGCCGCCGAACCGCTTTCCTGCTTCTACGATCAGCACCGAGCGGGAGGGGTCCTCCGCAAGCCGAGCACCCAACGCACAGCCCGTCGATCCGGCTCCCACGATGATGGTGTCGTACCGGCCCGATTCCTTCATTCAGCACTCCCTCTCTCCAACGCCACAACGCTGAATATATTTTATTATAGATGGAGGAATCGACCAACGGGTCACGTTCGGTGTATTTCCCTCACCTTGGGAGAGCAGGCCGCGGCCGGCGTCAGCCCGATGACGATGGACTGCCGGACCGCCTGCACGCCTCGGCAGGTCGCACCGCATCAGTTAAATGGCCGTACAAACGGATGTCAAGCGTATCAACGCTCCCACGCGGGACGACCCGCACACTTATCTCGCCGGGAAAGTCGTCCCACGATTCTGATCGACAGGCCCAAGTGCTTGACAAACGCTTTTGTGCGGCCATTTACTGTGCGAGTGACGATCGTCTCCCCGGATGCTGGTCCCGGCCTGCAGTCGCCTCCCACCGGGAACACGAACATGTCCGTCATCGAGGCCATCAGACTCGCGCTGGCACTGGAGATGGACCGAGATGAGCGAATGCTGCTGCTCGGAATGGACGTCGGCCGGCTTGGCGGCGTATTCCGCGCCACTGCAGGCCTTCACGAGAAGTACGGGGCGCGCCGGGTTGTCGATACGCCGCTGTCCGAGGGTGCGATCATCGGCGCGTCCATCGGACTGGCGGTCGGCGGCCTGATCCCGGTGGCCGAGATCCAGTTCCTGGGTTTCACACATCAGGCCTTCCACCAGATCGGCCCCCAGCTGGCCCGCTTCCGAACGCGGTCCCGCGGCCGGTACCCGATGCCGGTGACGATCAGAGCACCATCGGGTGGGGGCACCCGGACACCGGAATTCCACGCTGATGCGGTGGAAACGCAGTTCACCCAGTCCCCCGGAATCAAGGTGTACTGCCCCGCTTTTCCGCAAGATGCCCTGACGCTGCTGCGGGCAGCCATCCGGGATCCCGACCCCGTGTTGGTGGTCGAGCCCCAGCGCCTTTACCGAAAGCTCCGCGCCGATGTCGCGACCGACGACCCGGTGACAACCGGCGGCGGCCGCCTGGTACGCACCGGCGCCGACGTCACGCTCGTTTCCTGGGGTGCAGCAGTTCACCTGTGCCTGGAGGTGGCCGATCAACTGCAGGAGCACCGAGTGGCCGCGTCGGTACTCGACCTGCGCACGCTAGTCCCCCTCGACGTCGAAACCCTCATCGACGCGGCTTCGCGCACCGGTCGCGTCGTCGTCGTCCACGAGGGTCCGTTGACCGGTGGGTTCGGCGCCGAAATCGTAGCCGTGACACAGAATGAAGCCTTCCGGGCGTTGGCCGGTCCGGTGCGGCGGGTGGCTTGTTACGACGCACCGTATCCGGCCGGCACGCTGGAAGACCATTACCTTCCGTCCGTCAGGCGCGTGATCGACGCCGTGACCGATGTCCTCGGCTTCGACTGATGGCCGAGTTGATGCACGCCAGTACGCCCGCCGGCCCGCAGGTCGTACCGTCCCGTCTGAGCCCCGAGGGGCGCCTGGACGGGGATTGTCCGATGTCACCGTCTCAGGTTCGCGAGGCGTTGGAGCGGATGCTCGAGTCTCGCGAATTGGACGAACTGGCAATCAAGTTGCAGCGTCTCGGTCGCCTCGGGGTGTACGGACCCGTCCACGGCCAGGAGGCCTCGGCACTCGGATCGGCCATGACACTGGATCCCGCAATAGATTGGATCGTCCCCGCTTCCCGGGAACAACCCGCTCTGCTGCATCACGGTCTGCCACTCGACAACCTCTTGAGTTCCTACATGGGCCGACTAGACCACGCAGCGATTCCACCGGGCGTGAACCTGCTGCCCCGGCAGCAGGCAATCGGCGCTCAGCTGCCACATGCGGCCGGCTTGGCCTGGGCGTTGAAGCTGAAGAACGAACCGGGCGTCGTCATGGTGTACTGCGGTGACGGCGCCACCTCCGAGGGCGATTTTCACGAGGCACTGAATCTTGCAGGTGTGCAGCATGTTCCCTTGGTCGTCGTCGTGATCAACAACGGCTACGCAATCTCCACACCTGTCGCATCGCAGACCGCGGCCCCGACCCTCGCCGCGCGCGGCGCCGGTTACGGAATGCCCGGCGTGACGGTCGACGGAAACGATCTGTTCGCGGTCTTCGACGCCACGCGAACCGCCGTGGATCGTGCCCGTGCGGGCACTGGGCCCACGCTCATCGAATGTCGGACCTACCGGCTCGGCTTCCACAACACATCGGACAATCCGAAGGCCTACCGCTGTGATCGCGAGGTCGAAGACGCGCTGCAGCTGGAACCGATCGGCCGGGTGGTCAGGTATTGTCTTCGCGCCGGCCTGGTCGCGGAGCAAGAACTGACGGAGTTGAAGGAGACGGTCCGCAAGCGGGTTGTCGACGCGGTACATCGTGTGACGGCACTGCCGCGCCCTGGGCCCGCGGCAATCTTCGACCACGTATACGAGACACTCAGCCCCACCCTTGAGCAGCAACGTCTCGAGGCGATCAGAAATGGAGAACAATGACAGAGCACATCGTCGTAATGCCCCGGCTCGGCGAATCGGTCGATGAGGGCGAGATCCTGAATTGGATTGTTGCCGTCGGTGATCGGGTCGCTGAATTCGACCCGTTGGTGGAAGTGTCGACCGACAAGGTCGATTCCGAGGTGCCCGCACCGGCGACCGGCGTTCTCAAGCAGATCATCGCGGAGGTCGGCGCCGTGGTACCGGTAGGAGAACCGATCGGCGTGATAGAGCTCGAGACGGCCTGAAAGACAGGGAATCCCATGGAGCAGCTGCCGCTACGCGGACTGAGAGTGATCGAGTTCGGTGGCTACATCGCCGGCCCGTACGCAACGTCGATTCTGTGCTCCCTGGGAGCAGACGTCATCAAGATCGAACGTCCCGGACCCGGTGACGATTTCCGGCGCAACGTCGACGATGCCAGCTTGTACTTCAAACAGTACAACGCTGGAAAGCGCAGTCTGGCAGTAAATCTCAAATCCGAGCGGGGTGTCGCGCTGGTGAAGGCGCTGGTGCCCACCGCCGATGCAATCGTGGAGAACATGCGTCCGGGGCGGATGACGGCGCTGGGTCTTGGCCCCGAAGAGTTGACCCGACTGAAGCCGGATCTGATCTACACATCGGTCACTGGGTTCGGCGAAGGCGGTCCGATGGCGCAACGGCCGGCATACGACATGATCGGCCAGGCGTTCGGCGGTCTGGTACACACCCTGAGCGACGCCGGCAACGCTAGGCTGGTCGGGACCTGCCTTGCTGATCTGGTGACGGGACTGTCCACCGCCACCGGCGTTCTCGCTGCGCTGGTCGGAAATCGACACACCGTCGGCTGGCAGGTCGACACCTCCATCACCGAGGCCGTCAGCACACTGACGATAGACGCCATGACGCAACTGTGCGAGAGCGGCATCGCCCCGACTCGCCAGAGCCGGCATCCTCAGGCGCTCAATTTCTGCCTACGGACGGCTGACGACCAGTTCATCGTCCTGCACCTCAGCTCGTCGGAGAAGTTCTGGCGGTCGCTCACTGCCGCCATCGAGCGCCCAGACCTGTTGTCAGATCCTCGGTTTGGCTCTTTCAACGAGCGGATGGCCGACTATGCGGCACTGACCCCGATTCTGGAGCTCGAGTTTGTCAAGCGCCCGGCGGCGCACTGGCACAAACTGCTGCTCGACTTCGATGTTCCGTTTGCGCCCGCATTGAGCATGGACGGCTTTCGTCGGGACGAACAAGTGCAATGGCTCGATCTGCTGGAACCGGAAAGTGAAGGGGTACAGCTTGTTCGAGTGCCCTGGCGTTTCGGCGGTGAGCGTCCGCAGCGTACCGGCAGTGCTCCGCGCGTCGGCCAGCACAGTCGCGAGATCGCCGTCGAGGTGATGGATGCCGGCGACGTCGACGCGCTCATCGAGCAAGGAGTTCTGTTCAGCACCGGAGACCACCATGGCTGACGAGCCGAGACTGCTGATGATATCGTCGGACGGTCACGCCACGGCGCGCATGCACGAGTACCGCGACTACATGCCGTCGAGGTATCACGACGAGTTCGACGCGTTCTGTTCCGTGTATCGCGAGAAGGGATCACGTAACAGCGAGCGCAAATCCATGGAGAAGGCCTTCGACCTCGACGTCGTCGAAATCTGGCAACGACAGGTCCTCGACCAAGACCGTCTCGAGGGCACCTGGGACGCAGCCGCCCGGTTACAGGAGATGGAGCGAGCCGGCGTCGCGGCCGAAGTCCTCTTTCCGGATTTCGGACTGCCGTGGGAACTATACGCGCCCTTTGTCGCCGCCACGCTCGACTACCGTCGGACCCCCGAACAGATCGCGCTTGGCAACAAGGCCTACAACCGCTGGCTCGTCGACTTCGTCTCGGCCGCACCGGACCGATTCGCCGGCTTGGCGGTCGTAGGATTCGAGGACGTCGACGCGGCGCTGGCGGAGATCCGCTGGGCGAAGACCGCCGGACTCCGCGGCATCGTCATGCCGATGTTCGGCGAGGAACACCCGGTGTTCCACGAGCGGCACGAACCGATCTGGAGTCTGCTCGAGGACCTCCAGATGCCCGTCGCCAGCCACATCGCCATCTCGGGTGCCTCGGAGTACGTCCCCAAACTCCCGCCGCTGCCGCATCCGGCGATGGCCATGTCCATTTTCTCGCCACCGATGTTCTTCTTCTGCCACTACCTGCTCAAGCAGCTGATCTGGGGTGGCGTACTCGAACGTCACCCAAAACTTCAAGTCATCTTCACCGAGCAGGGATCCGGTTGGGTCCCTGGCGAACTCGTGAACATGGACTACTCCTGGGAGGGCAGCTACCTCCGCCGCGACGTGCACGAGATCGTCAAGCATCGGCCTTCGGAGTATTTCGCACGGCAATGCCACCTCGGCTCATCGGTGGTGTCGAAAGCCGAAGTGCAGGCTCGGCACGAGATCGGCCTGACCAAGATGACGATCGGGATGGATTTCCCGCATCCGGAGGGCACCTGGGGCCTGGGGCCAGGCCATCGCGAGTACATGCGCGCCATCATCGGTGGTGCCGGCGTCCCCGTCGACGAAGCCCGTCTCATTCTCGGCGAGAATGCCATCGACCTCTACGGTTTCGATGCACACACCCTTCGATCGGTCGCGAACACGGTCGGCCCGACACTCGAGGAGATTCTCACTCCGCCGGAGGCAGATCACTTCCCGCGCGGCGACGTACACAAACCGCTCTCCTCCCTGGGACGCTGATTGTCAGTCACCAGCTCGCGAGGCGATCGCCGAGAACCGTTGCGATGAACGACTGGCGCACTGAGATCCCACACGTCACGATCCACCTGGAACTCGGCTGTGAAGCAGCGCGCGTTTGAGTCAAATCGCCTCCAGGGCAGAGGATTTAATTCGACCAAGTCCGAGGCGATGTAAGTACCCCGCGCTGGACATGCCCCTGACACACGAAGGACGCAGTATGGTTCCAGTCGCGGATAGCAAGGTTGCGCTGGTCACCGGTGGGGGCTCGGGCATAGGGCGTGCAACGGCCCTGGCGTTTGCCCGGCACGGCGCGAAGGTGGTGATCGCCAACCGAGGCGAGGATGCGGGGCAGGAAACAGTCCAGCTCATCGACGCGGCAGGCGGTGAAGCGGTGTTCATCAAGACAGACGTGACGCGGTGGGCGGATGTCGACGCGTTGGTCAAAGAGACCGTCGCCACCTACGGGCGTTTGGACTGGGCCGTCAACAGTGCCGGCGTGGGCGGACAGCAAGGGGTGCCTATTGCCGAGGCAAGTGAGCAGTTGTGGGACCAGGCCATCGCCCTCAATCTCAAAGGCGTCTGGCTCTGTATGAAGGCGGAGGTGATCGAGATGCTCAAGCGAGGCGGCGGTGCCATCGTGAACATCTCCTCGGGAGGCGGGTTGATCGGGGTGCCAGGAGGGGCGGGGTACTGCGCGAGCAAACATGGAGTGAACGGGCTGACAAAGTCGGTGGCACTGGAGTACGCCCAGCACGGAATCCGAGTGAACGCAGTGTGCGCAGGTGGTGTTCTCACGCCGATGATGGCGCAACACTCGGACGAGACGGTGAACGCCCTCGCGGCTGTTCACCCGATCGGACGGCTGGCACAGCCGGAGGAGATCGGCGATGTGGCAGTGTGGCTGTGCTCAGATGCCGCATCGTTCGCAACCGGATCGACGGTCACTGTGGACGGTGGTTGGACAATACAGTGAGCAAGGAAGCCCGCCCGGCATAGGTCTGTTGACAACAGGGAAATCAGAAACGCAGTCGATCGGGAAAAGATCAGGACGCCCCGACTGTTCGTTGGATTCCGACGCACAGGTGTACCCACACTGACCGGAGTCCTCGCAGAGCATCGAGCCCGAGGCAGTGCCTGCAGATTTCCCTGGCCGAGGACGTTGATCGCCACGCCCCGAGAGTGAACTCAGACGAGAGACGCCGTCTGCCCACCGTCCAGCTGGAGCACTTGGCCGGTGATGAAGCCCGCGAGGTCCGACGCCAGGAAGGCAACCGCGGCGGCCACCTCCTCCGGGCGACCGGCCCGCTTGACCAAGGTACCGGCGACTCGGGCCTCCAGATCGTGATAGGTCCCGAACGTCGGCGTCACCACGGTGGCCGGCGCCACCGCGTTGACGGTGACCCCGGACGGTCCGAGTTCCTGGGCCAGATGTTTGACTGACGCCTGCACTCCGGCCCGAAAGACCGTCGACAGCGCGTGCCGTGGCATCGGCTGCTTGACGCTGGCCGAGGTGATCGCCACGACCCGGCCCCACCCGGAGCCGACCAACAGAGGCGCGCAGTGCCGCAACACGAGCAGCGCGGCCTGCAGTTGATCGCGGTAGGCGTCCTGCCACCGCTCATCGTCGTCCTCGTCGAGGAACTCCCGCATCGGGCTCGGCGGTCGCGGTGTGTTCAGCACCAGGATGTCCGCTCCCCCGCCGGCCCGTACCGACCGGGCCAGTGCGGCGACATCCGCCTTGGCGCTCATGTCGCCGGTCACCAGATCGATGCGAGCGTGCTTGCCGATCTCCAACTCGCTCTTGGCGCGCTCCAGCCCGTCCGCGTTCCGCGCAAACAGCACCAGGTCGACCTCTTCGGCGGCAAGGGCTTTCGCGCAGGCAAGGCCGAGACCCGAACTCGCGCAGGTGATGAGTGCGCGGCGGCCGGCAATACCGAGATTCACAGCGACGGGCGTCCGTGCACGTTGACCACCTGGCCGGTCACATATCCTGCCTCGTCGGAGACGAGGTACCGAACCGCGTTGGCAATGTCATCCGGTACCCCGACCCGCTTGATCGAATTGGCCGCGATCTTGTCCTTCGCGACGTCCTCGTATTCCAGGCCAAGTCGCGCGGCGACCGCACGGGTCATCTCGGTGTCGATGTGCCCCGGGGAGACACAGTTGACGTTGATACCGAACGGGCCCAACTCCAGGGCAAGCGTGCGCGCCATGCCCTGCAAACCGGCCTTGGCGGCCGAATAGTTTGCCTGCCCACGGTTTCCGGCCGCAGACCCCGAAGAGATGAAGACGATCTTGCCATACCGGTTCTTGACCATGACCCGCTGCGCGGCGCGGGCCATGTAGAAGCCGCCGGTGAGGTGAGTCGCGATGACGAGGTCCCAGTCATCGTCGGTCATCTTGTGAATGAGGTTGTCGCGCGTGACGCCGGCGTTGCTGACCAGGATGTCCAGGCTGCCGTAGTTGTCGACCGCCGCCTGTACGGCCGCTTCGGCGTCCTCGCGATTCGACACGTCGCACCGCACGGCGATGGCCTTGCCGCCGGAGTTGACGATGGACTGCGCGACATCCTGTGCTTTGTCGACAGCCAGATCGGCGAGCACGACCGCGCAACCGCCCTCGGCGAGCTTGCGGGCGATCGCCGCGCCGATTCCCTGAGCACTGCCGGTCACCAGGGATACTCGTTGACTATTCACATGTCCTCCTAGACAATTCGCCGCAGCTCGTATTGGTCGATGCGACCTGCCAACAGGTCGAGCATCTCCTGTGACGTCCCGAACGAGACATCCAGCGAGATGAGTCGGGCGACGTAGTGCGCGATCGCGTGCTCGCGCGTCACACCGATGCCGCCGTGCAGCTGGATCGCGTGTTGGCCGACGAAGCGCCCGGCATGACCGGCCCGCAATTTGGCGCCGGCAGCGGCAAGCGGGTCGGACACGAGTCCCGCCAATGCCAACGTGGCATACAGTGCCGCGCTACGCGCCAACTCGATCGCCATGTACATGTCCGCAGCGCGATGCGCGAGGGCCTGGAAGTCCCCGAGCGGGCGGCCGAACTGTCGACGCGCCTTGAGGTGGTCGACGGTCAGTTCGAGCGCGCGTTCCATGACGCCCACCGCCTGCGCACTGGCCGCGGTCTGGACGATCGCTTCGATCCTGCTGAGCCGGTCGTGGAGCGGCGCAGCAACGTCCAGTAACTCGGCGGGTGCGTCACCGAACACGACCCTGGCGGTCGGCGAGTAATCGACCGCGGGGTAGGCGCTCACCTCGACGGCCGCATCCCGCGGATCGACCAGCAACAACCTGGCCTCACCGCCGACCGATGCGGTGACCAGCAGCCGTGTCGCGGCCGCGCCGTAGGCCACCGGTTCCTTGACGCCCGAAACGATCCACCGGCCGCCTTCCTCACGGGCCACCGTGGCCGGGCTCGCCGAAAGGGTCCCGTCGTCGGGCTCCGCGAACGCCGGGACCAGAATCTGCTCTCCCGAGGCGATCCCGCCGAGCAGCTGGGACTTGTGCTCCGGTGCGGCGCATTCTTCGATCAGCGCCCGGGCCAGGACAGCAACCTCCAGATACGGCACCCGCGCCATCGACCGGCCGAGCTCGTGCAGGACGATCATGGCTTCGCGAACGCCGCCGTCATCGCTGTCGGCGATGCCGTCGATCGCGAAATCGAACACACCCAGCTCGGCCAGTTCGGTCCACAATGCCGCGTCGAAGTCGGACGCACTGGACCAGACGAAATCACCACCCTGGCTGAGCAGCTTGCGAACGCTGGACTGGAGCAGAACTTGCTCTTCGCTGAAGGCTAGGTCGACGTGCATCTCACAGTCCTAGGATCGATTTGGCGATGATTGTTCGTTGGATCTCGCTCGCGCCGCCGTAGATCGTCGTCTTCCGATAGTTGATGTGATCGGCGGCGGCATGGCGCACCCAGGCCGCGATGTCGGACTCACTCTCTGGATGAGCGGCAACCGAGTTCGGGCCCGCCAGGTCGACCAGCAACTCGGTCACTTCCTGCTGGAGCTCGGACATGCGCAGCTTGAGCACCGATGAGGCCGGGTCGGGTTCGCCTCCGTGCGAATTCGCACTCGAACGCAAAGCCGTGATCTCGACCGCGACAAGTTCGTTCTCGATCAACGCGATCCGCTCTGCCACCCATCGCTGCGTCAGCAGCGGCTTTCCGGCCCGGGTCGTCCGCGCAGCATGGGCCTTCGCTCGGGCCAGTTGGCGTCTGGTCATTCCGACCGGGATGCTGCGAGATCGCTCGTTGCCGAGCAGGAACTTGGCGTACTGCCAGCCCTTGTTGAGTTCGCCCACCAGGTTCTCGGCAGGCACCTCGACATCTTCGAAGAAGACTTCGTTGACCTCGTGAGCACCGTCGATCAGGTAGATAGGGCGGATCGTGATCCCCGGCGTCTTCAGGTCGATGAGCAAGAAGGAGATGCCGCGCTGCGGGCGGGAGGCCGACGGGTCGGTCCGCACCAGGCAGAAGATCCAATCCGCGTGATGGGCATTGGTCGTCCACAACTTCTGCCCGTTGACGATGAACTTGTCCCCGGAGCGCACCGCCGCAGTGCGCAGCGAAGCCAGATCAGAGCCCGCCTCGGGCTCAGAAAACCCTTGGCAGAACCAGATATCGAGGTTGGCGACGGCCGGCAGGAACCGCTCCTTCTGCTCGTCACTACCGAACTCGGCAAGCACAGGGCCGACCAGATTGGTGTTCGACGACAGTGGCGGCGCAACACAGGCCAGGTTCATCTCGTGCTGCCAGATGTGGTGCTGCAGCGGTGTCCAGTCCTGGCCGCCCCAGCGCTCCGGCCAGTGTGGGACAGCCAGCCCTGCCGCGTTGGTGATCCGCTGCGTGGCCACGATGTCCTCGGCAGAAGGAGCTCGGCCGTCCGCGATTGCGACTCGCAACTCAGTCGGGATCTGCTCGGTGAAGAACGTGCGCATCCGGGTGCGGAACGCCTCGTCTGCATCGGAGAGCTGAAGCGACACTATCGATCACCTTCCTGCGCTGCCGACGGCAGAAACGCCGCCGAGCCATTGTCGATTACCGCCGCGCCGTTCTTGGCCAGCACGCGGAACAGGACCTCGTCCGGCCCGCAGTCCCAGACGTGCACGCAGATCTCGTCGCCCGGGTAGAGCACCTGAGTGAACCTGACGCTCAGCGAGTGCAACCGAGGTTTCGGCTCACTGCGGCGCCCCAACAGCGCCCGGGCGGCGAAGCCGAGGGTACACAGCCCGTGCAGGATCGGTCGGTCGTATCCGCCGCGCGCGGCGAACTCCGGGTCGGCATGCAGCGGGTTTCGATCACCCGACAGTCGGTACAGGAGTGCCTGCTCTGGACGGAGGCACATGGTGATCGTGTCGTCCGCGGGACGCTCCGGAAAGAGCACCTTCGTCGACGGGCCCGGGTCGCCCCCGAACCCGCCGGCGCCACGCAGAAAGCCGGAGGCCTCGGTCGTGAAGAGAGGCTGTCCGGTCGACGCGTCGCGGCCGGTGGTACGCCACGAGATCAGCGCCCCGGTCCGCTTGTCGCGGATGCCGGTGATCGTGGTCTGCAATCGCACCCGCCCGTTCGGCCGGAGTTCTTCGTGGATCGTGACCGATTGTTCGGCATGGACGAGCTTGGTGCGGTCGACGTCGCCGAAGTCCGGTCGTTCGCTGCCGGCCATCGCGATCGCGATCGCCATGGTCGGTAGCACACGCTGCCCTGCGGGTGCCAGCTCTGTGGTGTATTCGAGCTCGCCTCCCGGATCCTGACCCGCACCGACGCCCAGCGCATACAGCATCGCGTCCTTGCTGGTCCATTCATGGACCGTTTCCGGACCGGTCCGCCCGACAGCATCGAGGTCCAGTGTCATCGTCCCGAATCCTGTTGGCCCACAACGAGCACGTCGAGTGCCTCAAAACGGTCGCCGTTCACCCACACCGGATTGATCTCGAACGCAAATCGATCACCTAGGGCGGCGGGCACCTCGTTCAGACGCACCAGCGTCTCGGCCAGGCGGTCGAGATCGACCGGTCGGGCACCGCGCGCCCCGGTGAGCAGCCGGGAGCCGCGAAGACCCATGAGCATCTCTTTGATCTCGACCGCGGTGACCGGCAAGATCCGGGTGCTCGCGTCGCGCAGGATCTCCACCCACACACCGCCGAAGCCGACGGTCAGCACCGGTCCGAACACCGGGTCGGACGATACGCCGACGAGCAACTCGACTCCGCCCGAGCGCATCGCTGTCACCAGGATTCCGTCGAGTTCGCCACCGTCGAGCGCCGCACGCCCGGTCGCCGTGAGCCGGTCGAACGCCGCGGCGATCTCCTCGGGCTCGCGCAGCCCGAGTGCGACTCCACCGATGTCGGACTTGTGGGCTATCGCTGCCGAGCACAGCTTCATCGCCACCGCATCCCCGAGTTCTTGCGCTACGGCGACAGCTTCCGCCGCGGTGTGTACCAGGCGGCCCGGTACCACCGGGAACCCGAGCTGCTCCAACAGGTCTCGTCCTTCTGCCTCCGACCAGACCCCGGACTTCACATCGACGGCCCCGACCGGCGGATCGGCCGGGGACAGCGCTGACCGACTTTGCAGGCGTTCGCGCGCCACGTGCCAGCGCGCGGCTCCATCGATGGCCGACATGGTCAGATCGATGCTGGGCATCATCACCAGTCCACGGGAGCTCAACAGTTCGTGACCGTACGGACCGAGGTCGCAGCACGTCATCGAGGTGAAGACGATCGGCACCGGCGATTCCGCCTTGGCCGCGACCAACGCGTCCAGCCGATCCTGCCCCAACCGCGCCACCTCGGGGTCGGCCGGTGCATTGTTCGGCGGGGGGACGTCGACGGAGATCATCACGTCCAGGTTCGGATCATGGGTGCCGGCCTGAACGGCACGATCCACGGGTGTCAGGGCCGAATCGCCGCGACGTGCGAGTCCTACACCGGTGACATCCAACGGATTTCGGATGGTCACCCCGTCGGGGAGCACCGTCCGCATCTCCGACGCCGTGTCGTCCCCGAATTGGGGAAGCTGCAGGCCCAACTCGTCGGCACGGTCGGCGATGAGGTCGCAGGCTCCACCGGAGAAGGTGAACACGCCGAGCCGGCGGCCGCGCGGCGCAGGGTGATAGGCGAGCAGCGCTGCCGTGGACACCAACTCCTCCAACGAACGCACCCGCACGACGGCGTTGGCCTCGAGGAACGCATTGACCACGGCGTCATCACCGGCGATCGCCCCGGTATGCGCGAGCGCGATCTCCTGGCCCAGCGGGCTGGAGCCGGCCTTGAGCGCAACGATCGGCTTACCGGCCTCTGCCGCCCGGCGTGCCGCGTCGGCGAAAGCGGCCGCGTCACTGATCTCTTCGAGGAACAGCGCGATGACCCGGGTCTGGTCATCAGTGATGAGGTGGTTGATGACGTCGACGGCACTCGTCGTCGCCTCATTGCCCAGGGTGGCCAGCAAGCTGAGCCCAACGGCCTGGCCGCGCATGAAACGCAGCACGGCACCGGCCAGCGAGCCGCTCTGGGTGACCACTGCGACCGGGCCGGCGGTGAATGGGGCGGGTGGCATCGCCGCGCCCAACGGTGCGACCCGGCTGTGGGCGTTGACGAACCCGATGCAGTTCGGTCCGAGCATGGTCAGACCGTTTTCGTCGACCTTGGTGGCCAACCGGTCCTGCAGAACCCGGCCGTCGTCACCGCTTTCCCGGAACCCGGCTGAGACCACCACGATGTTGCGGATCTTCGCTTCGATGGCGTCGTCGACGACAGCCTCCACCGAGTTGGTTCCGACGATGATGAAAGCGAGATCCACGTCATGGTCGAGGTCGCGCAGACTGGGCACCGCCGGCGCGCCGAACACGGTCTTGTGCCGGGGGTGGACACCCACCAGTTCACCGGTGAAACCGGCGATGCGGTTGTTCTGCACGACGTTGTTCGACCAACCGGACGTGTCGGACGCGCCGACCACCGCAATGCTGCGCGGGCTGAAGAATTCCGCCATCGAGTGCTCTCCCAGCGGCCGTGCGGGTGTCTTCATCGGTATGCCTCCAGGTCGATTGGGTGTCACGGTGCGAGACGGAAGAGCGGCAGCACGACCTCGCCGTCCTCGCGCTCGACGACGGTGAAATCGAGCACCACCGCCGCACCGATCCGCATGTCATCCGGGTCATCGACGACGACGTTTCCCATCATGCGGGCGCCCCCATCGAGATCGAGCAGGGCGACGACGTACGGCACGAGAGGAGCGAACGCCGGGCCCGGCGCCCTGCGGACGACCGTGTACGAATGGACGACCCCGGTGCCGGGATACGGCCGCCAGCTCAGTTCGTCGCCGAAGCATGTCGGACAGTGCGGCCGCGGATAGAAAAACGCCGCATCGCAGGCCGGGCAGTAGGGCAATAGGAGTTCCCGACGTGCGATCGCCTCCCAGAAGGGTGCGCTGTCAGGGTCGACTGTGGGCAGTGGTCGAGTCACGTGGCCTTCCCTAACTCGTCGCCAGAATGCACGTTGCGGCACTGGACATCGCGCCACCGGTGCCGTTCACCAGCGCGGTCCTCGCGGCGGGTACCTGACGGTCACCAGCCTCACCCCGCAACTGCCGAACCGCCTCGATGAGCAGGAAGATGCCATACATCCCAGGGTGGGCGTGCGAGAGCCCGCCGCCTGCCGTGTTCACCGGATGCGCGCCGCCCGGACCCATGTTGCCCGCCGCCAACCACGCTCCCCCTTCCCCGGGCTCGAAGAGCCCGAGGGCTTCCAGGGTCATGAGCACCGTGATGGTGAAGGAGTCGTATAGCTCGATCACATCGACCTGATCTACCCCGACCGATGCCATCTGCAGCGCCGCAGCCGCACTGTGCTTTGCAGGTGCCACCGTCAGATCCGGCATCGCGCCGACGGTCCAGTGGCTCTGGTATTCGCCGTGGCCACGAAGGTAGATGGGCGTGACACCAGCCGCGCGGGCATGCTCCTCTGTGGTCATCACGATAGCCCCGGCACCGTCGGTGACCAGGCAGCAGTCGAGGACCCGCAACGGATCGCAGAGCTCGGTGCTGGTGAGCACATCGTCGATGGTCAGCGGGTCCCGACTGGTGGCCGCGGGATTGAGCTGGGCCCAGCGACGGGTTTCCACCGCAATCTGCGCGAGATCTTCACGGCGCGTGCCATATTCGTGCATATGGCGCATGGCGCAGAGTGCATAAGCACCGACCGGAAGTGGCAGACCCCATGGCGTCTCATACTGCGTCGTGAGGATCGGTTCACGTCGTCCGAGGACCCGCCCGCGGTCGCTGCGTTGCGTGCTGCCGAAGACGATGAGGGCGACCTCGCAGTCACCCTTCTCGATCGCACGGGCGGCAGCCGGGACGAACGACTCGAACACCGAGCCGCCGATGTTACTGCTGTTACTGAAACGCGGTTGTATGCCGAAGAATTCGGCCAAGGTGAGCGTCGGCAGCTGCCCCGGACCAGGAATACCCCACATTCCCGACGTCAGTAGCCCATCCACATCACCGAAACCGAGTCCGGCCTCGGCCAGCGCGGCCCGAGCGACACGGGCCTGGGCTGAGAGCACGCTTGTCGCCGGGGTGAGGCGGCCACGGTCCAGCTCGTGGTCGGCTACCCCGACGATGACAGCGGTCCGAGACAAGTTCCCACCTTTACGCTCCCCGAACGAACGTGCATGCTGCAGCGGTCAGTGTGTCGGGCACGCGCCGGGGACGAGCATGTCCGATCCACACTAAGTATACATTATATATGATGCCCGGTAGCGCCAGAACGTCGGCGCGATGTCCTCGCGCGGCGCCTACGTGGCACTCACTCCACCAATGACATCTCGATCTGACCGGTCGCCGGGTTCATCGGCGAAGAGACGTGGGTGTGGAACACCTTCCATTCGCCGCCCTCCTTGCGAAGGGTGTCACTGACACGCTGGACACAGGCCCATAGCGAACCGTCAGGATTCGTCCAGTCGTACTGCTGCAAACAGTAGGAAAACGCCAGATTCCCGTCGACCGTGATGACCGGCGGGGTGATGAACTTCGACTCGATGTCTTTGATCGAGCCGAACTGCTGATCGAAGTAGTCCCGAACCGCCTCGATGCCCACAAACTGGGTCGGAGTGATGAACGTGAAACGGACGTGATCGTCGGTGAAATACGGTATGGCCTCTTCGGTGCTCCTGGCCTCGATGAGGATGCGCTCGATCTCGGCGATCCGCTCGACTTCCTCTTTGGGCCCAGTCGATTTGGCAGCGTCGTAAGTCGTCGTCATGGCATTTCCTTTACGCTCGGGACTTGAGATAAGGCGGTCGGCAGAAACGGCACTGGGATCAGGAGGTCAGTTCCAGGCCGTCCAGGTCCCCGCCGGCACGCCACTTGGCAAGCAGGTTGTTGAACGCGTTGATGCCCGGGGCATAGGACTCGGTGAAGGCGGAGCTGACCAGGTGCTCGGTGTTGCCTTCGCCGTTGTAGTAGCCGGGCGTGCACTGCTCGAAGAACGCGGTGGTTCCGAGCGCGAGCGAACGGATCTCGGCGACCCAGGCCTCTTCGGCTTCCTTGGTCGGCTGCACCGCGCGCGCACCACGATTGCGGACTTCGTCGATGATGTAGGCGATGTGGACCGCCTGGTCATTGAAGACCGCCGTCATGTTCAACGACAGCCCGTTCTGACCGAGGCCGATGTAGAACCAGTTGGGGAAGCCCCGACTGGAGTGCCCGTGCAGGGTCTTGAATCCGTCCGACCAGTAATCGAAGAGCGACTGCCCGCCCTCGCCGACGATGTCGAAATCGATCCGTCGGCGCAACGGCGTCGTGACCTCGAAGCCGGTCGCCCAGATGATGGCGTCGACCTCGTACTCCTGGCCGTTGGCGACCAGCCCCTTCTCCGTGATGCGCTCGACGCCGTGGGAGGCCGCGACGTCGATGAGCTTCACGTTGGGCCGGTTGAACGTTTCGAGGTAGCCGTCGTTGAAACAGGGCCGCTTGCACAACCGGCGATACCACGGCTTCAATGCCTCCGCGATATTCGGGTCCTCGATGACCTGGTCAATGCGAGACCGGATCTTGGTCATCTCTTTCAGGTCGGCCATCTCGGCCATCTCGGCCAGCTGAGCCAGCATCTCGGGAGTGGGTTTGAAGTCGCGCGCCACACCGACCGGAGCGATGGCCGAGAGGTTCAGCTCCTTGAACATCTCGGTCCAACCGTCGTCGACCAGGTCCTCTTCGACCGGCTCCCCGACGGCGATGCTGTCGAAGTTCTCCCGCCGCTTACGTTGCCAGCCCGGCTGCAACGAGGCCGCCCATTCCGGATCGGTGGGCTTGTTGCGACGCCAGTCGACGGACGACGGGGTCCGCTGGAACACCAGCAGTTCCTTGGCTGACGCGCCGACGTGCGGCACGCACTGGATGGCGGTCGCACCGGTACCGATGATCGCCACCCGTTGGTCGGCGAGCTTCTCGAGGTTGCCGTTGTGGTCGCCGCCGGTGTAGCTGAAGTCCCACCGGCTGGTGTGGAAACTATGTCCCTTGAAGTCGTTGATCCCCGGGATGTTCGGCAGCTTGGGCCGGCTCACCGGGCCGGTGGAGACTACGACGAAGCGGGAGCGCATGGCATCGCCGCGGTCGGTCGTGACGATCCACCGCAGGCTCGACTCGTCCCAGTGCATTTCCTTCACGCGGGTCTGGAAGCACACGTGGTCGTAGAGCCCGTAGTGCTTCGCAA
The DNA here is from genome assembly GCF_053345865.1 of Mycobacterium sp. C31M. Classification (NCBI taxonomy): domain Bacteria; kingdom Bacillati; phylum Actinomycetota; class Actinomycetes; order Mycobacteriales; family Mycobacteriaceae; genus Mycobacterium; species Mycobacterium sp. C31M. The sequence continues at coordinate 139,567 of NZ_JBKFAX010000004.1, read as the reverse complement.
TACGCTGTGCGTGCTCGAAAATCTCCGGAGCGTAGGAGTACTTCTCCTTGGGTATGTACCCGGTCTCCTCCAGCAGCGGCAGGTACATATACGACTCGATGTCGCACTGCGCTCCCGGATAGCGGTTCCAGTACCACGTCCCGCCGAAGTCGGCGGCGGCTTCGATGATTCGGATGTTGTCGACGCCGCGTTCCAACAGCCGGGCTGCCATCTGCATGCCGCTGAATCCGCCGCCGATGACCACGACGTCGATCTCGTCGTTCAGCGGTTCCCGTGGCGGTGGCTCCGACGCATACGGATCGTCGTTGGCGAAGTGCGCGAACTCGCCCCCAGTCTCCAGATACTGGGCATCCCCGTCCGCGCGGATACGCTTGTCCCGCTCGGCGCGATACTTCTCGCGGACTTCGTCAAGATTCATCTTGAGTTCTCCGATCCTGTCCTGGCCGTCGTTGGCCCAAGGGGTCGTTAGCTTTTCGGGAGACCGGCCGTGGCACGGGAGGCTGCGGACCGGCGATGGCCGCGGCACCAATTCAACTTCGGCATCCTCGATCCCGTACTCGACGTCGATAGATCACTCTATCGATGTTCAAACGCTTCTACATGCCGTTTTCGGCAAACCGGACGCACTGCCGTTCTCAGTGTACATAATATTTTATGTGGGACAAGGATTCTTTGGACGTGCCGGGCGGTGTGTTGACAAGTCCTCGACGAATCGCCGCTTCATTCCACGATCTCGCACCTGATCGGGCCGACGGAGCGCGCTTCCTCGCACACCTGGTCCCTACAACACCGAGAAAGGCACGCCGTGGTCAACCCCACCGAGGCGACTCTGCGCCGGATCGTCGACCGTCAGAAAATTTCTGACGTCATCCATCGCCGCGCCCGAGCCGCCGACAGCCGAGATCGCGGCCTCGCCCTGAGCTGCCATCACGAAGGTGCGACTTTGGGCCGCAATGCTTCTGGAGGATCTGCTGGCGACTTTGTTCGAACTCACTACACCGAGAACTCTCGCAGCCCGCGCGCCAAGACATCGCACTACGTCACCAAATATGCAGATCGAACTCGATGGCGGCTCCGCTCGCGTAGAGACGTGTCGTTCGCGCTCGGAAGAGCCTGCCGACGGGGGCTCGCTGGATACGCTCTATTGTGAGCACTACCTGGATGCGTTCAGTCGCCGCGATGGGCGGTGGGCGATAACCAACCGCGTTACTGTGCTGGACTGGTCCGGTTCGGTGCCGGCCAGCAGGACAGCCGAGCAAATAGTCCAGGCGGATCCAACCCTGCTCCAGTCCGGAATGGCGGACCCGGTGGATATCTCATATGACTTCTTGCAGCATCAGCGATCGATGAGCTGCTGCAGCCGTGCGCTGTAGCGGTCGCCGGCGACCTGTATTTCACCCGCCCCTGCATCGAGTCGCCCGACGTGTTCTGCGGTCAGGACGAGATCCGTAGCGGCCAGGTTCTCACCGAGACGTTGCAGCTTGGTGGTGCCCGGAATCGGCACATACGTCGGGCTCTTCGCGAGAATCCAGGCCAACGCTACCTGGGCGGGCGTCGCGTGGAACTCGTCGGCTACCTGGCGGATGAGTTCGACGAACAGCTGGTTCGCGCGCCGGTTGTCCTCGGTGAAGCGAGGGTACGCACCCGGATCGGCGCGGGCATCACCATCAGCGAAGACGGTGCCGGCGGTGATTGTGCCCGTCAGAAAACCCTTGCCCAACGGACTGAACGGCACGAGACCGATCCCGAGCTCATCGAGCGTCGGGATGATTTGTGCTTCCGGCTCGCGCCACCACAACGAGTACTCGCTCTGCAGCGCAGTCACCGGTTGGATTGCGTGCGCGCGGCGGATCGTGGCGACACCGACCTCGCAGAGCCCGAAGTGGCGCACCTTGCCTTCTTCGATGAGCTCCCGCACTGCCCCGGCGACGTCCTCGATCGGGACTGCCGGATCGATTCGGTGTTGGAAGAGCAGGTCGATGTGATCGGTACGGAGGCGCCCGAGCGACCGCTCGACGGCCCGCCGGATGCTCGCGGGCCTGCTGTCGGTTCCGTCCGCCGGCCGTCCACCGGCATAGCCGAACTTGGTGGATATCACCACGTCGTCACGCACCGACTCAAGGGCGCGTCCGACGATGAGCTCGTTGCTTCCCTGGCCGTATGCCTCCGCGGTGTCGAAGAACATGACGCCGCGATCAAAGGCCTGGCGCACCACGGCGACGGCGTCGGCGGGCGACATCGGCGGGCCCCACGCGCAATCGAGGCCCATGCAGCCGTACCCGATGGTAGAAACCTCGAGTGCTGCAACGCCAGTACCGATTGTGCGGAATCCCAACTGTCTCTCCACATCTCCCTTTCGACGTCCGGTCGGGGTCAAAGTCCTGTCGCGATCGCCGATCGTGGCCGATGCCCTGACGTCTCACACCACAGGGCTGGCCCCGCCATCCAGGTTGATCGCGCACCCGGTGATATACGACGAACGCGCGGAGCAAGTAGGTGACGAGATCGGCGAACTCCGACGCCCTTCCGACCCGACACCAACGGCACACCGCTGCTCATCTGTGTATAGATCTCGTCGATCGACCGTCCGGTGCGCTCCGACAGACGCTCCCACTGCCCACTCTCGATGGTGCCCAGCAGCACGGCGTCGATCCGGATATCATTCTGGCCCAATTCTTTCGACAGCGCCTTGGTGATGGCCAGTCCGGCCGCTCGCGACGCGGCAGTCGGCAGGGATCCCGGCGGCGCGGCCTTGGCGGCGATACTCAATACGTTGACCACCGAGGCCATCATCACCGGCCTCGGCCCGATGACCTGAACATCGATGCATCGCCGATCGAGTTCGGCAACGTGCTTTGCTGCCGACTGCGCAAACTCCGCTTCCGTCGCGAATGCGATCCCACCTTCGGAAAGTGGGCTCTTCTTCGAGCTGTTGGTCGCCAACACAGCCGCGAAGAATCCATTGGGCGAGTGCGGCGCCGACACGTCCCGTGCACATCGAGGATGATCTCATGCTCGAACGTATTCTCGTTCTCTCGCTCGAAGTTCCTGCCCCCAAGCGGTCCGCCGACAACTGGCGGCGCGCCGACGCACTACCGAAACCGGCTTCATCGAACGCCGGCGCGACCGCTGCAGCTGCGCGGCCGGCCCTGGAGATCTCCCGTTCGGGTCTACTCCACCAATGTCTTCTGGATCAGGCCGGTCTCGTAGTTGATCGGGCAGGAGATGTGCGCGTGGTAGATCTTCCACTTGCCGTCCACCTTGTGGAAGCAGTCGGTCACCCGGAACACGCACTCGTAGGGCATGCCATCCGCTTCGGTCCACCGGTATTGCTCCATGCAGAACGCCACAGCCATGTTGCCCTCGAGCACGACCACGGGATCGGTGACGAACTCCGCCTTCGAGTCCGACCTGTTCGCCGTGAACATGGCGTCGAAATACGCCGCGACGGCATCGTGACCCACCATCTGATGCGGAGGCACAAAGGTGTAGCGCACGACATCGGGCTCGTAGTGATGCAAGGCCTCTTCGATGCTGGTGGCGGTAAGAAGAGTTCGCTCAATGGTGAGAATCTCGTCGATATCGGACCGACTCATCGTCTTCTGCTCCTCTGGTTCACAGCCACCGCACGGGCTACGACTTCACCGTCCCGTCGATGTTGGCGCCCGATGCCAGCATCTGGGCGTTCACGTCGACGCCGTGACGGCCATCGAAATCATGGAAGGTGTCCAGGATCTCGCCCTGCACCCGCTCGACGAGTGGTGTCCACTCCTTGTGGGTGATTATGAGGAACTGGCCGTCCTGCATGGCTTCGACCACTTGCTTGCCAACCTCATCCGGGTCGGCGCCACCGGCCAGTAAGGACTCGTGCAGCTGCATGACGTCCTCGCTGACCGTCTCACCGGTGATCTTCGCCGCCCCCTCGGCGGCGGTACGCCCGAGCCTGGTCGCAACCGAGCCGGGGCAGAGTACAGAAACACCGATCCCGGTGCCCTGCAGCTCATCTCGTAACACGATGGACAGGCCGACGCTGGCGAACTTCGATGCTGCGTATGCGCCCTGGGTGACGATCGGCACCAAGCCCGCCATCGAGGCGGTGTTCAGGATGTGCCCGCGGCCACCACGACTCTCGATACGAGGCAGAAAGGTGGACACCCCGAGGAATTGGGAGTCGATATTGACACTCTGCACCCACCGCCACAGTTCCCACGACGTGTCCGCGATCCGACTGCCTGCCGTCACACCCGCGTTGTTGCACAAGATGGAAACCGGGCCGATCGCCGACTCCGCCTGATCGGCTGCGGCCTGCCACTGCTTCGGATCGCTCACGTCGAGCACGACACCTGTCACGGTGCCGGCGCCGTCTGCGGCGGCCAGCTGCTGCACAACATCGTCGACTCGGGCGCCGTCGATATCGGCAACCGCCACGTTGGCCCCGGCCGCGAGTAGTGCGCGCGCTACACCCAGGCCGATTCCCGAGGCAGCTCCGGTGACAAATGCTGATTCTCCTGCTGGCCAAACCATGTGTACTCGATGCCTCCGTGTAGCGGGTGCCATGCCCACGCAGACGCCCGTGATGTATGAATACCGTTGGCCGCCACATCAACTCGGCGACCGTCTCGGTTGGAACACGTGGCTTCCGACGCGAGCGGCACGTATATTATATTAACGGAGCGATCGTACGGTGTTCAGTTGACAAATGGTCGTCAATCGCCAATATTGGCCGTACAAATCTTCCGGCGGCGCCCGAGCTCGTCGGTCTCCAGGTATACATGCCCACAAGTTGGCGGGAGTGACGAGCAGCCGTGAAACCGACCGCGCTACAACTGGCCGAATGGGCCGCCCGTTTCGAGCCGTCCGAGCAGGACTTCGCCCTCGCTGAGCGCTCGCTGCGAGACACGCTGGCCGTGACGCTGGCGGCACGTGACCATCCACTTGCCTCGACGGCGGCTGTCCTCCCTGAGCCCACGCGCTGGGCGGCGATCGGTCACGTCCTCGATTTCGACGACCTGCACATGGAGTCGACCACCCATATCAGCGTGGTCTGCGTGCCTGCAGTCCTGGCCGCCGGCGGCGGAGCCCGAGCCTACCTCGCCGCTGCAGGGGTCATGGCCCGCCTGGGAAACGTACTGGGCTGGCAGCATTACGAGGCGGGCTGGCACGCAACCTGCACCGCCGGTGCGCCGGCAGCTGCGGTCGGAGCGGCCGTGGCGATGGGTCTCGGCGTGGAGGCGATCGCCACCGCGATGGCCCTGGCGGTCCCGGGTGCCGGCGGGGTGCAGCGGGCGTTCGGCACTGACGCCAAGTCCCTACAGGTCGGCTTTGCGGTCGAGACGGGCCTGCGCGCGGCGCGACTCGCCGCCGCCGGCGCCACCGCTGACCTCACTGCTCTCGACTCGTGGATTGCCCTGCTCGGCGGCCGCGAACACGGCACCGCAGCCGGGCTGCAGCTCGACGCGCCCGCCGTGCCCGGCGGACTCGCCATCAAGATATTTCCCGCGTGCTACGCGCTGCAACGGCCGATCACCGCCCTGCAAGCACTCGCGCTCAGCGCGGAAGAGGTCGCGGGCATCTCGGTGCGAACACCGGAGGCCACCGTCGCGCCCCTGATCCATCACCGCCCCGTCACCGGCCTCGAAGGCAAGTTCAGTCTCGAATACGCGCTAGCCACAGCCCTTCTCGACCCGTATCCGGGCTTTGAGAGCTTCACCGACCCTGCTGTCTGTAGGCCGGCCGCTACCCGCCTTGTCGAGTTGGTCGATGTGACACTCGATCCCGGCGGCGACTGGCTTCTGGACGGCGAGTTCCACATCGAGGTGCGCACGAACGACGGCCGGCTGCTGTCGAACAGCCTGCGCTATCCGCCCGGATCTCCGCAGCTGCCACCGACGTCCGAACAGCTGGCCACGAAGCTCGGCGACTGCCTCGAGTCGGGCGGTCTCGGCAGGCTCGACCCCCAGAGCTGGACCTGGTCAGGCGGGGCCGAACTGCTCCGCACCCACCTGCCGATCCCGGCTTCCGCCGAACCTGAACCGGTCGCGACTGCGAGCTGAGGACCCCGTGCCATGAGGCGCTGAGCGCGATCGGAAGGAATGCGGTGGAGCGTTTCGATGTCATCGTCGTCGGTGGGGGATCGGCGGGGGCCGGGTTGGCCGGACGATTGAGTGACGATCCGGACCGCTCGGTTCTGGTGCTCGAGGCCGGCCCGGACTTTGTGCGTACCGAGGACTTTCCATTGGAGATCCAACGGGCCAACGTCATTTCCGCGATGGCTCCAGGTTCTCCGTTCGTCTGGCCCAGTGTTGCTCAATGGACGCCGGCGTCCCGGATGCCGATGCCGCGCGGCAAGGTGATCGGCGGCGGCAGCGCGGTCAACGGCGCATACTGCGTGCGTGGACTCGCCTCTGATTTCGATCGATGGGCCGCGGCAGGCAACCCCAGTTGGTCGTTCGACGCGGTCCTCCCCTACTTCCGCGAGAGCGAGGCCGATCGGGAGTTCGGCGCCGACGCAGTTGCACACGGCTCGTCCGGTCCGATCCCGATCACCCGCGCCATGCCCGGCGAGATGGCACCGATCAGCGAAAGCTTCGTCCGGGCCTGTCTCGATCACGGCTTCACCGAGGACCTGGACAAGAACGCACTCCGCACCGGTGATGGTATCGGCCCTGTTCCAACGAACGTCCGGGACGGAGTGCGGGTCAACTCTGCTCTGGCATACCTGACGCCCCGACGCGGCCGACCCAACCTCACGGTCCGGGGAAATTCCGTCGTCTCACGGGTGGTGACCGAGGGTCAACGTGCCGTAGGCGTCGAAGTCGTCATCGACGGGAAGCTCCGCACCATCCGCTCCGAGGAGGTCATTCTCTCGGCAGGCGCAGCGAAAAGCCCACATCTGCTGATGCTTTCGGGAATCGGCCCAGCTGATCAACTCGTCGCGCACGACATCACCGTCGTGCACGACCTGCCCGGTGTGGGTCAGGAGTTCATGGACCACACCGAGGTGTTCATAGGGTTCAAGCCGGCAGCGAAATCAACTGCCGTCCCCAACAACCGCGGGCTCGTCGAAGCGGTGCTGCACACCACCGCGGGCAACTCCGCCATCGCGAGCAATGTCGAGATCATGCCGATGATTCTGCCGCAGATCGACGCCTTCTTGGGCGCCGCGGCAGGCTTGTCCCGGGTCCGGTCCGCGGTGGCGTTGGCAAGTCACCCGATCGGCGCCGTTCGCGCCCTCCGAAAAGCGGATCTGCCGTCGCTCGTACGGTTTACGTCGTCGGTGAGATCCAACGTCTTCATCGTCTCGGTTCTCAACCAGCTCAGTAGGGGCTCGATGACCCTCACCTCCGCCGATCCGTCGGTGTTTCCTCGCTTCGAGCACCACCTGTTCAGCGAGCCCGAGGACAGGCGGCAGATGCGCGAGGCCATCCGGCTGACAGTGAGCCTGATGCGCAGCGCGGCCTTCAGACCGATGGTCAAGGAGCTCTCCTCCGAGATCATCGAGGCGCTCCCGAGCGACCGTGAGCTCGACCGCTGGATGATTCGTAATCCGGCCCCCAGCGGGCATCTGATGGGCACGTGCCGAATGGGTCCTGCATCGGTGCCGGGGACAGTGGTTGACGAACACTGCCGGGTCCACGGTATCGACAACCTTCGGGTCGCCGACCTGTCTGTCGTGCCGACGCTGATCTCACGCGGCCCGAACGCCACTGCGATGATGATGGGCAACCGCGCCGCCGACCTCATCGCCTCGACAGCAGGAGTGACTGCATGAGCGGACCGGACAAGATCCCCACCGCGGATGACACAGGTCGACTCGCCGGCCGGGTCGCGATCGTCACGGGAGCCAACAGTGGGCTGGGCTTCGCAACGGCGCGAGGACTGGCTACTCGTGGAGCGCATGTGGTGCTGGGGTGCCGCGACCCTGACCGCGGTCGCCTGGCCGCTGATCGCCTCCGATCGATATCGCTTGCAGTGCAGGTATATCCGTTGGATCTGGCCCATCTGGATTCGATCGCCCAGTTCGCGGAACACATCTCGCTCGACCATGATGGGGTCGACATCCTCGTCAACAATGCCGGGGTCTCGGGTGGCCCTCGCCGGCTCACGGTCGATGGGTTCGAGATGCAGTTCGGAACCAACCATCTGGGGCACTTCGCGCTGACCGGTCTTCTACTCCCGGTCCTGTTGGCACGGCCTGGAGCCCGGGTCGTGACGGTGACCAGCACCGCTGCGGCGTTCGGGCGCATAGATTTCGCCGACCTCCAGTCCGAGAACAGTTACGGTTTCGTCACCACCTATACGGCATCCAAGCTCGCCAACTTGATGTTCGCACTCGAACTGGATCGACGATCCAAACGCCTCGGCGTGGACCTGATCAGCACAGCAAGCCACCCGGGCATCGCCGCTACCAACATCGTGCGGGCGAAGGGCTCCGATTGGGGGCGCAGACGGCGGCCGTCCGAGTTCGCGATGTCCGTCGCTCAGCGTATGTTCGGACAACCTGCCAGTGGCGGCGCACTCCCCTCGCTCTACGCGGCCACGGCACCGAACCTTGTCGGCGGCGAGTATGTCGTTCCCGGCGGGTACAGAAACATGCGCGGTGCCCCCGTCGTCATCGACCCGCCTCGACGCGCACATGACGCCGAGACCTCCGCCCGCTTGTGGGAGGAGTCGATGCGACTCACCGGCGTCGCATTCACTGAGCTGCCGACATCCGGTGTATGAGAGAACGGTGAGATTCAGTCGTGGGTCTACTCGAAGGCAAGGTCGCATTCATCACCGGCGCCGCAAGGGGCCAGGGTAGGTCGCACGCCGTCCGACTCGCGCAGGAAGGTGCCGACATCGTCGGTGTCGACATCTGCGCAGACGTCGATTCCGTGCCCTATCCGCTCGCTACCGAAGACGAACTCTCCGAGACTGCCGACCTCGTCGAACAGGCCGGTGGCCGTGCTCATGTCCAGAAGGCCGATGTCCGCCGGGCGGGCGAACTCCGGGCCGCGGTGGCGGCGGGCTGCGCGGCATTCGGCCATATCGACGTCGTCGTGGCCAACGCCGCGCTCGGGAACACGCGTGCCAAGAAGACAGCCGAAGAACAGCAGGCTGCTTGGGACGATATCCTCGCCGTCAACCTCACCGGTGTCTGGAACACCGTGCTGGCGTGTGGTCCATCGATGATCGAGCGTGGCGAGGGAGGCTCTATCATCCTGATTTCCTCGACCGCCGGTCTGAAGCCGATCGGAGTTCCGGGGAAGCTCGGGAACGAGGCATACGGTGCCGCCAAGCACGGCGTGGTCGGCTTGATGCGCCAGTTCGCCCTGGAGCTCTCCACCGCCGGCATCAGAGTCAACACCGTGCACCCGGCCGGGGTGGCCACGCCGATGGTGCTGAACCCTGCAATGGAGGCGTTCTTTGACGACTTCCGCGAAGCCAACGTGACTTTGGGTAACCTGCTGCCCGTGGAAATGCTGGAGCCTCGCGATATCAGCGATGCCGTCCTGTTCCTGGCATCCGACCTGTCGCGCTACGTCACCGGTGTGGCCCTGCCTGTCGACGCGGGCTTCACCGCGAAGTAAGGGCCGCACCATGCAACCATCTGCGTCGGCGGCTGGGTTCCGGTCAGTGCGGATCCAGATCTGCGTCGGCTTCGATCGCCCAGTTCGTCTTCTGCCTGCGGCTGGTGATCAGCCAACCTTTGTCGCGACGCGCCCACGTGTCACGGTAACGATTCGCGCGGATCACTGCCTTGCTTGCGGTGGTGACGATCATCGTCAGAAGGTATGTGTCGCTTGATGCTTGGTCGCCATCTACGTCGATCGACATGTTGCCGTAGAAGTGCATCGTTCTCCCCCAGATGAGGCCGTGGCTGTCTTCCTGGCCATCGCCCGCATCGATCGACGCCTGGAAATGCGCCTTCAGCGCCTCCAATCCGTCGACGGTCGCAACATTGAACTGAGCACTGACCTCGGGGGCGAAGATTTCGTCGAAACGCTCGATGTCCGGCGTATCAACCGCAGCGGCGTACTTCAGCAGTACCGTCCTGATACTTTCCCGATCGAGCAGGTCTCGCACTTCCGCGTCGCTGATAGACATTTTCTGGTGAGTGCTCCTTGTCGAATTTCTGCATGGACGATGTCAGCCAAAACTGGTACGAAAACACTGGGTGCCAACCGTCTTTCATACGGTGCTCGCCGATGCTGCGGCGGCCATTGGTGAGCAACTCTAGGTAACACCCAACAACCAGTCAACGCCTCGGCGTAGGATCGTGGAAAATATATGCTGGATTGGTGCCCGGATGGTGGTGCCAATAGCCGCGCCTGCGGCAATGACGAAAGGACGGATGTTGAGCACTGAGAATTCCGTGGAGTACCTGCGGATCTACCCGGGCAGCGACGGCGAATCACACTTCGAGGACGTCGAGGTGCCGGTGCACTCGATGCGGACGGCGACCGGGATCAGCGCCCGCAGCTGGAGCTCGCTGCCCGTCGGCGGCCCGCTCACCTTCACGACGGTCGACCCCGACAGTGATGACGATGGATCACCCTCATCAGGCGGGTGGGGCGCGTGGAACGTGGAGCGGAACCGGCAGTTCGTCCTCTGGCTTGAGGGTGAGGTCGAGATCGAGGTGGGCGGAGGCGAAGTCCGCAGAATCGGTCCAGGCCAACTCCTACTGGCCGAGGACACGTCCGGACGGGGCCACCGCAGCCGGCGCCTCACCGACACCGTGCGGACGGTTGCCATCCCGCTCGTTCCAGGGTCGCTACCGGCCTGAGCGCCCAGGGTGCGCCATTTACGAGCAGGCCCACCCTTGACCATCGGTTCGTGGACGATATAAAATATAGTCGAATATCGCCAGGTAGATTGCCGACGAAGTCTGGAGGAAAGGCCGTGGGATTCATCGACACGGACAGCCATGTTCTTGAGTGTGCGGACACATGGGAATATTTCGATCCGTCCGAGAGCGAGTACCGTCCGTTCCCGCTTCAGGTGAGCGGCGGTGTCGGGGGGGCGGGTACCTCCTTCCCGGGGTTCTGGCGGCTGGGCGATTCCTGGGCCGGCGTCTACCCCGAGGACGGGTTGCTCAAGGCCACAGCAGGCAATCGGTACTTCCCGGACGCCGCAACAATGCGAGACCCTTCGAGCCGGATCGCCGAGTTGGACGTGCTCGGTATCGACGTGCAGATGCTCTACACGACAACATTTTTGACGTCCGCCATGGGGCATCCGATCGCCGAGGCTGCGATCAAGCGCAGCTGGAACCGCTGGATGGCCGAGCGGGTGGATGGCACCGGCGGACGTTTCGTGTGGGCGGCGGAAATCCCGACCCGGATGCTGGACCGGGCCATCCAGGAGGCGGAGTTCGCCGCGGCTCACGGCGCGAAGGCCGTGCATCTCCATGCGGTCGAGAACGGCTGCTACCTCGACGATCCTTATTTCGACCCGCTTTATGCCCGACTGCAGGACCTCGACCTCACGGTGGTGGTCCACATCGGGGCACCCTTGTCGAACAGTGCCGCGACGTTCTCCATCGGCACGGCTTTCCGCAGTATGGCGTCATACTGGGACGCCAGTGTGAACTCACCACTGTCGGCATTCTGGACCGTCTTGGCGACCGACCTGAACCGGCGCTTTCCGCGGCTGCGCTTCTACTTCAGCGAAGTCGGTGCGACGTGGGCGCTGTCTCTGCTCCACCACTATCGCCGAATCGTCGCCAGCCAATCGCCAGAGTTCAAGGCAGGAGCGATCGATCCATCGGTCCTGGAGGAAAAGAACATGTTCGTAGGGTGTTTCGTCGACGAGGACCTCGCACTGCTCACCTCCGCACTCGGCGAGAATGTGCTCGCCTTCGGCACTGACTACGCCCACAACGACCTCGCGTCCCAGGTGGGCGGCCACAGCGCCATAGCAATACAGGATGGCATCAGCGCATCCGCCGCAACGAAGATCGTCGATATCAACGGGCGCAAGGCTTTCGGACTCGACGCGGGCTACCGGCCAACCGACAAGCTCCAACCTCCGGTCGCCCTTCCGCATACCCAGGCCGTTCACCCCGAGTTCGCCAGCGAGCACGGTATCGCGAAGATCGGATTCTGATCGAGCCGATGGACTCCCGTGTAGGCGGGACTTGAGGGCGGGGTCGTGAGTTTCCGACCCCGCCCGACCCGTCTCGGTCTGTTGGATACCGTTGCCCGCCATGGGAATTTCGGTGCGCTCACACCACGAAAGCCCTGAACAAACTCGGGGCCGCCGATCGCTACATTCTTGACGTAAGCCCATATACTATATGATGTATTATGAGGAGTCTCTCGTGACCGATATCGATCCCGACATCCAAGCCGCCCGTGAGCGATACCGGATCGAGCGCGACAAGCGCCTGCGGCTGGACACGCTCGACCAGTATCAACCTGCGACCGGTGACTGGAAACCGTACGCCGAGGATCCGTACGCGGAGGCCCCGGAACGCGACCCCGTGACCACCGAGGTCGATGCGGTCGTCCTAGGTGCCGGTCTGGCAGGAATCATGACGGGTGTGCGTCTGCGCGATGCCGGGCTCGAAAAGATCTGCGTCATCGACAAGGCCGGCGACTTCGGTGGGGTGTGGTACTGGAACCGGTACCCCGGCCTCCAGTGCGATGTGGAGTCGTACATCTACTTCCCGATGCTGGAAGAAACCGGGTACATGCCGACCGAGAAGTACGCCAAGGGTTCGGAGATCCGCGACTACCTACAGTCCCTGGCCAAACGCCACAACCTCTACGAAGGCGCACTTTTCGGGACCGAGATCACCGGCATGCGGTGGGACGAGGACCGCCTGCGCTGGATCGTCTCGACCGACCGCGGCGACGAGATCATCGCTCAGTATGTCGCGATCTCGAACGGCCTGCTGCACACCCCGAAGTTCCCCCGAATCCCCGGCATCGACACCTACCGGGGGCACATGTTCCATACCAGCCGCTGGGACTACGACTACACCGGCGGCGGACCCGACGGCGGGCTCAGCGGTCTGGCTGACAAGGAAATCGGTGTGGTGGGCACGGGCGCAACCGCCATGCAGGTCGTGCCCTCCACCGCAGAATATGCCAAGCACCTCTTCGTTTTCCAGCGCACGCCTTCCACCGTGAGCCGACGGGACAATGCGCCCACCGACGCCGAGTTCGTCGCGTCACTGAAGCCGGGTTGGCAAAGGGAGCGGATGCGCAACTTCAGCGCGTTCGGCACCGGCGTCATCCCGGAGCTGAATCTCGTCGACGACGGGTGGACCGACGTCCTCAGCGGACTAACGGAACTCGAGCTTTCCAGCGACAACCCGACGCCGGAGGAGTTGGCAGCGGCGCTGGAGCGGGCCGACTTCAACGTCATGGAGCGCATCCGAGCCCGAGTCGACGAGATCGTCAAGGACCCCGCCACCGCCGCAGCCCTCAAGCCCTACTACCGGGCGCTGTGCAAGCGACCCGGCTTCAGCGACACCTATCTACAGGCGTTCAACCGGCCGAACGTCACCCTGGTCGACACCGAGGGCAAGGGTATCGAACGCTTCACCGAAGCCGGACCGGTGGTGGGTGGCAAGGAGTATCCGCTTGACTGCGTCCTCTTCGCCACCGGCTTCGATCTCGGCAAGCCTTTCGTGGAACGGATCGGCTTCGACATCGTCGGTCGCGATGGCCTCGAGCTGTCGGACAAGTGGGCCAAGGGATTACGGACCCTTTACGGATTGCACAGCCGTGGGTACCCGAACATGTTCTTTGTCGGGGTCACACAAGGTGGGCTCTCGTTCAACTATCCGCATGCCGTCGACGAGCAGACCTCCCACATGCGCTATGTGATCGAGCAGGCTCGGGAGCGCGGCCTCAAGTGGGTCGAACCCACGCAGGAGGCGGAGGACGCCTGGGTGGCCGAGATTCACAGCTCGGTAGAGGGCCAGACGAATTTCCTCGAGGCGTGCACGCCGGGTTACATCAACTCCGAAGGCCACATCGACAACGCCAACGGAATCATGGCCGGTGTCTACGCGGCGGGTAGCACGGCCTTTTTCCAGTTGCTCAGCGATTGGCGCGAAGAAGGAACCCTGGCCGGACTCGAGATACAACGTTGACTGCGCGACCGTGATTTCTCTTCCGTGAAGCCGTGCGCGCCGCGGCGTAACGATGCCCAATCCAGGTGATTATCGTCAACGAATAGGTCGGTATGGAGCGAACCCTCGAGTCCCCGAAGCCCGCGCCGGTGCTGCGCCGCCGCGATCAGTTCGAAAGCTACGAAGATGCCGCGAGACTCGCGCGTCGGCGACTCCCTCGTACGCTCTACAACGAGACCGCCGGCGGCCCTGATCGCGGCGTGACCGCACGAGAGAACGTCGCGGTATACGACCAGGTGATGTTCCGCCCGCGCGCGGCGTCGGCACCACAGGGCCGGAACCTGCAAACGACGGTCCTCGGTTGTCCGATTTCGATGCCGCTACTCACCGCCCCGGTCGGTGCCCTGCGCGTTATGCATCCACGGGGCGCCCTCGCGGTTGCTCGCGCGTCGGGTGATGCCCGCACCATCAGCGCCGTGAGCATGAGTTCGGGGCATTCCGTCGAGGAGGTCGCGGCGGCGGGAACCGGACCGCTGTGGCAACACGTCTCCATGTCGCGTGGTCGCGAGCACATGGAGAACGTCATCGAACAAGCGGCTCGGTGCGGTTACCAGGCCCTGATGATCACCGTGGATACGCCCGTCATTCCCCGGCGGCGCCCGCTGTTTCGCATGAACCTGAAGAACTGCATGGAGTTTGCACCTGAGCTCATGGTTCGGCCTCGATGGGCGTATCGGTTCGTCCGCGACGGACTCCAGCTCGGTGTCGTGAACGAGGCGGTCGGTTCTCTCGGCCCGCAATCGAAGTTGATCGCCGAATGGGAGGACTTTGCTTGGGTCCGGCAGAACTGGGCCGGCCCGATCGTCGCGAAAGGAATCGTGACCGCCGACGATGCCCGCCGCGCCGTCGATGAGGGCGCCGCCGCAGTCGTGGTGTCGAATCACGGTGGCATGGGGCTGGACGGAACGATTCCGACGCTGCGCGCACTCCCGGCGGTCGTCGATGCGGTTGGCGGGGCTGCGGAGGTGCTCGTCGACGGCGGTATCCGGCAGGGCACCGATGTGGTCAAGGCCCTCGCGCTCGGCGCGCGAGCGGTGATGATCGGCCGTGCATACGTCATGGGATTCGCCGTGGCCGCCGACGACGGTGTCCGCCAGGTGCTCGAGAACTTCCGATACGAAATCGACCGGACGCTCGGGTTGTTGGGCGTGGCTTCGGTCGACGAGGTCGATCGTTCGCTCGTGACGATCCCGCCGGGCTGGGATTTGATGACCTGAGGCTCCGGCGTCTCCAGCGCTGGGGTGGTGATCATCTCGAACACGCCGCATCACGCCGACCGGCGAAACCGGCTGCACTTCAACAGCATCGCCTCAAAGAAGAACTCAAAAAAGAAGGAGCGCCTCACTGGTGAGGCACTCCTTCTCAGATCCGCAGTGGCTATTTGGCCACGAAGCCGGCATCTACCGGCAGGGTCACACCTGTGACATAACGCGAAAGGTCCGAGCCGAGGTACAGCACCGCGTTGCTGATGTCATCTGGTTCCAGGATCTCCACGGGCAGCAGATTGCTCGGCGTCCAACTGCCTTCGGCGAAGTCCTCCAGAAACTTCTCCATCGCGGGATTCATCACCATGGGGGTCGCCACCCCGGCCGGGTGCACGGTGTTGACACGGATACTTGCCGGGGACAGTTCCAAGGCGAAATGGCGCATCAAACCGACGACCCCGTGCTTCGCAGCTCCGTACGACTCGCCACCGATCTGCCCGGGATAGCCTACCGCCTTGAGTCCAGCAGTGGACGAGACCAGGATGATCGAGCCACCCTCACCCCGCTCCACCATCGACGGCGCACACGCAAGCACCGTGTTCCATACACCGGTGAGATTGACCGCGATGACTTGGTCCCACACCGCGATCCGGCCCTCTTCGGTGTCGGCGACGCCCATCGGGGCGATCCCGGCATTGGCGACGACAACGTCGATATGCCCAAAGGCGGAGAGTCCCTCCTCGGCGACGGCCCGAAGCGCCGGCAAACTGCGTACATCGGCCTTTCGGAGGACGGAACGACGACCCGTCTTCTCGATCAGCCGAGCTGTTTCCTCCAGGTCCTCTTCGCTTGCCAGCGCATACGGGACGGTGCTCATGTCGGCGCAGATGTCGACACCGATGATGTCGGCGCCTTCCTCTGCCATCCGAACGGCATGCGAGCGGCCCTGCCCGCGTGCCACACCGGTGATGAATGCAACCTTGCCATCAAGAAGCGTCATATACGAAGTTTACCCCTGTCTCATCTCAGATCACATAAAATGTAGAAAGTTTTCGATGGTTCGCCCGCCGGGTGGCGACGTCCCGGGTCTAAGGGGTCCCGGCTCCCTCGACATCCACTCGTACGGTCTCGATGGAACCCTTGGACTTGCCCTGCATCAGGTCTTCCACTGTCGCTTCGGCGGTGAGCAGGAACAAGGTACGCCGATCCGCTCCGCCCAGCATGCATGCCACGCCAAGTCGACCCGGCAACTCGATACGATCGGCGATCACTCCCCCTTCACCCACCCGCACGAATTCCTGCGTGAAAGGACAACCGGCCCAGACGTATCCCTGCGCATCGAGGCAGATTCCGTCCGGCATCCGCTCCGGCAGGTCCGCGAATACGCGGCGCCCCGACAGTGACCCGTCGGCGCCGAGGTCGAAGGCCGTCAGACGGTGCCCCGCGGTCTCCGCGACGATCAGCGTCTTCTGATCCGGAGTGATGACCATCCCGTTGGGTCCGCTCATTGCCTCCGCGACCACACGGATCTCACCATCCGGCCTGACCGCGACGATGTTTCCGCGGGCCGGCGCCTCGCCGTCGAACGCCGTATCGGCCCATTCGTCTAGTTGTGCCTGATCGGTGGCATCCACACCGGTGCTGCCGATGTAGGCGGTCCCCTTTGCGTCCACGACCATGTCGTTGAGCTCACCGGTGACCAGGGCGCCGAGATCGGCCACTGATTGTAGGCCGGACGAATCGAGGCGCAGCAGCTGATGATGCTGCATCGAAATGACAAGCAGCCGTCCGTCGGGTAACCAGCCCAGTCCGGACGGACGCCCGGGTACGGTGACGATATCCCGTGAACGGCCCTGCTCGTCGACCGCAAAGACCCTGCCGTCGAACATATCCGAGAACCACAACTCGCCGTCATGCCAGCGCGGGCCTTCGGGGAACACAAGGCCGTCGAGCAACTGAGCAGTACCGACCGTCATCGGGATGCGCCCTCGGTCAATTCCTTGAGCCAGGCCAGCCCGGATTTGTAACCGGCCAGCAACAGCCCGATATCACTGGAGTAGTGCAGGCACCGGACGCCGCGGGCCAGCAGGTCTTCGGCGTCCTCCCGACCGTAAGCGCCTGCGGCCACCGGTACCCCGAACTCCCCTGCCGCCTTCACGATCTCATCGATCGCATTGAGCACCAATGGATCCCGCATGTCGCCGGCCGCACCAAGATCAGTCGAGAGGTCGTGCCGGCCGATCTGCACCATATCCGGCCGTCCCTCTTCGAGGATCGAACGCACGTTGTCCAGCGCCTCGCGACTCTCGATCTGGGTGATCAGCGCCGCTTGAGTTCCGTCCGGCCGACGCACCCACTCGCGATACTCCTTGATCTGAGCCGCCGTCCGAACGTCGAAGAACACGATCCCCTGAGCTCCGACATCGAGCAGCTTGTGGACCCAGTCGCCGTTGACCATGTCCGGCCGTACGATGGGCACCACCCCCGCCAGTCTCGCCACCCGGCACATGTCGGCCAAGGTCTCGATGCTCACCGCGGCGTGCTGCATGTCCAGCCAGACGAAGTCGAACCCCACCGTGGCCACCAACTCGACAACGGCAAGATCCCTCGTCCCCGAGATGATGGTGCCCAAGGGGATCGGTACGTCCTCGAGCACGTTCGCGAATGTCCTACTGCCGTCGTTCTCCCACCACACTGTTCAGACCTCCGCTGTCAGGAAAGAATCTCGAGCTGCAGTTGCGTGACACCCGCAACTTGACCCAGCCGGAACTGCATCGAATGCCCCTGTGCCACACGGTAGTTCGGCATCACGCGATGAATCTCCTCCAGTCCGACCCGGAGCGTCAGACGAGCGAGATGGCGCCCCAGACATAGGTGCTCGCCCGCGCCGAACGTCAGATGACGCTTGTTCGGGCGGTCGAAGTCAACGGTGTCGGGATCCTCGAAAAGAGCCTCATCGTGCGACGCTGAGTACAGCACGTTCAGGACTCGATCGCCGGGCTGGAGCTTGACCCCGCCCAGTTCGACCTCCTGTTTGACCACTCGCGCCGGGTTCGCGATCGGATGGAATCGCAGGAGCTCTTCCAGTGCGGCCGGCAGCACCGACGGATCCTCGACGATCCTGGCCCGCTGATCCGGATGCTGGGCGAGGTAATTCAGCATGAAGCCGAACGACGCCTCGGTCGTGCCGAATCCGGCGAACATGATCATGATTCCGAGGCGAGCGATCTCGTCGCGAGTCAGCCCATCCTCGGTATCGAGGACCGAGACCATCTCTGCCATCAGACCGGTGCGGCCCGGGTCCGCGACACAGGCGTCGATGGCGTCGTTCATGTACGCCAGGAACGCCGGAAGCATGGTCTTCTCCGCATACTCGCGCATGTCGGGGTCCGGTCCCAGGCCCGCCATGAATTCGTCGTGCCACCGGTGCACCTGAGGTACGTCCTCGGCGGGAAGGCCCATGATGGCCATGAATGCGTAGGCCGGCAACTGGCTTGCGAAATCCGCGATGAACTCACAGGATCCGCGTTCCACGATGGGGCGCAGCAGATCCCGTGCCGAGGACCGGATCCGATCCTCCAATTCCAGGACCCGCCGTGCGGAGAACGCCGGGTTCAGGATCCGCCGGTATCGGGTGTGTTCGGGACCGTCGCTTTCGGCCGGGATGAAGGGCCCCAGAAAGCTCTCCAGCGGGACGATACCCACGCTCTCGGCTGAGAAGGTCCGCCAGTCCACCAGCACCTTGTTGGCGATCTCGTGCGAGGTCACCACCCAGTGGCCACCGAGTTCGTCGCTGCGCGCAACCGGGCAGGTGCCCCGCAGCTTCGCCAGCGTCGGCCAAGGGTCCTCGGCGAATCGCGGGTCAAAAATGTTGAAGTCCTGGGCCACGTTTGTCCCCGAATCCTGTTCCAGCACTTAAATTTCCGCCTTTCCTGCTACCACGTCGGTGACCTGCCACCCGTCGATGTCTGCAAAAAGCCGCTTGGTCCGCGACCGCGCGGCCTCGGCGACATCCGGACCGGTCGCCAGAAACAGCGTGTTCGTCTCGATCGCGCCAACAACCATGCGCCCCACATCCTCCGGTTGCGTCGGCGGCGCAGTCGACAGATCGGCGTGCTTCGCCGACTCCGCGCGATCCTTGTCGCCGCCGAACAGAAACGGATCGCCGCCGGCCCGCGCTTGCGGGGTGAGCTCTGCCGGCCGATTCCGGTCGGCAGTACCGATGCCGGTAGGGACATAGCCCGGGCACAACACCGTCACCCCGATGTCGACACCGGTCTTGTCGAGGTCCAGACGAAGCGTCTCGGAGAGCCCGATGATGCCGTACTTGGTGAGATTGTACGGCGCGTTGAAAGGAACCGGACTCAGACCGGTCAACGAAGAGGTGTTGACGATATGGCCCGATCCGCGCTCCACCATCCGGGGCATGAAGGCCTGTATGCCGTGGATCACGCCCCAGAGGTTGACGTCGACGGTCCAGCGCCAATCCGAGTCGTCCAGTTCCCACGCCGGCAACAGACCGCAGAACACCCCAGCGTTGTTACATAGCACGTCGACATGACCGAATACGTCAAATGTCTTGCGCGCCAATGTGAACACCTGGTCTCTGTCGCTGACATCGGTCACCACCGACTCCACGGTCACGCCTGCCGACGCGACGTCTGCGGCCGCTGCCGCCAAGGCCCGTTCCTCGACATCGGCCATGACGACGTTCAGGCCGCGTCTGGCGAACACCTTTGCCATCCCCAGACCGATCCCGCCCGCCGCGCCGGTGACCACGGCGACCTGCCCCTCGCGCAACATCATTATTGTCGTGCCTGCCTTGGCTCCGTCGGGCGCCCACCGATCCGGGCGGATGTCATTTGATGCAGATACGCCGGAGTCGGCGCGATGCCCGCCCGGGTGCTTGTTTCCCTGGAGGACGACACGCCGCCGCCCAAGCCGATGAGTTGCAGTCGCCGACGGCGAGAGTCGACCACCCTCAACACCAAATCCTTTGGTCCACAAGCATTCTCGTTAGGAGAGATAGTCGACCCACTAACCCTGGAGCGCATCCTGCCGCTGGTAGCTGATCTCGGAAAGCCGGCCGTCGGACTCGACGGCAGTCGCGGCCGCGATGTAGTCCTTCGCCCAGGCCCAGTCCAAAATGAAGATGACGTTGTCGTCATCGTCCATGAACTCAAGGGCGCCATAGAGGTGGCTGTAGATGATGGTTTCGACGTCGACGTTCGTCGCCTCGTGCAGGACGCCCAGCGGCTCGTAGGCGAAGCCACCCTCCTTGACGACGCCGGCGCGATACTTCAGCTCACCCTTCAGCACGTACATGTCGATGGCGCCCTTGTGGAAGTGTCGGGTGAACACCGATCCCGGCTCCATCTTCAACAGGCAGGTCCACGCGCCCGTCTCCTCGCTCACCCGAAGAACCTTGATCGACATTCCCGGGCCGTACTCCTGCCACGGCAGCTCATTGGCTTGAATGAGCAAATCCTGCGCCTGGCCAATAGTCATGATCTAACCCCTTTCGAAGGCGTGACCTCTAGCTAATGTACGGCCATATCTCGGGGAGTGTCAATGGTCCTGGAAATACAATATATTAAGGTCCCGCGGCCGGCGAGGTTACCCGAGGGCCCAACTTTGTACGGCCCATTAACTCGAACAGGCCGTTCTCTCGGCTACGCCTCTCGACACCTACATGTTTCAAAGCCCGCGAAGCAGCGCCCCGAGGCAGGCCCGCGAATTTGACACAGCGTGTCCCTGGGATTCTGCTGTGCGATCTAGCGATTCTGATACACTATATTCGATAATGTAGCCGCAAAATGGACAAGTCGCTGCATCGGCGCAACGCTCTCGTTCGCGGATCACACATTATGCGCCGTTCTGACTTTGGACCGCCTTAGGAGATCACAGATGGTCCGAGTTTCGCCGCCCGGCACCGGAGCCGATCAGCACCAGCAGCTTCCCCAGGAGGTTGCCGCTTATCTTCGCGAACTCATTCTGTCGGGTCAGATCAAACAGGGCGAATTCCTGCGCCTGGAACCGATCTCAGCCGCACTCGGGGTGAGCAATACACCGGTCCGCGAGGGTCTGCTCATCCTACGGGGCGAGGGTCTGGTCGAACAGCTGCCTCGACGAGGGTTCGTGGTGGCCGCGTTCTCCCGGCAGGACGTCAAGGATCTCTTCTGGGTGCAAGCCCTGATCGCCGGCAAGCTGGCGGCCCGCGCCGCGAAGCGAATCAGCGACGCTGACATCGAGCGCCTCGAGCAACTGAATGCCGATCACCGACGCGCGGTGAAGGCCGGCGACGCCGCCACCCTGGAACGACTCGGGCACGAGTTCCACCGGCTGATCAACAGGTCGGCCGACTCGCATCGCCTGGCCATGCTGCTGGGCACCATCGTGCGCTACCTCCCGAACCGTTTCTACGCAGCCTTCTCCGACCAGGTCGACGCCACCGTGGACATCCATCCGGAGATCGTCGACGCCCTCCGCACCCGGGACGCCCGCTCGGCCCGCATCCTGATGCGGGACCACATCTTGCAGGAGGGCGAATTCGTGGTGCAGAACCTGGACAAGCTCGGCACCTTCGCCGCCGCCAAGCGGACGACGAACGGCACCGCCGACCTCGCGCGGGACTAGCACAGAGCCCCTCACCTTCGGTTGGAGGCGAGCAGACTGAACCGCGTGAGCAGTCCCAGCGCTCGGACGCCGCGCAGCGGATCCGAGTAGGTCGGGATACCGAGCGCCAGCAGATCGCTGCGTGCCTCGCCCGAGCCGCCCGTCCAGGCGACCACGAACGGTTTGTCGGTGCGCTGCCAGGCCCTGTGCACCGTCTCGATCACCCGAGGTGCCGCCTTGTCGGCATTACCCAGGACCAGGAGCACCATGTCAGTCTCGTCGGCGGCACACGCCACGTCGAGGGCAGCGTCAAGGATGCCGACGTCGTTGATCATGGCGCCAGTGATATCCACCGGATTCAATGTGGATGCAAAGTACGGCAATCGGTCCGCAAGTTTGTCTCGCGGGACCTCGCCCCACCCTTCCACCACGAGACCGACGTCGGTTGCCGCATCCGCGGCGAGTGCTCCGGCCCCGCCGCTGAGGGTGACGATGCTGACCCTGCGCCCCCTCGGCCGCCGGCCGGCGGCGAAGATGAGGGCGGTATCGGCCATCTCCTCCATCCCGGCGACCCGAATTGCGCCATGCCGCTGGAGAATTGCGTCGAACTCGGCATCGTCTCCGCCCGGGCTGGCGGTATGCGCGGCGATGGCGCGGCGTCCTACGGCGGTTCGGCCGGCCTTGAGGACGATGAACGGTTTGTTCGCGGCGACAGCGCGGCTCGCGAGATCGTCCAATGCCGCCGGATCACGGAAGCCCTCCATATGGCATAGGAGAACCTCGATGTCGTCGGCGTCGACCAGCGCGGTGAGCACCTCGACGGCGGTGACATCTGCCTCGTTGCCGGTGTTGACGAAGTAGCGCACACCCAGTCGGTAGTCCGTCATCGCGCTGTAGGTGAAGGTGCCGACGGCGCCACTCTGGGAGGCGAAGGCGATAGGGCTGTCGGGGCGGCGGCCCTCAACGTCGAAGGCGGTCGAGAAGGTCGCGAACGCCCGGTGCGGTTCGGAGAACGCGCCCAGGCAGTTCGGCCCCAGCAGTCGCATGCCGCCCTCCCCGGCTGCGCTTGCGATCTGCCGCTGCAGCTGTTCCCGGTCTGCGCTTTCCGCGAACCCGGACGCGAAGACGATCGCGGCACCGACACCGCGCTCCGCGCAGGCGGCGATCGCGTCGGGCACTGCTTCGGCCGGCACCACGATGACGGCCAGATCGATCTCACCGGAAATCTCGTTCACCGAGCGGTAGGACGGGACACCCTGCACGACGTCTCGGCGTGGGTTCACCGCGAGGATCCGGCCCGGGTAGCCGAACTTCTTGAGGTAGTCGAGCGGGCGCCCGGACAACTTGTCCGGGTCCGACGACGCGCCGTACACGACCACACTGCGGGGCTCGAACAGCAACTCCGGGAGCGACCGAGGCATCGGGTCAGCTCTCTGCCGAGGATGGGTCGGACGCGAGCCCGGTGGGGAAGACAGGCTTCCGACGCTCGCGGTGCGAGCTGACGCCCTCGACGACCTCGGGGCCGCCGAACCCGAGAAACTCCAACCCCAGCGACACGTCGAAGATCGGGCCGCTCTGGCGGTACCACTGGTTCAACGAGTACTTGGTCCATCGGATCGCCTCTTGCGCCCCGCTACTGAGTTCGCCGGCGATCTCGCGTGCCTTCTCGAGCAGTTCCTCCTTGGGAACCGACAGCGAGACCAACCCGGCATCGGCCGCCGCCTGCCCGGAGATCTCCTTGCAGGTGAGCAGCAGATACTTCGCCTTGGGCATCCCACACATCAGCGGCCAGACCACCGCGTGGTCACCGGCCGCGACTCCGAGGCGGGTATGCCCGTCGATGATGCGGGCGTCGTGAGCCGCGATCGAGATGTCCGCCATCAGCGCCACCACCAGGCCCGCGCCCACGGCGGGACCGTGGATCGCCGAGATGATCGGTTTGCTGCAGCCGAGGATGTTGTAGAACAGTTCCCGCGACTCACGCATGATCCGCATGCGGTACCCGTAATCCTCGATCTGGCGGTCGATCAGACCGAAGTCTCCCCCGGCCGAGAAGGCCTTGCCCGCGCCTCGGACGATGACAGCACGCACCTCGGGATCGCGGTCGATGACGGGCCAGATCGCGGGAATGTCCGCGTGGGTCACCTCGGTGACCGCGTTGAGGTTCGGGCCGTCGAAGATCACCTCGAGAACCCCGGGCTGGTTGTTCTCGAACTTCAAGCCGGAAAACTTCTCGCGGTACGTGTTCAGCACGGTGGCTCCTTATCGATGGATATTCGGATCTTGTTGTATGCCATTACTTTTACTGCCTTACAGCAGCGTCGAGTGGCCGCCGTCGACGGGCAGTACCGCACCGGTGACAAAGGAGCCGGCCCGCGAGGCAAGGTAGATGGCCGTGCCGGCCAGGTCGTCGTCCTCCCCGAAGCGGTTCAACGGGATCGGAGCCAGCAGCGGCTTCTCACCCTCTTTCTCGATCGCCCGCTCCAGCATCCGGCTGCGGAACCGGCCCGGCGCAATGGTGTTCACGGTGATCGCCTCGGGTGCCAGCCGGGCGGCGAGGTGGCGGCTCAGGTGATGGACCGCCGCCTTGGAGGACGAATAGGCGTAGGTCTCGTGGTCCGGAACGTGATAGGCGTCGATCGACCCGATGTTGATGATGCGGGCGGGATGGGACGGGTCCGCCGCGGCGTACAGCAGCGGCAGTACGGCCTGGACCAGATAGAAGACACCCTTGACGTTGAGGTCATAGATCTTGTCCCAGCCCGATTCAGGGTAGTCGGCCAGCTTCTCCACCCAGATCGCCCCGGCGTTGTTGACGAGGACATCCAGCTTCGGGACTTCCTGTGCGACCGCGGCGGCCAAGTCCCGGCAACCCTGCACCGTGCCGAGATCGGCTGGTATCGCCTGGCATCGGCCGTGCTGCGCCATCTCCGATGCGACGCCCTCGCACTCATCGGCGTGGCGCGAACAGATGATCACGTGCGCGCCGGCCCGGACGAAGCCTTCGGCGATCGCGCGTCCGATGCCCTTGGTCCCGCCGGTCACCAGAACTGTGCGACCGGAGACGTCGAACAGGTCGCCGGGCACTCCCGATCGCTGCGTCACCGCTGCGTCCCCGCCAGGTACTCGCCGGTGATCTCGCCCAGACAGATGGCTTCGGTGATCGACGCACCCGATGTCGGATAGAGCAGACCCACCGCCTGGCCCATCTCGCCCGCGCTGAACAGGCCGGGAATGGGTTCGCCGGTGACATGCAGCACCCGGCCGAGCACATCGCGCCGCGGACCACCGGTGGTGTACGGGCCTCCGCAGTACAGCGGGAGGCAGTAGTACGGCGGCTGGTCCAACGGGATCATGGTTTCGGGTGGACGCCCGACCGGATCCGTTGTCCCAGCAGCGATCGCATCGTTGTAGGCGGCGACGGCAGCGTCCACGGCGCGACCGTCAGCGATGCCGGCCGCCTCGGCCGCCGCACCCGGGGTGGTCCCGCTCGCAATCCAGCCGGCATCGATCTCGGCCCGGTTGTCCATGCTCCAGTCGTAGATCCCGAACGCCGATGCGCCGCGGTCGTGATAGGTGATCGGACCGGCGGAGCGCCGTCGCTCGTCGAAGATCAGATAGGAGGGTGAGCGAGTGTAGCCCACTCGGTCCTGGTCGAACTGCTCCATCTGGTAGTAGAACGCGTGGCTCTGCTGCGCCAGGTCGTACTCATCCCAGTACCGGTTACCCGATTGATCGCAGAGCACATAACCGCCGCCGTGCAGGATGACCATGAAGCCCATCTCCTGGCCATCTTCAAGGGTGAAGGCAGCGATCCCCCGGCCGACCATCCGGTTCATGTGCACCAGATCGGCGCCTGCCGACATGGCGAGCTTGATGCCACTGCCGTCGTTGCCGGGGTTTCCGTAGAACTTGGTGTTGGGCACGGAGAGGAACTGGCGGATCATCTCGGGGTTCGCGCCGAACCCACCGGCGGCCAACACAACTCCGCGGCGCGCCAGGATCTGTGACCCACCGACATCGACACCGCGCACCCGGCCCGGCGTCCCGGCGTCCTGGATGAGCGTGGTGGGTGCGGTACCCCAGGAGATCTCGATTTCCTCCTTCAGCAAGGCGTGCATGAGACCGCGATAGATGGCCTCACCGGCGGTGACCTTGCCGGTGGCTTTCATCTGATGGCCCGCCCCGGCGAAGGGAGCGGGCAGCGTGGTGTACGCCTGGCCGGCCCGGACCGACGATGATCCTGCGACATTGGGGAATTCGGCCCAGGTCGGCGCACCGCCACGACCGCGACTCAGTCCCCATGTCTCGGGATCGGCGAGCTCCAGTGAGACGCCGAGGTCCTCCAGCCACTTCTCGACGTGCACAGCCCGTTCGGCCCACGGCTCGAAGAGTGCCTCATCGACGATCCCACCGCTGCAGCCCGCGAGATAGTCACGGCCACCGGCCGCGTCGGTGAAGGTCATCACCCACCCGCCGGACATGCGTACGTTGGGTGTGTGTCGCTCAGGGGTCTGCTTCTCGAGAACGAGGACCTCCGCCCCGCCCCGGTGGGCGGCAAGGGCCACTGCGGCACCGGCTACCCCGGCACCCACAACGACAACGTCAACTTCTCGATCGGCCACCGCGAAACCTCTTCATCTCGACGTGCAGCAGAGTGCACATGATCATCAGACCCGCACGATTATATATTATACGAGATATGACGGCCCCGCGGGTGCCGTTCCCACTGCTTGACGATCGCCTCGACGTCGCTGGGCGTCCTCGACGAGGGTTGCGGCCGCCGTGAGGGTGTCCTGTCGAACCGCGGGGCGGGCGCCGGGTGCAGGACGCCTTCCACGTCTTCGTAGAGCCCGCGTGCCTCGTTGTGCCGGTCCGCGGCGACCTCGTCGTACGTGAGAACCGGGCTGACACACGCGTCGGTGCCGTCGTAGATCCGGAGCCACTCGTCGCGGGATCGCGTGACCATCACCTCGGCGATAGCAGCACTCAGGTCCGGCCACGCGGCAGGTTCATTCCGGTCGGGAAAGCCGGCGACGTCGACCCCGAGGCCGTCCAGGAAGGCCGCGTAGAACTGCGGTTCCAGTGCCCCGACTGCCAGATACCGGCCGTCAGCGCACTCATACGCGCGGTAATGGGGAGCGCCGCCGGCAAGGAAGCTACTGCCCGGGACGTCACCGAAAAGCCCAGCGGCACGCAAACCCTGGAGCTTGGCGCCGAATATCGCAACACTGTCGATCATCGCCGCGTCCACAACCTGGCCGATCCCGGTCATGCGGGCCTGCAGCACGGCGGCCACGATGCCGAGCGCCGCCACGGCGCCTCCGCCGTAGTCCCCGAGGAGATTCAGCGGCGGCACCGGCGGACCGTCGGCAGGCCGGAGCATGTGCAGGACACCGGACTGGGCGACGTAGTTGATGTCGTGGCCGGCCTTGCGCATCAACGCGCCGTCTTGCCCGTATCCCGTCAGCCGTGCCACGACCAGGCCCGGGTTCGCACGGTGCAGGACCTCCGGCCCGACGCCCATCCGCTCGATGACACCGGGCCGGAATCCCTCGATGAACACGTCCGCCTGGGCGGCGAGTCGCAGCACCTGTTCTACGCCCGCAGCCGATTTCAGATCTACCACGACGAACTGGGTACCGCGGTTCACCACGTCCTGTTCGGGCGGTGGCGAATACCGAGAACCGGTATCGCCCGGCTTCACCACCCGGACGACATCGGCTCCCATGTCGGCGAGCAGCATGCAGGCGAAAGGGCCCGGGCCCAATCCAGCCAGGGCGACGATCTTCAGTCCGCTCAGTGGGCCAGTCACGGCCTCTAGTATGACTTCGGCAGCCCGAGCACCTTGGTGGAGATGAAGTTGAGCACCATCTCCTGCGAAACCGGCGCGATCTTCAGCAGGCGGGACTCACGCCAGAACCGTTCCACGTGATACTCCTTGGCATAGGAGTATCCGCCGAGTGTCTGCATGGCGCGGTCGCAGGCCTGGAAACCGGCCTCCGTGCCCAGAAACTTCGCGGCATTGGCCTCCGGGCCGCAGGATTCGCCGGCGTCGAACAGTGCCGCGGCCTTCATCGCCATCTGCTCCGCGGCCATCAGCCGGATCCAGGAATCGGCCAGTGGGTGGGCGACCGCCTGGTTCTTGCCGATCGGCCGATCGAAGATGACCCGCTCGTTGGCGTACTTCGTGGCGATCTCCAAGGCGGCACGGCCGAGTCCGACCTGCTCCGCAGCCACGACGATGCGTTCCGGGTTGAGCCCGTCGAGCAGGTAGTAGAAGCCTTTGCCGACCTCACCGACGACCTCGTCGTCGGACACCTCGAGGTTGTCGATGAACAGTTCATTCGAGTCGATCGCCGACCGGCCGAGTTTCTCGATCTCGCGCACCGTGATTCGCTCGCGATCGAAGTTGGCGAAGAACAGAGTCATGCCGTCCATCGGGCGCTCCTCGGACCGCGGCGAGGTCCGTGCCAGCACCAGGATGCGCTTGGCGTTCTGGGCGTTGGTGATCCACGTCTTCTGCCCGTTGATAACCCAACCACCGTCTTTCCTGGTCGCCTTGGTGGTGATCCGGGAGGTGTCGACCCCCGCGTTGGGTTCGGTGACGCCGAAGGCCATCAGCAACTTGCCGGCAGCGATCTCCGGGAGGTACTTGCGCTTCATCTCCTCCGAGCCATGCCGGATGATGGGGCCGGGTGGGAAGATGTAGAAGTGGACGGCCGACGCACCGGAGGTGCCGGCCCCCGATGCGGCGACTTCGTGCAGCATGATCGCGGATTCGGTCAGCCCCAGGCCCAAACCACCGTATTCCGTCGGCACCATGGCGCCGAGCCAGCCGCCTTCGGCGAAGGCGTTGACGAATTCCCACGGGTAGGCGTGGTTCTTGTCCTTGTCCCGCCAGTACTCCAGGTCGAATCTGCGCGCTAGGTCGCCGGCGCTCTTGCGGATCAGCTCGAGGTCACCCGGGTCGGTCATGACGTGCCTGCTTTCTCATAGGTTGGAATATCGTCGATCGGTATGGACGGGTCGAGGGCCGAGAGATCGGCCTGTTCTTCCCCGAGATGTCGCGACCGGATGACGCGACGCATGATTTTTCCGTTCTTCGTCTTCGGGAGGCCCCGCACGACGTGCAGTGTCGGTGCGAACGACTTGCCGACATTCTGGATTGCCTGCTCGGACAACGCTCCTGCTGTCACGCTGTCGTCGCGAGGGACCACGAAGGCCACGAGCCGCTGTCCCCGCAGTTCGTCCGGCATGCCGATCACGGCGGCCTCGACGATCCGCGGGTCACGCAGCAGTGCAGCCTCGACCTCGGCAGGCCCGATTCGCCGGCCTGAGACCTTGATCGTGTCGTCGGAGCGTCCGTGCACGCGCCAGGTGCCATCAGGATCGATGCTGGCCAGGTCGCCGTGCACCCAGATGCCATCCCATCGGGACCAGTACGTTTTCAGGTAACGGTCGGTGTCCCGCCAGAACGCGTGGGTCATACCCGGCCAGGTATTGCGCACGGCGAGTTCCCCGACCTCGCCGGTCACCGGTCGGCCGTTGTCGTCCAGCACCGCAACGTCCATACCGGGCAGCGGGCCGTTGAAGCTCGATGCGGTAGCCGGGAGAAAGGGGTAGCTGACCAGGATTCCGCCGCCGGTCTCGGTCCCGCCGCTGTAGTTGACGATCGGCCGGCGCCCACCACCGACCTCGTCGAACAGCCAGCGCCAGGTGATGTCGTCCCAGGCCTCGCCCGTCGACCCGAACGCGCGTACCGACGTCAACGGACGGGCAGGCACGGCGCCGATCCTCTTGAGCAGGCGCGCCGCGGTCGGGGCGATGCCGAGGAAGGTCACCCCGTGCCGCTCGGCGAGGTCCCACAACCGGGTCGGTTCGGGATGGTCAGGAACGCCCTCTACCAGCACGATCGTCGCGCCGAGTTGCAGGCCACCCATGATGAGCAACGGGCCGAGCATCCACCCCATGTCTGCCGTCCACGCGATCACGTCGTCGGGGTGGATATCGAATCCGTAGGCGAAGTCGACAGCCGCCTTGACGGCGAATCCCGCGTGCGAGTGCACGATCCCCTTCGGCGCGCCGGTCGTACCCGAGGTGTAGATGATCGTCAGTGCTTCGTTGCTCTCTACATCGACGACCGGGACCGGCGGCAGGCTGGAATCCAGGTCGTGCCAATAGACGTCACGGTCCGCCCGCATCTCTACCGGGTCTTGGGTGTGAGCCACCACCACGCAAAGGTCGACGGCCGGTGCGGCTCGCATCGCCTCATCGGCGACCTGCTTGAGCCGCACGGTTTTTCCACGCCGTGTCGTCGTGTCGGCCGTCACCATGGCTTTGGCTTCGGACTGTTGCAACCGGATCGCGAGCGCCTCCGCGCCGTAGCCGGTGAACGCCGGCACCGAGATCGCACCTATCGCCGCGCAGGCCAGGAACGCGACGACGGCTTCGGGGACGACCGGGAGGAACAACACCACCCGGTCTCCGGCCCCGATGTCGCGGGCGATCAGGTTGGCGGCCAAGCGGGTCACTTCTTCGTCGAGTTCGGCATACGTGAGTTGGCGGCTGCGGCCGTCGTCGCCCTCGAAGACCACCGCCGGCTTTCCGGCGTATTCGCCCGCCGCATGCCGATGGCAGCACAGGTCGAACACGTTCAACCGTCCACCCACGAACCATTGCGGCAATGCGGTGCCGGCGGAGGCGTCCCGTACCGCCTGGAACGGTGCTGTGAATCCGATGTCCAAGTCGTCCACCACGGCTCGCCAGAACCAGTCGGCATCGTCGACCGACGCGCGATGCAGCGCTTCAAGGGACGGGAACCCCCAGGAGCGCATCGCGGCAAGGAGCCGACTGCGCTCCAGTTGAGCCTGTTCGGGGATCCATTCGGGATCCTGCGGAACGGCAAACATTCCGGCTCCCCACCGTGGGCATGTCGACGACATTTGTCGGGTGTGAATCAGGGCTTCTTGAGCATGAGACCCGCACGTGCACAATCACATACGATCTCGTCACGCTGGTTGATGCCGTAATGCCGAAAGAACACTATTCCAGAATCGTTGCGGCTCTTCGATTCCCGTTTTCCAGTGATCTCGGTGCGCACGCGAATCGTGTCGCCGTGGAATACCGGCTTGGGGAACTTGACCTCTTCGAACCCCAGGTTCCCTAGTGTCGTTCCCTGTGTTGTGTCCGGGACGGTGATCCCGGTGACCAAGCCCAGGATGAACAAGCTGTTCACCAGGCGCTGGCCATAGATGCTGTCCTTGGCATACTCGGCATCAAGATGCAGCGGTGCGAGGTTGAGCGTCATCGAACAAAACAGAATGTTGTCGGTCTCGGTCACCGTTCGGCGCGACGCGTGTTCGATCACCAAACCGGTTTCGAACTCTTCGAAATAGAGGCCGGGCATAACGTCCTTTCAGCTGCCGATAGCCGACAGAGTGGCGGATTGGTCGAGTTGGTCGCGGAAGGCCAACACCTGCCGCGCGGTCTTGATGTGCGCGTAGTCGATGTGCATGCCCTCGTAGACAATTGCCGCGCGCCCGTCGCGCTCGGCTTCGACGAACGCATCGACCATGCCCTCGTAGAACTTGACTTCGAACGGCGTGGGACTGAAGACCTCGTTGGCGATCGCGACGTGTGAGGGATGGATGAGGACCTGGCCGCGGAAACCGAGATCGCGGTTGTACTCGGCGAAGCGACGGGCACCCTCGATATCGGTCAGGTCCTGCCAGACCCCGACGAGCGGGAATTCGAGCCCGTTGGCCCGCGCGGCGAGCACGGCGCGACTGCGCAGGTACAGCGTCTCCTGCCCCTCGGGTGTGAATCGGAAGCCGATGGAACGGGACACGTCGGCGTCACGCGCGGTCCCGGCGAACAGCGTGGCGACGCGAGGGGACGCGGCCGCGATCTGTTCGCATGTCGCGTACGACTCGGCTGTTTCCAGATTGCAGATGAACTCTGCCGATCCGGCTTCCAGGCCGCCGCGCGCCTCGAAGTGTGTCAGCAACGCGTCGTAGCGGATGATGTCGGCGGGACCCGAAAGCTTCGGCAGTGCAAGCCCATTCAGACCGGGCCGGGCAACGGCTTCGATATCATCGCCGCTCAGGCCGGTGTCGAGCGGGTTGATCCGGACGTATACGGCAACCGGCGAACCCTGCTCGGTCAGCCGACTGATCGACCGCGCCACCTCCGTCCGAGCTTCGGCCTTGAGGCCATCGGGCACCGAATCCTCGAGATCCAAGATGATTCCGTCGACGCCACTGGCGACGGCCTTGTCCACCCATCCGGGCCGGTGACCGGGAACGAAAAGTAGGGACCTGAGCGGTTTCATAGGGGTTACCTCCTTCCAAGATAAAACATTATATATCATGCGGCTTTCTGGCAAGATGTACCACGTCACAGCCGCCACGGACCCTGCATTACTTTCTGCGTTCGCCATCTCCCCCTCTCCCGAAGGGATCCCTTGCCCGCAGCGCACATCAGATCTCGATGTACCATAATATATTATCGAAGGTGCACCATGGGCGGAGGAAGATTCGAATGAAGATCAGCGTCGACTGGACAGCGTGCGAGAGTCACGCGCTGTGTATGGGCGCCGCCCCGGAGGTCTTTGAGGTCGGGGACGACGACACGCTCACCGTGCTCCAGGAGCAGCCTTCCGAGGAGCTACGGGAGAAGGTGATGAAGGCTCGCGGCATGTGCCCCGTGCAGGCGATCACGGTCACGGCCTGAACCGGCTGCAGCCGAGATCCGGCAACTACAGCCAGATGTCGGCCGCGATCTTGACGACCAACTTCGCGGTCCGGCCGGCCGGTCGGGCCGCCGACCGAGAGCTCGACTGGTTCGCCCGCTGCACTGACGAACACTCGGTCGATACGCAGGATCGGCCTGCCCAGTTCGCAGCCGAGAACCTCGACTATCCGATCATCGACCGCGATGGCCGATATCATCTGCCGAGCTTCGGCGATGGGATCCGCAAGCCGGTTCTCCAAGAGGCCGATTTACAGTCAGCGGCTTGGGAGTTTCCAGCTCGACGAATTCAGGGCAGCGACGCTACCGCAGGAGAAAGGCTCACGGTAGTCCGACCGAACGGTATACCTTGATGCGATCGCACATAGCTCACGGTGTGGACAATGTCGTTGTCCAGCCCGAGGCGCGCCGCCGCTTCTACGTCGACCTTCCGCCCGAGCGGACGCACGATTTCGACCGTTGTATCGGCGGCCAAGCCCATGAGGTCTTCCCGGGAGCCGAACAGTGGTAGGTATTTCAGCTCGGTATCCGCCACGAACGTGCCACGCCCGGGAATCCGAGCGACAAGCCTTCGGGTGACCAGCTCCAGATAGGCTCGACGGACTGTTTGACGGCTGAGGCTGTGTTCCGACGCAAGGGTGGCTTCGGTGGGTAGTTGTCGCGTGCGTGAGTATTCCTGAAGGCGGATCGCGGCCCGCAGTTCGTCTGCGAGGACCGGGTAAGCAGCCCACTTGCCGCGCGAAGCAGATGGCCCACTTGCCGCGCGATCGCGGGAGGTGCTGGAACTGTTCGACGTCACGCGGAGCTGGCCCTCGCTCATTTCGCAGGTTAGCGCAGACGAACTAGCCTACCGAGGGCGATCATGAGCGAGTACGACACCGCGCGACGAGTTGAGCAGCGATGACGTTGCGTTGTATCTCGTTGGTCCCCTCCCCGACGATCATCAGCGGGGCGTCCCTGAAGTAACGCTCCACGTCGTACTCGGTGGAGTATCCATAGCCGCCGTGAATGCGGACCGCGTTGAGCGCGATCTCCATACCCACCTCCGAGGCGAACAGCTTGGCCATCCCCGCTTCCATGTCAACCCGCGCGCCGCTGTCATAGAGTTCGGCCGCGTACATCGTCAATTGACGCGCTGCCGTCAATTTCGTGGCCATGTCCGCCAGGTAGTTCCCGACCGATTGGTGCTTCCAGATCGGCTTGCCGAAGCTCTCGCGCTCCTGGGCGTAGGCCAGCGAGTCATCGAACGCCGCCTGCGCCACGCCGAGCGCTCGTGCCGCCACCTGGATGCGACCGGTCTCCAACCCCTTCATCATCTGGCCGAAGCCCTTGCCCTCCACGGCGCCCAACACCGACGAAATCGGCGCCCGGTAATTGTCGAATGCCAGTTCACAAGCCTCGACACCCTTATAGCCGAGCTTGGACAGGTCGCGGGACACTGTGAGCCCCGGACCGTGTTCGACCAGCAGCACCGATATCCCCTGGTGCGCCGGCGAAGCGGTCGGATCGGTCTTGCAGAGGAGGGCGATCAGCTGCGAACGGCGGGCGTTGCTGATCCACGTCTTCGAACCGGTGACGACGAACTCCTCACCGTCCTTCGTGGCAGTTGTGCGCATGGCCTGCAGGTCGGAGCCGCCGCCCGGCTCCGTCAGTGCCATCGTTGCACGAATCTCGCCGGTGGCCATCTTGGGCAGATAGCGCTGCTTCTGCTCCTCTGTGCCGAACTGCGACAACAGCTTTGCGACGACGGTGTGGCCGCCCATCGCGCCGGCCAAGCTCATCCAGCCCCGAGCAAGCTCGGCGGTGACCTCCACGTAACACGGCATGGACACCGGTGCGCTTCCGTACTCTTCGCCGATCGCCAGTCCGTAGATGCCGAGTTCCTTCATCTCCTCGATGAGGCGCTCGGGGTACTCATTGGCGTGTTCCATCTGCTGCACAACCGGTTTGACCTCACTGTTGACCCAGTCGTGCACCACCTTCACCAGCATCTGTTCTTCGTTGTTCAACACTGTCATCGTGCTGCCTTTCCTCTGTCACGTAACGATGTCTGTGCGGTCAGAGCGCGCCGGCGGCGCGCAGGTCGGCGATGGCGTCCCCGGAGTAACCGAGCTCGGCGAGGATGGCGTCGGTGTGCTGGCCGATCGCCGGCACCGGATCCATCCGCGCCTCGACACCGCCGAGGGTCACTGGCGGGATCAGAGCCCGGATCTCACCGCCTGGACACCCGACTGTCGTCCAGCGCCCGCGTGACGACAGTGCGGGATGCTCGGTGAATTCCTGCATGGAATTCACTCGTGCGTGGGCGATCGATGCTTTCTCCAATACGGCGGATGCCTCGGCGGTCGAAAGCTCGGCGAAACGCCGGGCGACCGCAGCGTTCAACTTGGCCCGGTTCGCGCAACGCCGGGCGTTGGTCGAGAACGATTCGCATGTCGTCAGCTGCGGATCGGCCATGACCTCCTGGCAGAATGCCTTCCACTCGCGGGGACTCTGCACGGACAGGACGATCGTGTGTCCCTCGGCCGTGGTGAATGGGCCATATGGGGCGATGCTGGCGTGCTCTGCGCCGACTCGCTGCGGAGCGACGCCGCCATACATGGTGTAGTACGCCGGATTGCCCATCCATTCGGCCAGCGCCTCGAAGAGGGTCACCTCGAGTGGCAGTGCCACACCGGTATTGGCCCGGTGCAGCAGGGCGGTCAGGATACCCGAGTAGGCGTACATTCCCGCGGCGATGTCCGCCACCGAGATCCCAACCCGGACACCGCGTTCGAGCTCCCCGGTGATCGACATCAGGCCGGCCTCGGCTTGGACGAGCATGTCGTAGGCCTTGCGGTGAGCACAGTCACCGGTGGTACCGAAACCGGAGATGGTGGCATGCACCAGCTGCGGATAACTTCCGGCAAGGGTCACCGAGTCCAGGCCGAGCCGAGTCATCGCACCCGGACCCAGGTTGTTGAGCAGGACGTCGGCATCAGCAAGCAGCTTGTGGAGGATTTCTGAGCCCGCGGAACTCTTGACGTCAAGTGTCAATGACTCCTTCGACCGGTTCAGCCAGACGAAGTAGCTCGACTCGCCGAGGACTGTCTCGTCGTAGTTACGCGCGAAATCGCCTCCATCAGGACGCTCGATCTTGATCACCCGCGCGCCGAGATCTGCGAGCTGGCGACTTGCGAACGGAGCAGCGACCGCCTGCTCCAAACTCACGACGGTGATGCCGGCGAGCGGTTGCATCAGGATGGACTCCCCATGGTCAGGTGTTTAAATGTACGGCCAATTGACTCTACTACATGAGCGAGATGCCTGCGACAGGCAATAAGTCCTACGTCACTTGCGTATTCAGCGCGGATATTTGGCCGTATCATTCTTGCGAATTGTTCAGCGGACAACCTCTTGGAGCAGCATGACAGTCGTGACCACCCGTGTGCGTGGGCCTTATTTTGACGAACTCAAGGTCGGCTTGGTGTTCGCGGATTCTCCTGCGGTCACCCTTACGGAAGGCCTGGTGGCGTCCCACCGCGCAATCGTCGGCAACCGGCTCCGGCTGTTCCTGGACGACACGCTCGCGGAAGAGGTGACCGGACGCAAGCGTTTGGTCCCGCCGGCCGTGGTGTGGGATACGTCCATCGGCCAATCGACGACGGTGACCCAACACGTCAAGGCCAACCTGTTCTACCGTGGTTTGGCATTTCGGCGATACCCGGTGATCGGTGACACCCTCTCCACGGTCACCACCGTCGACGGACTCAAGGCGAACACTCGCCGTGCCGACAGGCAACCGACGGGACTGGCCGCGCTGCACATCGTGACCACCGACCAAGACGGCCGTGTTGTGTTGGAATACTGGCGCTGCGCGATGCTGCCGATGTCCTCGGGCGACGCCCCCGCGGCACCGCGCGACGACCTCGCCGCCATCGGCCGTCAGTCAGCGCTCGCCGACCTGACAGCGGGTATCTCCGACTGGAATCTCAGCCGTTTCAAAGACCTCGTGTCCGGCCCACACTTCGCGGATCTACACGAGGGGCAGTCCTGGATTGTCGAAGGGGCCGAAGTGGTCTCGTCGGCCCCGGAGTTGGCTCGGCTGACCGGCAACCTCGCGAAAGTCCATCACGACGCGGCCGCAGCGGGCGGTGCCCGTCTGGTCTACGGCGGCCACACGATCGGCCTGGCCCTGAATCAAACGGTCCGCGCCCTGCCGGCAATGGTGACAGTCAGCGGCTGGGCCGGTTGCGATCATGTCGGCCCGGTGCACGAAGACGACAGCATCACCTCGGTGGTCACCGTCCAGGGACTGGATCCCCTTCCGAACGGGGGTGGACTGGCCCGTCTGCGGGTGACGGCCGACGCGAACTCCGGCGGCGGAGCAGAACAACCGGTGCTGGACTGGACCTTCAGCGCGGTCCTGGCATGAGCCGGCACTCAGCGGCCCTGCACGCGCGGAGCTTGCTCTTTGTACCCGGCGACCGGGCCGACCGCTTCGGCAAGGCTGTTGCCGCCGGGGCCGATCAGGTGATCCTGGATCTGGAAGACGCCGTCGCGCCGGCTGCCAAAGAACAAGCATTGGCGCACGTGATCGGCTGGCTGTCCACCGGCGGGCGCGCAGCTGTGCGGATCAACGGAGTCGGCAGTTACCGGCACACCGCCGAACTGGAAGCCCTGTGTGCGGTCGATGCCACGCTCGTCTTGCCCAAGGCCGAGTCCGCTGACGCGGTTGCAGGCGTAGCTGACCGCCTCTGCTCCGAGGCACGGATCATCGCCTTGATCGAGACTCCTCGCGGTATACAGGCGGCCCACGAAATCGCCGCTGTGCCGAAGGTGGTCCGTCTGGCCCTCGGCAACGTCGATCTGTCGACCGAACTCGGGGTCGACCCCGCCTCGCGCGCCGCGCTCGCGTATGCACGGGGACGGCTCGTCATGGCCGCCGCTGCAGCCGGGATGTCAGGTCCGATCGATGGCGTCACGACATCTCTGGACTCGGCAGACATCATCGCCGACTCGGCCTACGGCCGCGAACTGGGCTTCACCGGCAAACTCTGTATCCATCCCCGTCAAGTACCGGTCGTCAACCAGCACTTCTCACCGAGTGAATCCGAGTTCGGTTGGGCGCAGCGCGTTCTCGCGGCCGCGCGCGCCGGCGGAGCTGTCGCCGTGGTCGACGGAAAGATGATCGACAAGCCGGTTGTCGATCGCGCCGAGCGAGTCGTTGCGGCCTACCAACGCATCACGAAGATCGAGGCCCCAGCGGGTACCTGATCGTCCGCGAATCTGCCATCAGCCACCTCCGGAGCGAGTCCGCCCAGCCGAGGCCTTGCGACCCGCCCACCTCTCTGACCCGCTGTCGGTGGACGAAGGCGATTGATCCGCTTAAGGATTCGGTTCGTACGGGGGTGGCCCGTCGGGATCGTCGCACAGTTCCCTGATTGCGGTGTCGACGATGAAGTTGGCCTGTTGTTCGGTCAGACCGTAAGGCGGATGCAGTGCCGACTCGTAGATGGCTTCTTCCACCCACTGCCGCGGGGTCTTTCCCCGCGCCCGTAGTGCACAGACCGCGTAGCCCCATTCCTTGAGCTCATACTCACCGCGTGGGGTATTGATACCGCCTTCGTGGAGCTTCTCGATGTACGAATCGGCACCGGCATTGGCGACACCGATTCCGGCGATGCCGGACGCCACGCTGAGTCCGACAGCAGTCCCGAGTCCGAGAACTGCCAACCGGAAGCGACGTCTCATTTCTCCCCTACCACCTGTCCGATGCCACCCACGTCGGTAATCTTCCAGCCATCGGCAGGATTGATCGTCACGGCATAGGTCGCGGTCGATTGAAGGGTATCGGGAGTTTGGACGGTGCTGGTCATCACACTGACGAAGGCGTCGACAATGTAGACACCGTTGTCGTGCGATCTCACCTTGGCGGCAATGGGTTCGGCTGTCGACGACCACTGCAGGGGAATCAAGATCTGCTCCATCGCGGTCGCGGCATCGGTAAGCTTCTTACCGAGCTCAGGGGTGGTGCCCTCGACCAATGCTCGCCTCCATGGCGCCAGATCCTTGTGATCCATGACGGCCGCACGTACAGCGTAGTCGAGCGCTACCTGCTCGGCGTGTTGGTTGTCGCGATTCTGCTGGACCTGTTGGGCCGCTTCGCGGTTCGCGCCGATGTACAACCACGTCATCACGCCCAACGCCGCCACCAAGACGGCAATCAGCAACCCGATCGATAGGCCGCGCAGAGACAGGGAGATACTCCGCCTCTTGGGCTCGGTCCGCTCCTTCGCAGTCTCGTCGGCATCGCGGACACCGGCCTCCTCACTGTCGGCAGCGCCACTGGTCGACTCGGCATCGGCAGTGTCGTCGACGTCCGCTGATTCGCTCTCTGCGGGCGACTCGGTGATGTTCATATCCTCATCAGCTTTCTTGTTGTTCTGAGTCTTTCGCCGACCGAACATGTCAGCCACCGGCATGCGGGACGGGCGCGGCCTCCGCAGGGAGCGGTGCCTCGGCGAACGGTGGGACAGGTGCCTCGGCGAACGGTGGGACAGGTGCCTCGGCGAACGGTGGGACAGGTGCGCCGACCGCCGGCAGCGGTTGCCCCACTGCCTCCGCGGGGGGTGGTTGAGCAGCGTGCGGCGGAAGCGTCACGTGCAGGTTGATCGCGCCGTCCGGGGGCGTTGCCGCCAACAAGTTGGTCAGGATCCGGCTGCTGTCCACATTGCTGAGCGCGCTCGCAATCGCCTGGACGTTCGGCGTGAGTGGCTCGGTCAGTACCCTGAGGTCCGGTCCGCGCTCATCCAGGAACTGCAACAGACGTTGCAGGAACTTGCCGAAAATATAGAGGTCGCC
Organism: Mycobacterium sp. C31M; assembly: GCF_053345865.1. NCBI lineage: Bacteria > Bacillati > Actinomycetota > Actinomycetes > Mycobacteriales > Mycobacteriaceae > Mycobacterium > Mycobacterium sp. C31M. The sequence continues at coordinate 100,024 of NZ_JBKFAX010000004.1, read as the reverse complement.
CGGCATGTTGTTGCGCAGAACGAAGGGAGTGGCGGCTTCATCCCACATCAACTGGATCTGCGGGCCCAAGGCCCTGAGGGGCGGCCCGGACTCCGCCAGCAGCGAGCCCACAAATCCGGAATTCTCCAGCAAGCTCTGGAGGTTTTCCAATGCGCGCTTACCCTCGCCGTTCAGCCCGGTTACCGTGTTGTGCAGGACGTTCCCCGCGCGCTCCAGGTTGGGCAGAACTGTGTACGGATCGGGCAACGCCGCATCGGCCTGGTTGACCACGTTCTTCAGCTGGCCGGGATCGAGCTGGTTCAATGTGCGGACGACAGATCCGCCGAGGTCGGAGATCGACTTCGGCGCCACGATCGATTCCGCGGAGATGCGTTGCCCATCGTGGAACTTCGGGCCCCCGGCTGACTGCGGTTCAAGATCGAGGTACGACTCGCCGAGCGCGGAAAGGTTTTCGAGTTTGACGAGGCTGTCTGCTGGAACGGCGTAGTTGTTGTCGACGTAGAAGTGCACCGTGGCATTGGAAATCGAAGTCTCGATCCGGTCCACCTTGCCGACCTGCACCCCACGAAACAGCACGTTGGAGCCGGGGACCAGCTGGTTCACGTCGGTGACATCCATCACCAGGGTGGTCCGGTTCTCGGGCGGCCCGATCCGCACACCCAATTGAGCTACGTACCAGAGGAAGCCGCCGATCATCGTCGCGAACGCAACGAACACCGCAGTAACTCTTACGATCACGGGACAGCTCCTAGCATCCGCAGCACCTGCTCGACATTGCCGGACAATTCCCGCCCGTCGGGTCCGACAATCGAGGTGATATTGATCGCCGGATGTTTCTCTTGCGGTAGGTAGAACTCATTGATGAACCGGCGCCACTGAGGGTACTCACCCTCCACGACGTGCTTGGCTCCTCGCACAGCCCCCATGGCGTCCGCCAACGAAGAGAACATCGGCACCAGCCAGTATCCCCTGCTGTAGATGCTGCCGATCGACGGCAGCAGGTTACCGACCTCGCGCGCGATGCTCGTCGAGCGCTCAAAGGCGTCCACACCTTGAGGAGTGAACCAGAAACTCATATTCGGGGTGTACGTACTGGCCACCGTCGAGGTCTGTTCGATGCTGTTGATCAGGATGTCGACGGTGTCGAGATTGTTGGACAGATCATCAAGGTCCGTGGTCACCTGGGTCACCACCCGGCGCACTTCTTCCTTCGGCGGGGTGATGCGGTTCAGCCCCACAAGCGTGTTCTGCGCCCGCTGGATCGACCCACTCCCGACGAAGTTCGCCAGATTGGCAATGGTGTCCTCCAACTGCGGCGGAGAAATCGTCTGCGCCACCGGGATTCGGCCATCGGCGGGTAGCGGCGACGCCAGAGGTGTGCCTTCTGCCGGAGGCTCCAGAGCCACGTAGATATCGCCGAGCACAGTCGCCTGTTGCAGGACGGCCGTGACGTTGGACGGTATCTCGACGCCCGGCTGGATCCGGGCCGTCACGTCGACATGGGTGCCTGCCTCGGTGACCTTGCCGACCTCGCCCACCCTCGTACCGTCCATGACCACCTTGGCACGGTCGGGGAGATTGAGGACATTGGCGAACTCGGCGACGATGTCGTAACCGTCCGTATAACTGTGGCCCGGCAGCGGGACCGAATCCACATTCAGCGACGACAACTTCGAGCATCCGCTCAAGCTCATGCCACTGACGAGGGCGAAGATCAATGCGATCAGTCGAATCTTCATCGGCGCTGCGCCTCCGTGAGCACGTACTGCAACAAAGCGACATCAACCGCGTACGGTCTGCCGGCGATGTCTGCGCAACTGCCCGGGGCCGATGCGTTCATCGCCCCACATGCCAGCAGCCCGTTGGGTGTCGGAATGCGGAACAACGGCGGCCGATACGGCAGCACGATGAACGGGTGATTGTTTGCGCGCTTCGCGAATCCACCCTCGGTCGCACCGGGCGGTTCACCGTTGATGCCACTGATCCAGCGTGGCAACGGGTTCAACATGTTGGCGATCCCCTTGTAATGCGGACTGGCGATCCGCATCAGTTCGGCTGTCGCGTCCAATGCGGTCTGGACCTCGGGCCCCAATTCGAGCTCGATGTCTTTGACGATCGGCATGATGTCGATCAGCGGGGCATCGAACTCATACCCGCCCTGCAGGGCCTTCAGACCGTTCTCCGCAGCCGAGGGCATATCGATGATGATGGTCTTCAGATCAGCGCGATTATCACGCAGCATGGAGGTCAGTTGGGCGATATTGCGAGTGATCTCCCCCAGCTGCGCAATCGTCTGGTCGGGATGGTCCAAAAGTTCCGAGGACCGGCTCATCACCTGGGCGAGGCGGTCGCCCTGGCCCGACATCGCCTGATCGATCCCCTTGAGCGAATCGGCGAGATTCGTCGATCCCTCCGGACTGATCGCGTCCACGAAGTCGGTCGCCGATCCGATGATCTCGGAAAGGCTCAGCGGCGTGGCGGTTTGGTTCAGCGGAATACAATCGGCGGGCTGCAGTCTCGGTCCACTGTCGTAGTTTCCCACCAGTTCGAGCGCGCGGTCCGCCAGGACCGACGGCGATCGGGTAACTGCTCTGACCTCCGCCGGTATCGGTCTTCCCTCGTCCAAAGAGAAGACGACCTTGACATCGGTGGGCCGCGGTTCGATCCGGCGTACCTCGCCAATCGGATACCCCATCTGGGTCACATGGTTGCCCGCGTACAGACCTACGCTGTCGGACATAAAAGCGCAGTACTCGTTGGCCGCCTTCGTAGATGCGCTGCTGCACGAGGTGGCGCCCACGACCGATACGGTGGCGGCCAGCAGCGCCAGTGCAGTACGGGATCTACCTCTCATCCAGTACATCAGCAGATCCTCCCCTCGGTCGGGAAGCACAGGTCCGTCGCAAGGAGTTGTGGTGGTGTTCCACGATTCTGGGCATCAAGGGTGACCTGCATCCTTCCCCGGACCCGCCGCAGCCAGCGCACCAACACGCCATTGCGGTCGGCGATGGCCTGAAACTCGGATAGCACCCCACGCACCCGGTTGATGAAGTCTTCCCGGTGCTCGTAGTAGAACGGGATGAGCGGGTAAATCTTGTCGACGATCTTGCCCAGGCCCACCAGCCCTTCGCCGAAGCCATCGCCGTAGAGCATCATCGTCTCCTCGAGAATGGCCACGCGAGCGATCAGATACTCCAGCAGTTCCCGATCGTTGTTCATCGTTGCGATGTACTCGTTGGACATCTCGAGAATGCTGGTCAGTTGGCCACGCTGCCGTTCCATCACCTGGCTGACGGCGTCGCCCGCATCGATGATCTTGGCAAGGATTTCGGTATTGCTTCCGGTCAGACCTTGCTGGATCTGTGCCAGCGACTCATTGATCGGGCGGGGTTCGACCTCGTCGATGACCCTTGTCGCATCCGAGAGAGTCCGAATCAAGCTGTACGGCATGGTGACTCGTTCGACGGGAATCGGATCGCGCCGCAGAGGACGATCACCGAGCGGCACCAGGGTCACAAAGTACCCGCCGACGACGGTCAGCATTCGGACCTCGACCTGACTCTGGTCACCGATGAACACGTCATCCTTCAGCATCAAGTCTACCCGAACCTGTTGCGGCTCAAGAGTAACGCGCTTGACAGTCCCGACACTGATTCCGGCCACGCGAACCGTGTCGCCCGCGCGCACCGAGGCGGAGTCCTCGGTATAGAAGGAGACATGCTGCTGATTTGGCGGGGAGATGTACACCCACGCGATCACCACACCGATGATCGTCGTCAGTGCGATCGTGACCATGCCCCACCACAGGGGTTTGCGGAACAGCCTTCTCAGCGATTGCATATGACCACCTTGCGTCCGTTGAGCAGGACATCCATCGGAAGTGGCAGTTCAGCCGGGCCATTGGAACACGGGGCCGGCGACCCATCCACGGGTGGTTCCGGGATGTTCTCCCACACCACGGGGATGCGTTTGACCCCGTCCATCTCGTTGTAGAGATTGGTGATGGCCTTGTCGAAGGCCTTTTCGGCGTCCCATCCGGGCTTGTAGTCCGGTACCGACCATGGCCCCGAATCGAGTCCCATGTTCACGAGGAGGCGATCCAGCTCGCCGGCGAACCCTGGACCATAGATCTGCGACTTTCGGAATTCGTCGAGAACGAGCAGGGTCGCATCGACGACGATCTTGACCTGATCGAGAATCTTGGGTAACTGGGAAGACTTGCCACGTATACCCTCGGCAACCGTCTTCATGTTGTTGAGGATCGTGGAGATCACGGCTTCCCGATCGGAAACCAAACCCGTGAGGCGCTTGATGCTGTCCAGCATCGGGCCCAGACCGTCACCGTCGCCGGCCAGGAAGGTAGCGACGTTGTCGGTGAAAATGTTGATCTCGTTCGGGTCCAACGTTGCCAATACCGGCTGCAATCCATTGAACAACACGGTGACGTCGAAGGACGGGATCGTCATCGATGTCGGAACATCTGTGAGCTGATCGGGTGCGTTGTCCGCTCCCGCACCGGCGACGTCGATATACCGCAGTCCGGTAAGTGCCTGGAACTTAACCGCCACACGGGTTTCGGGCACAACACTATAGCGACGCTGCATGGTGAACTGCACTTTCGAGACGGTCCGCCCCTCCGACCTTTGTAGAGCCAGCGATTGCACCTTACCCACCTGTACACCGCGGACCCGCACGTCGGCACCTTCGTGCAATCCAGACACGTCGGTGAATTCCGCAGTAAAGCTACGAGTTTCACCATCGACGGGCTGCCGGATCACATTCGAGATGACCACCAAAAGCAGTGCACTGACCAGCGCCGCCACCGCAAACTTGCACAGCGCACCTAGCTGCTTCCTCATCCGGCCCCCTCCAGCATGAGGTTCAACGGCGCCGAGACACCAGGCAGCTGATCCAGCACAATGCGCACTTGCAGTGCCCGCTGTTCCCCGGAGCCCTCGTACATGCGTTCCAACCGTGAGCGCAGCTCGCCCAGCTTGTCCCCGAGATCTGTCGGGTTGACGAGCCTTGGCACGACATCCGCCATCACTTGCACCTGATTCACGACGGGAAACAGATCAAACATGTGCTCGCCTTCCAGGTCTCCAAACAACGAGAACAGGTCTTGCCTCGCGCCCTTGAAGTACTCGCGCATGCGCCCGTAGACGACCTTGTCCGGGTTGGCGGCCAATTCGTCCATCGCCGAGTGGTAATAGTCCAACTCTTCTTTGGTGCGGTACTGCAGATACCTGTTGTTCGCAATTTCCCTTTCCTGATCGAAATGCGCACCGGGGGCGTTCCACACGTAACCGTGACCGGCTGAGAATGCCCCATCCAGGAACGATGGCAGACCGACGCTGATCGCTGTCGCATTTCGCAAAAGCTGTTCGGTACTTACTGTTTGGACGTCGGTGACGGCCGTCGACACGAGAATCATGGTTTCGAACAGCGGATTGAGCGCATCCGTGTAGCGCGTGGCACGGTCGATGACGCTGACCAGCTGGGGTGTCACCACCTCGTCGGTGATCTCGCCCAGACGATACAGCAGCGTCTGCAGGGTGTAATTCCCCGCCGGCGTGATGCTGATCGACGCTCCGTTTCGCAGAAGCTGGCCGTGATCGGCGGGAATCAGGTTGATACCGGTCACCCCGAAATAGTTGGCCGGCCGGAAGTCGATGCCGACCGCGTCCGTCAATCCCTTGGTCGGATGCTCCTGCAACACGACGTTCATGCGGACCTGACCGCCGGCGACCTTGGAGACTTCCTCAACCGTGCCGACCTCAACGCCGTGCAGGATGACGGCGGTGCCACTGGTCACCCCTTGGCCGACATACGGTGTCTCGATAGCGACCGCAATGGTGTCCTTCACCGGCCTTCCCGGCGGGTTGATCACCGTGAAGTACAGGAATACCGCCACGGTAACGAAGAGAACAAACCCCAACCCGATCCAGGTGAGAATGCTCCGGTGTCGTTCCTCGCTGACTCGAAGTAGCGTCGTCATCTGCCAGAAACCCCTACCCCGTGAACACGAACGTCGGCTGCAGACCCCAAAATGCCACTGTGAGGCTGAAGTCCAGTACCACGATGGCCACCAAGCTCGCGCGCACTGCGCGTCCTGACGCCAGACCCACACCCACGGGGCCGCCGGACGCAAAATATCCGTAATAACAGTGGATTATCGTCACCGCCGCGCAGAAGACCACGGCCTTCACCATGGAGTACGCCAGATCGGTGGGCGACAGAAACTGGACGAAATAGTGTTGATAGGTACCACCCGGCGCGCCGTAAACCATGGTGATCATGGCATTTGAGATCAGGAAGCTCAATAGTAGGGCGAGAGTGAATCCGGGAATCACGATTATCAGTGAGCCGATAACCCTCGTCCCCACCACGTACGGCAGCGCCCGTAGACCCATCGCCTCGGTAGCGTCGATCTCCTCGGCGATCCGCATCGAGCCGATCTCGGCGGTCATCCGGCAACCGGCCTGCGCAGCGAAGGCGATGCCGGTAACCACCGGAGCCATCTCCCTGACGTTGGCCAAGCCGCCCACAACCCCCGATAGCGCCCCGAAACCCAACAGGTTCAACGTGGCCCAGGCTTCGATCGCAATCGATGCGCCGATCGCGACACCGAGAATAAGCAGGACGCTGATCACGCCGCCGTCAACGACCAGAGATCCCCTGCCGAATGACAAGCTGACCATCCGGGTCAGGATCTCTTTGCGGTAATGCTTGACGGTGACCGGCATGTAGTACAGGACTTGGCCGGCGAAAAGCAGAGCACCGCCCATCGTGTGCAGCGGAGCCTGAAAGGCTTTGAGCGGCTTCTTCAAAAACCGAAACTGACTGAAATATCGGGAGGGTGTTGCTGATCCCACCTGCTCATCGAGCACTATGCCACCGCCATCGGGAAGAACATGGTCTGAATCTGTGTGATCACCAGGTTCGCAATCACGATGCCGACAACATTCGCGACGACGGATGCGTTCACCGCGTCGGCCACACCGCGTGGACCACCCTTGGCCTCAATACCTTTCAGCGATGACACGATGGCCACGATCGCTGCGAACACCACCGCCTTGCCGATCGCGAACCAGACATCGACGGTCTTGGCAAAAGCACCGAACGATGCCCAGAAGCTCCCGCTCGTCACCTCGCTGACCGTGACCGCCAACAGGAACGACGCGGCTACGGCCGAAGCGATGATGACGGCAGTCAGTACCGGAGCAAGGATGATCAGAGCCACGAAACGCGGCACCACCAGGGTCCGGACCGGGTCGACTCCCATCACCCGGAACGCGTCAAGCTCTTCACGAATCGCCCGGGCACCGAGGTCGGACGCGATCGCCGACGCCGCCGCACCGCCCATCAGCAACCCCGCAGTCATCGGGGCACCCTGGCGGACGATACCGACCCCGCTGGCCGCGCCGACGATCGATGCCGCACCGACTTGGTTGATAAGACCCGCCGTCTGGACCGCCACGATCCCGCCGATCGGTATGGCCATCAACAGCGCCGGCAAAGCGGTGACCTTATATAGCGTCCAGCATTGGTAGATTGCTTCGCCGGCCGGGAAGCGCAACATGATCGTGTCCTGCACGAGGTAACGAAGAACCGACGCCGTCAACAGAACGGCGCGGCCAATGGTGTTCGCACTCTGCAAAGGTTTCGAAAGTAGGCCCCGGGACATGGCGCCCAGCCGGTCGACAGCCAGTCTGGGCGCGGAGACACGTCGATGGTCAGCCTCCGAGTCCGCGTCGACCGCGACGCGACGTTCACTAGCGTTCGTGACTTCCATCTATTTGCTGACCCGTTCCTTCGGCGCACCGACCTAGACCGACCGGCTGTGTGATGTATGCAGCATATAAAGATGACCGTGACCACCCCCACAGCCATCTCCGGAATCTTACACCACCAGATTGTCAGATATCCAGAATTGCCATAGCCGAGAAAAGCAGTTGGATTCGGGCCTGATACTTGGCATCTACCTGCGAATATATCCGCCGCGGCGGAGATTTGTAAATATTTTATAGGCACCCAGGGCGACAAGACTATGCAGATCTTCCTGCATGACATCACTGCGAGTTGACAGCGCCGACCGCGGGCAAAGTACGGAACTGGCTGTCGACGAACCCGACACACCGCCACTCGATCCGCCGTCGAGAATTTGCTGTTTCAAGCAGAGTGCGCGGCCTGCCACGATCGATCTCGATTCGACCCGCTATCGAAGACCTCGGGTGCGCAATCCTCGTCCGGCCCGCAGCGGAATGACCTAGGGGTGCTCTATGCGCCGGCCAGCACAATCGCTGCCGTGACGTTTCCCGTGTCGGGGTTGGCCACGACGTCGGCCCCGTAGTGGGTGTAGGAGCAATCAGGAATGGTTTCCCAACCGAACAACGCCGCGCCGTATACGGCCTTCTGCCACGGATCCCCGGGTTGCTCAGGACTTGCAAACCCAGAAAGCAGCTTGGCTTTACCCGCGGGGTAGGACAGCTGGCGGAGCATCGGCAGCGGATCCTCCATCGGCTCGAACCGCGCCGTGTGGTGGGCATAGTTCTGCGTCTCGATGTTGGCGCGTTGTGCCACTCCGTCAAGCATCGGGTCAGCGTGCAATGCCGGACAGCCACCGCGCTTGGCCGCCACCGCCGACCTCAAATCCGTAGTGGGGTCCGCAGATGCCACGGGAGCCAGGAGCAATTCGGACATCACCACCCATGTCGACACCACGATAGTGACAGCCACACGCCGAGGCACCATCTCAACTCGCTTCCTCCACGTGGACACGCAGCCATCGCGACGATAGAACATCGCAAAATATCTGACAAGCGATCTAGCCAGATTGTGTCGGGCACTTGTACGCTCTTGAGAACTTTGACCCTAGGAGTAGCCGTGGCGCTCGCGCTTTACTTGTTCCGTCACTGGACTAAGCCTCGAGCGACTCGTCTTACTTCTCGACTTGCGGTCGTGATGGCCGTCCTTGCGACCTGCAGCGTCGCCATGATCAGCCTCGGCGCCACGGAATCCCACGCCAACGTCGGCGAGTTGGGGGCTCCCCCGGCCGATTGGGAAGTCAAGCAGGCCCTCACTCATCTCTACAGCGTGGGCCGGCCGCCAGATTGGGCGATTGATGTTGAGATCGTCGGCCCGGTCCTGGTGGGCCAGCCCACCGTTCACCCGATCCCACCACCGGACCCATGGTGCGTGCGCTGTGGCTACCCAGACCAGGGCTCCAGTCTCATGTATCCGGTCATGGCGGTCGCGTCGGTGACCTCCACACAGGGCATGGTGTCAAGCGCGCTGCCCCCCAGCAGCTTTACCCACATCACCACCACGGCCTACAACGGCACACCATGCGCCGGCAATCCCCACGGGCAATACTGCCCGACCTACTTCTTTTATCGAGACACGGCGGGGCGTTGGCAGGTCGCCTGACCAAGAATGACCACGGCCGGCCCACCCAAGCCGGTTCACCGAAAACAGTTCCAATCCAAGAGGTCAGCATCCTCACTGCGCGCTGACGACGTGGCAGGTTGTCCCTACTCGATACCCGCAGAGCGCAATCTGTCGGTTGGATCACGCGGGCACCATCGCCGCCCATCATTCGTTCGGCGGGCGGGCATCGGGGGCCGGACGAGTTGCGTATCTGTTCGGCGGTATGTCCTGACCCCCGCCCGACAGGTCGATCAGTTCGACGCGCTCCTACCCGCCTCGGCTCAAGGCTTACGAGGAAGTCCGGCCGGCGCCTCGGCGGATCTCATGGCGGCTACACCGTATCGAAGGTGTCGTACGCGGCAGTCTCAACTCCCCGGTAGCCGATATCTGTACGGCCGCTACGGAACTCAGACGCTACTGGTCGCAGATACGTGATCGCTCGATTTGGCTGGCCCACCGTTTGACTCGCTGCTGTGAAGGCCCATACACCCACGCGGTATTGCGCGCACGGATACCCACCCCGACATTGGACAGTTCCTGCCACAACCGATAGAACGGCTCACCCTGGTAGATCGGGAAATACAGATCCCCGGCGAAGTCCTGACTGATGGTCAGCGCCGTCGTCCGCGGAGTCAGGAACGCGACCGTCCGCTCCACATTCATGGCCACATTGTCAGCCTGGGCCTGGATCATGCCGGCAGTCCAATCATTGTTCGCCTGCAACAGATTGAACCCGAACTTGTCCAACTGGTTGCGCAGATCGCGATACTGCGCATTGAACCACTGACACATCTCCCGCATCGCATTGATATCGACATCCGTCACGTTCTTGCGCGTCTGATCATAAGGATACGGAAACTGCGGAGCCCAACTACTCGCAGCCGGAACAAACTCCGGCAAGATCGGCGGAGCCGGATCCCACGGATCCGCACCCGCACGACCGACCGAGGCCGCAGCAGCGGCCGCGGCGATCGCCACGCAGGAGATCGCCTTGATCACGCCACGCGTTGCTTTGCGCCTCGTCACGACGGACTATCCATCAGCGACCTCCGAAGTCGTTTTGCACCAACGTAACAGGTTCACCGCGTCATTCGATGCCGGTATCCGGATACTGCCACCCCGACTACCACCCACGTTCGATTAGCTTGCGCGCCACGAACGTCCGACAACCCCCGAGGATCTGGGGCAATGCCTCCGATATCGGAACCGCAAATCCCAGCACGCCATCTTCGACCTGACGAGCCCTGGCACCATAGGGCCCCATCGTCAATGCAAGGATGCCCGCGCCGGGATCGTAGGCGTCACCCAAATCGCACACGCCACCCGGGTCACGAAAGCACCACGTCCACGGGCCTTCGTCCGTCTCGAAACACAACTCGACGTAGTCAGGCCGAGCAGGACAGCGGCAGACTCGCTCCAGGAAGGCCGGAATCAACGACTTGTCTTCTAGTTGCGAACCACTGACGCACAAAGACCTCGTCATGTCTCACGCACCTCCTCCTGACAACGCCGACCTGGGCTGTCAGCAAGGTGTGCCACGCCGCGGCCAGCTGGTGCGTCACACAATTGCTACGTATGTGACGTATCTGACATATATAGATGTCAGTTTGCCTCTACTCGCACCGCTCGTCAAGTAGTTGGTCGATAAAGGGGCTGCCGGAGAATAGTCCGCGCTGGTCCGCGAGGCTGACGCCCCGGCACGAAACCATCTTGACCGTGACGCGCTCAGCAGTCGGCAGGATGACGGCACTCGGGTGGCGACCGATCAGGAAAACCCGGCCGGGATCAGATTGGACATCCCTGCTGCCGGCCCGCAAGATCACGGCCACCGTGGCTGGTGACGAGGGCATTCGCCGTGCCCAGAGACTCGCAACCTCGACGTGGCCGCGTCCCGGATCCAGCCGAGGTGTTCGACTACCTAGCGATCCCGGAATCGACACGGGCACAACAAGACCTGGCGACCATCAATCCGGCCGGCACCTGCAAGAGTCACACTCTGCCGGGGCAGACCACCGCCGTCAGCATGCTGGACCGCTCGCCACACCACACAGCCGTCGTCGTCACCGACGGCAACCAGGAATCACGCTAAGGGACAACTACTTTCATCTGGACATCAGACGCGTTACTTCAACTTGGCCACCGGCAAGAATTGACACGCGGCAGCACCCTGGCCGGCGACTCGTCCGCCAAGTCGCTCGCTACGCGCGATACGTTTCAGGGCAGGGCGGTTCGCTGATACAGTCCGACCAGGAAATCTGCGAGTTCCTGCGGCGCGATGTCGAGAAGACCTTCCGCCCACGTGACCAACAACGCCGAAGCCGCGCCCGACATGGCGTAGGCCTTCATCCGGGATTGAACCGAGCTGCCACCGAAGTCGCTCCCTTCAACTCCGGACCATCTGAGGAAGTTCCGCGCGGCGCGGACCAGGATCTCATGGCGACCCGATCCTGCGCGTCCACCCTTTCCCAGCGCCTCGACAAAGATGATCCGGATCATTCGAGGATCGGCCGCAAGCGTGTCGACGGACGTGCGCAGCCCACCGGAAACCCTCGACAGACCATTGTCAGGCGATCTGAGGACGGCGAGTTCCACATCGCGTTCGATCGTGTCCATGGTGAGTTCAAGCACCGCGTTGAACAAGGCGTCCAGATCCCTGAAGCTCTCGTAGAAGTACCGCTCGGTGAGACCGGCTTCGATCACCACGTCTTTCACCCGAACGGATGAGGCATCGGCCGAACCGAACAGGTTCATGCCCGCATCGATCAGCTTCCGTCGCCGCTCTGCGACCCTGTCTTCGCCTGTCATCCCGCCATACACGCGGCTGGCCCCCGAAGCCGACACCATCACTCTCCTACGTACACCCAGCACACTGCTGATGATCGATCTTGCCAGGCCAGGCCGACTCCTGGCTCGGCCACCGGCCAGATTCTTGTCAACTAACTGAAATGGAGCATTGTCAAAATAGCATCGCGGCCGCCACTCTTGGGCCGCCCTGCCGCGATGAATTCTCATATGACCCCGCATTCTTCTGCCTTCGCCTAACGCATCAACGGATTCGGCGTCGAGTTCGTCGAACACCAAACGAGCACGAGTTGATCACTGGTGACCGGACGCACCCCGAACAGGCCGCGCGCACCGATCGCTTCGGCCAGTGCCGCGGCGACGGCAGCGGGGATGCTCGTGATCGAAGATCACCGGCCACCGGTCGAAGCCGGTGGTCCAATCTCGCGAGAACGCTCGGTCGTGGAGGCCACGGTTCACGATTTCGCGTAGAAAGCCCGACAGCACCTCTGAGCTCGGACTTTCTCACTTAGATGCACACCCAGGACCGGAATCTGAACCAATCTGACATTCACTACTGTCAGTTACGTGTACGTTCGGTCATCGGAACAATCGAAGGAAGAGAGGGTGACGAAGTGCTGGTAGGACAGAAGTACAACCAGATCGCCTGGGTTGTGGACGACCTCGACAAGGCAGTCCAGCAGTGGCAGCAGACGGCGCGGATCGGTCCGTTCTTCGTGGGCTCGCATGTCGGCGCGATTTTCACCGAAGCGACCCATCGGGGACAGCCAGCCGAGATCGACATCAGCTGCGCCATCGCCCAGGCCGGTGGAGTTCAGATCGAACTGATCAAGCAACACGACAGCGCTCCGTCGCCGTACCGCGATGTCTTCGCAGAAGGGCAGAGCGGGTTGCACCACATCTGTACTTTCGTAGATGACGTCGAAGCCGAGTGTCGCAACTATCAGGAATACGGTTTCGAGGTCGTCATGACTGCCGTTGTGGCAGGCCAGACGCCGGTCGCGTACGTCGATACCCGCCCGATGATCGGGTGTATGACCGAGTTGATGGAGCGCAAGGGTCTCGTGGTCCAGATGTTCGATGCGACAGCTGCAGCCGCAGCCGATTGGGACGGTTCCGACCCCGTCCGCGACCTGACGTCGCTGATGTCTTGATGTGTAGGCGCACGCACCTACTGACCAGGTGCGTGCGCCAACACAAACGAGTTGTATCTACGATCGACATGACCGGCAGACACCGCTGGTTCATGCGCTGGACACCAGCCGCCGCTTTGTTGCAGTCCTTACAGCCCTCCGGCCGCTCGATTTTTGCCGACATCCATAACGTGGTACGGAGTTCTTTGGCTCAGCGGCTACGTCGTGACCGGACTGATCCCCTGCGCCAGAATCCGGGCGGTGTTGTCCGGACCGTGACGGTTGTCGAACTCCTCGAATGCGGTGCGAACCTCGGTTTGCACAGCGTCGACCAGCGGCCACCAGTCGCCGTGGGTGATGATGAGAAACTGACCCTGCTGCATGGCTTCGACGACCTGCTGGCCGACCCGGTTGGGGTCCGCCCCTTGGGCCAGTAGCGCATTGTTGCCCTCGATCGCGGCGGTGTTCACCTCTTCGCCGAGCACTTCGGCTTCGCCCTGCCCAGAACTCTCGCTGATTCGGGTGTTCACCGTACCCGGGCACAGCACAGAGACACCGATGTCAGTGCCCTGAAGTTCACCGCGAAGAATCCACGAGAGTCCGAAACTTGCGAACTTGGCCGAGGAGTAGGCGCCCACGCGGACCATCGGCACGATGCCCGCCATCGAAGCCGTGTTGACGATATGGGCTCGACCACCGCGACTCTTGAAACGGGGCAGGAAGGTCGAGATACCAAGGAACTGCCCCTCGACGTTGATCTTGTAGACCCATCGCCACACGTCCAGGGATGTCTTGTCCAATTCTCCACCGCCGTTGGCGCCGGCGTTGTTGAGCAAGATGGAGATCGGGCCCAGCACCTTCTCCGCCCGATCGGCAGCAGCGGACCACTGGTCCGGGTCGGTGATGTCGAGAGGCACCGCCACCACGGTGCCGCCCGCCTCGGTCAGCTCTTTCTCGACCGTTTCCAGGCGAGTGGCGTCGATGTCGGCAAGTGCCACCTTCGCGCCTGCGGCGACGAGTGCCCGGGCCATCCCGAGTCCGATTCCTGACGCCGCTCCGGTGACGAAGGCGGCTTGTCCTGCTGGCCATTCTGTAGTCATGCGACCATTATGGCCTATCTGCCATACGTTCATGTCAGATACCGCTAGGCCATGCAGAGTCGGGGTGAAACGCCGCTCACGTCGGGTGTGGTGGGTCACCCTTTGCTGTCAGCGTCGACCGCGTTCAGCCGGCCTGCGGGCAGCCTTCGCGACGGCGCGGGCCGCTTGTTTGGACAAAGTCTTCTCCCGCGCCGTGCGTTTCGGTGCGGGCTCGGACTGGCCGCGGGACGACGTAGCTTTGCGCCCCCGCACAACTCCGATGAACTTCTCGACCAGTTCGGCTTGTTCGCCCGCCGGAAACGCCAGCACCACCGGGCAGGTGGGCGCATCCACAACGGGCCGATAAGTGAGGTCCTTTCGGTGGTGCAACCGCGCCAGTGATTGCGGGACGATGAGTACACCCACCCCCGCGGCGACGAGTTCAGTTGCGTCCCTGGTTGTTTCGGGACGGTGAGCGACCGGCACGCCAGCCGTCCACCCCACGACGTCATCGAGCGGGACCAGGAGTGGCTCATCGGCGATATCCGCGGCGGCCACCTCGTCGAGGGCAGTCAGCAGGTGAACAGATGGCACCACGACCACCGTCGTCTCCTCGTACAGCGGGATCGCCGCCAGGCCGGCCATGTCCACAGTCGGTCGAAGCAGTGCCACGTCGACGGTGCCATCGCGCACCGCGTCGACGGCCTCCGCTGCGTCGACGGCATGCAATTCCAGCCGGACGTCGTGGTGGCGCTGCGTCCAGATGCGAGCCCACTTCACCGGCGCACCGCCCGGCACATAGCCGACGGTCAGCGAGTGAGCGGTCACCGCATCAGGCTACCGATACGCTTAGCCACATGTGTAGGCCGAACGCGCAGTCCATGAAGCCGGCCACGGCGGCCAAGAAGCTGGACGTGTACCTGCCCGCGACACCTGCGGAGTTTCAGGAGAATGCGATCACCCGCGCCGAACTCGCCGCCCTGCAGGATGATCCGCCGCAGTGGCTCAAGGACCTCCGCAAGAACGGGCCGCACCCGAAGAACCTGGTGGCGGCCAAGCTCGGTATCTCGATCGCCGGCCTCGCCCGTGGCGACGTCACCGAGGCGCTGACCACCGCGCAGATCGATGTGCTGCTGGCGGACAAGCCGGATTGGCTTGTCGCCGAACGCGAGAGCTACCAGAACGTGCTGGCAGAGGAGCAGCGACTGAAGGCTCTGCGTGCAGAGCGGGCCCGCGACCGCTGATGAACCGGATCGCAGCGGCCGCCGTCACCTTTATCGGCTACACGGTGGTGATGGTCCGATTGGACCGTCGGATGCAGGCCACCGGCGGGCCGGGAATCGTCCCGTTCGAGCTCGCGGGCACCGTCGCCAAGGCCGAGGACTTCATGGACCGGTGGGGCCCGGACGGCCGGCGCACGGCACGCCGGTCGATATGGCTCGATTTCGGGTACATGACCAGCTACGGAATCCTGCTGGGACTGCTCGTCGACCGCCGCCGTCGGCACCGCGGGCACCCGGCGTGGCTACCGACCCTGGCCGCCGGTGCGGTCACGGCCGACGCGATCGAGGGGGTCGCGCTGCTGCGCGTGCTAGACCGGCGAGATATCGCGGCATCTGCGCGGACCGCCCAGGTCGCGGCCTCTATCAAGTTCACGCTCATCGCCGTGGCTCTCGGATACGTCGGCCTCCCGGCGCGGTCTACCGGTTGAACAGCTCGCTGACGCGATCGGAGAGACGATCGATACGCTGCTCCAGCCGAGAGCCTTTACCCCACGTCTCCCGTATGTAGATCACGCCGAATATCGCGATGACGATCCCGAAGACCAGCGCGGTGACGAGGACGACCTCGACGGTTGTCGACATGGGAACATCTTCCAGCCCGACCGTGAACTGCCCCCGAACGGCAGGTCGACCGCCCGGGCACATGCTGCCGCAATCAGCTTAGGCGGACGGTCTCCAACGTCGCCCCCGCAGCCGGTAGCCGGGTCAGCAGCGCGTCGCCCATCGCCGCGGCCGGAGTCAGCACCCCGCGTAGACCCGAGAGCTTGTCGCGGTCCAGCGCGAGCGCCAGGGCGCTCTCCCCGAGCAGCACGGCGGTCGCGATATAGCTGGGGTCGCCCTGCTGGGCGATGACCGCCCGGTACCGGGCGCCTGTTGTGGTGGTCGTGTAGGTCTCGATGCGATAATGGCCCTTGGCCAGGGCGGTTTCGCTGGGGCCGGTCCCCGGTTTGGGCATGATGCGTTCCAGCAACCCCGAGGGCAGCTTGTTGGCGTAACGCCTGCCCAGCCCGAATATGCCGGCGAGCGCCGCCGTGGAGACCGCGGCGGTGACCGGCGCGAGGACCGAAGGCCCGGCGCTGACCTGCTCGGCATAGCGAAACGTGCGGCCATACGCCCAATCCAGAAGTGCGTTGCTACGCCGCACGATTCGTGAGTTCTCCGCCGCCATGATGAATGCGCCGGCCCAGCTGCCGTCCAGTTCCGGGGCAATCTGTGCACCACGCCGTAAGGGGGTGTCGGATTGGGTCCCGAGATAGGGTTCGGCGGTCCGATCGGTGCTCAGTGTGTAGGGATCGAGCATCGCACGCCGGACGTCGGGATCGCCCGACATGGCGCGGCGGGCTTCCAGGATCGAGGCGAGGGTGCCACCGGAAGCCCCACCGACGAACTCTCGCACCACCATGTTGGTCTCGGTGAGCTCACCCTCCCCGTCGGCACGAGCACGGTCATATAGCGCATAAACGGTGAGATCGGAAGGGACCGAATCGAATCCGCAAGAATGCACGATCCGGGTATCGGCGTCGGCAGCCTGTTCGTGGAACTGGTCGACGCTGGAGCGGATGAACGGGGTCTCACCGGTGAGGTCTGCGTAATCGGTCCCGGCCCGCACGCAGGCGGCCACCAGTGGCAGGCCGTATCTGGTGTAGGGCCCGACGGTGGTGGCGACGACCTGAGTGCGCTCGGCCATCGCCAGCAGCGACGCCGGCGACCCGGCGTCGGCCTCGATGATGGACCAGGACCGGGCGGGTTCACCGAGGGTGTCACGTACCGCGCGCACCTTCTCCTGCGAGCGCCCGGCCAGGGCGATCCGGGCTCGGCCGCCCGCCTTGGCAAGGTATTCGGCGGTGAGCTTGCCGACAAACCCGGTGGCGCCATAGAGGACGAGGTCAAATTCGCGCTGAGCCATGGCCCGAAACTACCCGACGGTCTCAGGTAGAAATCGAGCAGGATCGAAATTTGACATGCAGAGTGGTCAGATATCTTCGATCGGACAGCTGCTGGGCAAGGCGATACTGCCGGAAGCCCCTCCAGGTACGCCGGCCCTAGGCGGCGTTTGGGCGATTCAGCTTCGTCGCCCGCACCTTGGTCAGAGCATGCAGCTGACACAGCCCTCGACTTCGGTGCCCTCCAGGGCCATCTGCCGCAACCGGATGTAGTACAGCGTCTTGATGCCTTTACGCCAGGCGTAGATCTGCGCCTTGTTCACCTCGCGAGTATCGGCGGTGTCTTTGAAGAACAACGTCAGACTCAGACCCTGATCCACATGCTGGGTGGCCGCCGCGTAGGTATCGATGACCTTTTCGTAGCCGATCTCATAGGCATCCTGGTAGTACTCCAGGTTGTCGTTGGTCAGATACGGCGCCGGGTAGTAGGCGCGACCGATCTTGCCTTCCTTGCGGATCTCGATTTTGCTGGCCACCGGATGGATCGAGGACGTCGAGTGGTTGATGTAGCTGATCGAACCGGTCGGCGGGACGGCCTGCAGGTTCTGGTTGTAGATGCCGTGTGTCTGCACCGACTCCTTCAACAGCTTCCAGTCGTCCTGGGTGGGGATGTGGATCTCCGCGTCGGCGAACAGCTGGCGCACCTTGTCGGTGGCCGGCTCCCACACCTGCTCGGTGTACTTGTCGAAGAACTCACCTGATGCGTACTTGGATTCCTTGAATCCTCCGAACGCCGTACCGCGTTCGATGGCAATGAGATTCGAGGCCCGCAGCGCGTGGTAGAGCACGGTGTAGAAGTAGATGTTGGTGAAGTCCACACCCTCTTCGGAACCGTAGAAGATCCGTTCGCGCGCCAGGTAGCCGTGCAGGTTCATCTGTCCCAGCCCGATGGCGTGCGAGCTGTTGTTGCCCTGTTCGATCGAGGGCACCGACCAGATGTGGGTCTGATCACTCACCGCGGTCAGCGCCCGGATAGAGACCTCGATGGTCTGCGCGAAGTCCGGTGAATCCATCGCCTTGGCGATGTTCAGCGAACCCAGGTTGCACGAGATGTCCTTGCCCACCTTGGAATAGGACAGATCGTCGTTGAACTCCGAGGGCGTGGACACCTGCAGGATCTCGCTGCACAGGTTCGAGTGCGTGATCTTGCCGGCGATCGGGTTGGCCCGGTTCACGGTGTCCTCGTACATGATGTACGGGTAGCCGGACTCGAACTGCAGCTCGGCCAGCGTCTGGAAGAACTCGCGCGCCTTGATCTTGGTCTTGCGGATCCGCGCGTCGTCGACCATCTCGTAATACTTCTCGGTGACCGAGATGTCGGCGAACGGCAGGCCGTAGACCCTCTCGACGTCGTACGGCGAGAACAGGTACATGTCCTCGTTCTTCTTGGCCAGCTCGAAGGTGATGTCCGGGATCACCACACCGAGCGACAACGTCTTGATGCGGATCTTCTCGTCGGCGTTCTCCCGCTTGGTATCCAGGAAGCGGTAGATGTCGGGGTGATGCGCATGCAGATACACCGCACCGGCACCCTGGCGAGCACCGAGCTGGTTGGCGTAGGAGAACGAATCCTCCAGCAGCTTCATGATGGGGATGACGCCCGAGGACTGGTTCTCGATGTTCTTGATCGGCGCGCCGTGCTCACGAATGTTGCTCAGCAGCAAGGCCACACCACCGCCGCGCTTGGACAGCTGCAAGGCGGAGTTGATGGAGCGCCCGATGGACTCCATGTTGTCCTCGATGCGCAGCAGGAAGCAGGACACCGGCTCGCCGCGCTGCTTCTTACCCGAGTTGAGGAATGTCGGGGTGGCCGGCTGGAACCGGCCGTCGATGATCTCGTCGACCAGCTTCTCGGCCAGCGCCGTGTCACCGGCGGCCAGCGTCAACGCCACCATCACCACACGGTCCTCGAAGCGCTCCAGGTAGCGCTTACCGTCGAACGTCTTCAGCGTGTAGGAGGTGTAGTACTTGAACGCCCCGAGGAACGTCGGGAAGCGGAACTTCTTGGCGTACGCCCGATCCAGCAGTTCCTTGACGAAGTTGCGGCTGTACTGGTCGAGCACCTCGCGCTCGTAGTACTCCTTCTCGATCAGGTAGTCGAGTTTTTCGTCCTGACTGTGGAAGAAGACGGTGTTCTGGTTGACGTGCTGCAGGAAGTACTCCCGCGCCGCCTGCACATCCTTGTCGAACTGGATCTTGCCGTCGGCGTCGTACAGATTGAGCATCGCGTTGAGCGCGTGGTAATCCGTCTCCCCCGGAAGCGCGTGGGCGCCGGTGGTTACAGGTTCTGCAGCTGTGACGGTGGGTGGCACGTCTGGTCCTTCCAGAAGTCGGCGAGTCCGGCGCGGACGGCGAAGATGTCGTCCGTGGTCCCCATGAGTTCGAATCGGTACAGGAATGGGACGCCGCACTTGCGGGAGACGACGACCCCCGCGTAGCCGAATTCGGCGCCGAAGTTGGTGTTGCCCGCGGAGATGACACCGCGGATCAACGACCGGTTGTGTTCGTTGTTCAGGAAGGCGATGACCTGCTTGGGGACATAGCCCCCGCGATCAGGATCGGGTCCGTTGGCGTGTCCGCCGCCGTAGGTCGGCAGGACCAGTACATAAGGCTCGTCGACCTGGATCCGCTCCTTGAGGGGAATCCGGATGGCAGGCAGTTCGAGCTTCTGCACGAAGCGGTGCGTGTTCTCCGAGACGCTGGAGAAGTAGACGAGATTGCTCATGGTGTCCGTCCTCTCCTACTCGGCGGGCTGATGGTGGTCAGGCGGTGACGGCGGATGCTCCGGCCAGGGTCTTGATCCGGTCGGGACGGAAGCCCGACCAGTGCTCGTTGCCGGCGACGACGACGGGCGCCTGCAGGTAGCCGAGGGCCATCACATAGTCACGCGCCTCGGTGTCGAGGCTGATGTCGACGACCTCGTACGCGATACCCGCCTTGTCCAGCGCCTTGTAGGTGGCATTGCACTGCACGCACGCGGGCTTGGTGTACACGGTGACGGTCATCTACGGCTCCTGTGTCGATGGGTAACGGCAACTGTTCGGATAACGCATAACACTTCAGTTCAGCGGACCGCGGGGCCCGGAAATTCCGGTCTGTTCGGAGCTGATCCGTGGCGCCGGGCACCGGGTGGATGTTGCTCCGTCAAGGTCCGTGAGTCTCCGTGGGCAGTGGGACTAACACTGGGGCCTGGCGGTCCGTCAGACACTACACCTAGTGTCCGACAAACCGAAGAGATACAAGATGTTCTGAACAACATTCGTGAAATTCCCAGGTCGTAAGCACCCGGCTGTGTCGCGGACCGGCGTGTCGCACGTCACATTCAGGTGCGTGTCGTACCTTACGGGCCGGGTCCGACAAGCTCGGCCGGCCCGCGGGCGGACTCATCGGCGCCGAGCAAAGCCGATTTCGGTCACAGCATCGTCGCCGCGATCGCACAGTGGCCGTCGAACCCGCCGGCCCGCGACACCGCCCCGTACTGCTGAGCCAGCCGGCGGTATTCGTCGTGATCCCCGTCGGCGCGCGCCACCAGGGCCCGCAACCGTAACAGCATCACCTCGTGTAACACGAACCTGCAGTCGGCGGCCGTCCGATCGATCGCCGCCCGGGCCGCCACCACCAGGTCCCCCGGCCCGTCACGCCGCAGCAGCGCCTCGACGAGGACGCTGGTCGCCGGCCCCCGCCACAACACAGATCCGAGGTCGAACAGCGCGTCGACCACGGCACCGGCCAACCGCACCGCGCCGTCGACATCACCCGAGGCGCTCATCCGACGGGCGAACTGGATATCGGCGATGTGCACGATCGAGGAATTGCTGTCTCCGCGTGCCGCGAACTCGCGCGCACGCTGCAGATGCTCGTAGCCGGCCTCGCGTTCGGCGCCCTTTCGGGCCACCAGCACGATCCCGCGCGCCATGTGCGCATGCACGACCATGAAGTCATCACCCGACCGCTGTGCCACCGCCAGCGACTCGGCGGTGTCGCGCAGCGCATCGGCGCCCGCACACAACGCGCCCTGCCCGACCTGGGCGTATTTGTGCAACGTCGTGGAGGTGCTGCTCAGCGGGTCCAGCGATCGGCCGATCTGGATGGCACGGTCCAGATCCTCCTTCCATCCGGCCCGCCCCTGGCACATCCCGGCGACCCCGCGCATCGCCACGGCCAGCGCCATCGGTGAACCGACGAACGGATTGCCCACCGGCTCGACCCTGGACAGTAGGTCGGTCACGGTCTGGGCGATCAGATAGAGGTCGTCGACCGCGCCGACCTCCCACTTGGCGACCAGCGCGCCGAAGGATGCGCCCGCCGTCAACGCATCGTCACCGATCTGATCGAGCAGCCCCAGCATCTCGTCGGCGAGCACCGACGCCTCATCGGGCCGGTTGTGGAAGGTCAGCTCCATCACGTGGCCGGACATCCCGGCCGCCAGCGAACGCAGGTCGTCCGCCTGCGCACACAGCCGGCGCAGATCCTCGAACCCGTGCACCGCATCGATGAGATCCGACCGCCATGCGCTCCCGCACAGTGCGGTCCGCGCCGCGATGAGCAATCGGGTCCGGTCGGCGGAATCGACGGGCAGCCGTTCGGCAACCTCGACGGCCCGTCGCCAACCGGCCTGCGCGGCGGCGCCGTTACGCCCGCTCTGCCAGTTCCCGGCACGCATATGCCAGTCGAACGCCGCCCGCAGATCGCCGGCACCTTCCAGATGGCTGGCGATCAAGGCGGCGTTCTCATCCAGTGCGCCGCATCCGTCGGCCTCGATCATCACGGCCAGCCGGCGGTGCATCCGGGAACGCTCGGAGCGCAGTTGGGACTCGTAGGCAACCGCCCGGATCAACGGGTGCTGGAATGCGTACTCGCCCGTGTCACCCGGGCACACGGGTTCGACCATGTCGGCGGCCACCAACTCGCTCAGGCAGCCGTCCTCGACGAGATCGGCCAACTGATGTGCGCCGAATCGGCTCCCGATCACCGCCGCGGCGTTCAGTGCGGTCTTCGCCGAACGGCCGAGCCGGTCGATGCGCGCGGCGATCGTGGACTGCAGCGTCGCGGGAACCCCCGTCACCGTGGCCCCGGTGCCGGCGGTGAACGATCCCCGACAGCCTTGCAGCACACCACGTTCGGCGAGATCACGGACGATCTCCTCGGCGAAGAACGGATTGCCCGCGGCGTGCCCGGCGATCTGCGCCGCCACCGCCGCGACCGACGGATCCGGGCCCAGCAATTCGGCGATCAGCGCCGCGGCCTGGTCATCACCGAGCGGGAGCAGCGTGATGGTGTCCAGATCGCAGACCTGCACGAGCCGACCCCGGTACTCGGGCCGATAGGTGATCAGCGCGAGCGCATGCGTACCACCACGCAGCGACAGGAAATCCGTGATGATCGATTCGCTGGCCTGATCCA
Source organism: Mycobacterium sp. C31M (assembly GCF_053345865.1). Classification (NCBI taxonomy): domain Bacteria; kingdom Bacillati; phylum Actinomycetota; class Actinomycetes; order Mycobacteriales; family Mycobacteriaceae; genus Mycobacterium; species Mycobacterium sp. C31M. Next base: position 76,952 of record NZ_JBKFAX010000004.1, on the reverse strand, counting down.
TCCAGTGCGCGTCCTCGATCACGTACACAACCGGCGCGGTGCGCGCCGCCGACACCCGGGTCAACAATGCCGTCAATCGGCGGCGGCGGGCATCGGGATCGATTGCCGGAACGGCGATATCGGGTTCGGCGATGTTCAGCAGCTCGTCCAGCAGATGCAGATCGGCGGGGTCGGCGTCGGGCAGCTGCGCCCGGATCCGGCTGCGGGCACGGTGCCCCTGCAGACCTGCCACCCCGGTGAGGTTGCGGAAGAGCCGGGCCGCAGCGTGCAACGGCACATCACGGGCGTGCGCCTCACAGAACGTGGAGACCACGCCGGCACCGAGGACCTCACCCAACCGTCGTACCTCATCGACCAACCGGCTCTTGCCGATACCCGGCGGCCCTGCGACACCGACCACGCCACCCGCGCCACACAGCGCCGCGTCCAGATGGTCGCGCAGCGTGCGCACCTCGGCATCACGACCGACCAGCGTGGCCTGCGGGCGGCTGCGTCCGCCGCGCAGCGTGGTCGATACCAAGAGACGAGCACTCACCGGCACATCGGTGTTCTTGATCTGCACCCACTGCGCCGCACCGACCTCGACGACATCCTCGACCAGGCGGGCCGTGGACTCGCTGAGCATCACCCCACCGGCCGGCGCCACCGACTCCATCCGCTGGGCCAATCCCACGTGGGCGCCGATCGTGGTGTAACTGCCCGGCGCCGAACCGATCTCGCCGGCGATCACCTGCCCCGAGTTCAACCCCACCCGCAGCTGCAACTCCACACCGTCGCACCGCTGGACATCGGCGGCCAGTGTCGCCGCCTCGGTCTGCAGATCTTGGGCCGCCAGGCAGGCGCGGAATGCGTGGTCCTCCAACGCCACCGGGGCACCGAACACCGCCATGATGCCGTCCCCGGTGAAACCGACGAACCCGCCGTAATGCCGCACCACCGCGCGGCAGCGGCGATACAACTCGCTCATCACCTCGCGCAACCGCTCGGTGCCCAGTTCGGCGGCCAGGTCCATCGACCGCACCACATCGGCGAACAGCACCGTCACCTGTTTGAACTCCGGGGTGTGCGGCGCGGCCGCCAGTGCCGCACCGCAACCGTCGCAGAATCGCGCCCCCACCCTGGGCTCGGTGCCGCAGTCCGCACACACGATGTCCACGTCAGGACCCCACGGCCAGCAGCCGTTCCACCAGGTCCGCGCCGCGGGTGGCGCCGCCGGCCGCCGCGAAGCCGTCGGCCACCGTCCGCGCGCCTGCCGACATCGCCCGCGCCGCCTCGATCCGGGCCCGTAGCCGCGCCGGATTCACCTTGCGGGCGCTCAGCTGAGTTCCGCTGCGCGACAACTCGACCCGGCGCGCCACCTCGAACTGGTCGCGGCCGTGCGGCACCACACAGACCGGCACCCCACGGGCCAACGCCTTCTGCGTCACCCCCATGCCGCCGTGGGTCACCGCGCACACCGCGCGGTCGAGCACGGCACCGTGGTCGACGAAGCGGCGCACCGTCGCGTTGTCGGGTATCCGCAGCGTCGGCGGCACACCACACGGAAAGGTCGCCACGATGTGCACCGGGGCATCCGCCAGCGCCGCCAGGGTCGCGATCGGTAGAGCGTCGTCGTTCTGCCGCTCCGAGGACGTCGTCACCATCACCACCGGTAGGCCGGCATCGTCGATCGGCACTTCGGGCACCGTCGTGCGCAGCTCGCACGGACCGATCAGCGCGACCCGGGGATCCCAGTCGGGATGGTGGTATTCGAACGGCTCCGCCGTGCCGACCAGCACCAGCGGTGCGCGCAGCACAAAATCGTCACTGGAGGTCAGCGCCGGCGCACCGAGTTCACCGCGGATGACATTGACCGGGCCGATCATGGTCCGACGGAACAGCTCGTCGGTGACCGTGCGCACCGCGCCATCGCGCAACGCCCCCAACCGATCCCGCCGCGGCCGCAGGCCCAGCCCGAACGGCGGGGCATACCGCGATGTCAGGTACGGCGGGTACGGCCAGAACGTCACCCACGGCAAGCCCGACACCTCGGCCATCGCGCAGGCACCCCAGCAGTTGGTATCGACGACGACGGCGTCCGGTGCGGTCTCCTCGAGCGCCCGCCGGAGATCGTCGACCTCATGACGCGCCCGCAGCGCGAACACAGTGAATCCGGTGCGGATCGCGCCCAGCCCGGTGCGCGCGGTCCAGTCGGTCATCGCGATCGCCTCGATCCGCGGATCGATCCGTGCGCAATCGAATCCCGCACCGCGGCCCACCGGCACCCCGGCGCCGTGGGTGCGCAAGACGATCCGGTGCCCGCGTGCGTGCAGCGCGGCCAGCAACGCCGCGATCGGATAGAGATTCCCTAACGATGGCGAGGTGTACGCCAGAATTGTGGCCATCTTCGCACGTCAACATCCCATTACCGGGAGCCGAGCCGGTATCTCGGCCCTGCGCGAAGTCTATGCGCCGATCAACGCCGCGGGACCAAGATCACCAATTGGGTGCGTCCGCCGTTCGGCGGATAAACCAGCCGACGGCGCTCGATCTATCGGCTCAGCCGATGGCGCTCGATCTATCGGCTCAGCCGACGGCGCTCGATCTATCGGCTCAGCCGATGTCGGCGACGAGCTTGCCGACCACCTCACGTACCTGGGCGGCCACCTCGGCGGTCTCCCGCGGATGCTTGTCATCCAGCGTCTTGGACGGGATCGACAGCTTCAGATCCTCTACCTCACGCGGACCGGCGATGGCGAAGGACTTGCGCGTCTCGTCATGGGCCCACACACCGCCGTACTGGCCCAGCGCCGTCCCGATCACCGCAAACGGCTTGTCCTTGAGCGCACCGTTACCCCACGGGCGCGACAGCCAGTCGATGGCGTTCTTGAGCACACCGGGAATCGAGCCATTGTACTCCGGGGTGACCACCAGCGCCGCATCGGCGGCTCCAGCGGCCGCACGCAGCGCGCGGACCGGTTCGGCGACATCCTCGGTGTCGATGTCCTCGTTGTAGAACGGCAGTTCGCCGAGGCGGTCGAACACCTGCAGCGTGACACCCTCGGGCGCCGACTCGACCGCCAACTCGGCGAGCTGCCGATTGATCGAGGCCGCCCGCAGACTGCCGACGAGCACCAACACATTCGTCCCGTTATCGGACATGATCGAGATTCCCTTTCGTCGTCAGATGATCCTCGCACAGCTTAACCGGACCATGGTCCGAATAATTCCGGCTGAGTTAAAGTGCAGGTGTGGGTGCACCCGAACCGCTCAGCGTGCTACCGCCCTCGTCCGCAGCGCCGGCCGAGCGCGGTGATGCCGCGCGCAACCGGGCACTGCTGCTCGACGCCGCCCGCCGCCTCATCGCCGAACGTGGCGCCGACGCCGTCTCGATGGACGATGTCGCCGCCGCGGCCGGCGTCGGCAAGGGCACCCTGTTCCGCCGGTTCGGCAGCCGGTCCGGGTTGATGATCGTGCTGCTCGACGAGGACGAGATCGCCGAACAACAGGCTTTCATGTTCGGCCCTCCCCCGCTCGGTCCCGGTGCCCCGCCACTGGATCGGCTACTGGCCTATGGTCGCAGCCGATTGCAGTTCGTGCACACCCACCGCGCCCTGCTCTCCGACGCCGCACGGGACGCCCATACCCGGTTCAACGCGCCGGCAACCCTGCACCGCGCCCATATCCGCATGCTGCTCGAATCTGCGTGTACCACAGGTGATCTCGACGCGCAGGCCGACGCGCTGATCGCGCTGCTCGATGCCGACCTGATGGCCCACCAACTCGTCGACCGCGGCAAGACCCTCGACGACCTGCAGGCGGCATGGGAAAGCGTGGCCCGCAAACTCTGCGGCACGTGAGCACCTGGATCCTGCATATCGACCTGGATCAGTTCCTGGCCTCGGTCGAACTCGGGCGCCACCCCGAACTCGTCGGCCAGCCCGTCATCGTCGGCGGCAACGGCGACCCGACCGAGCCCCGCAAGGTGGTGACCTGCGCGTCCTACGAAGCCCGCGAATTCGGTGTGCACGCCGGGATGCCGCTGCGTACCGCGGCCCGCAAATGCCCGGACGCGACCTTCCTGCCCTCGGATCCGCAGGCCTACGACGCCGCCTCCGAGCAGGTGATGGGACTGCTGCGCGATCTCGGCCATCCCCTGGAGGTATGGGGTTGGGACGAGGCATATCTCGGGGCCGACATCGCCGACCCGTTCGAGCTCGCCGAACGGATCCGCACCGTCATCGCGGCCGAGACCGGCCTGGTTTGCTCGGTGGGCATCAGCGACAACAAACAACGCGCCAAGGTGGCCACCGGATTCGGCAAACCCGACGGAGTGTTCGCGCTCACCGCGGCCAACTGGATGACCGAGATGGGCGATCGACCCGTCGACGCGCTGTGGGGTGTCGGCCCCAAGACCGCCAAAAAGCTTGCCGCCATGGACATCCAGACCGTCGCCGATCTGGCCGGCACCGATGCCCAGATGCTGGTCTCGGCATTCGGCCCCAGCACCGGACTGCAGATCCTGTTGCTGGCCAAGGGCGGTGGCGACACCGAGGTCAGCTCCCAACCGTGGGTGCCACGCTCGCGCAGCCATGTCATCACCTTCCCGCGTGACCTCACCGACCGTACCGAGATGAACGCCGCCGTCGTCGATCTGGCGACCCGCACCCTGGCCGAGATCGATGCCGACGGCCGCACCGTGACCCGGGTGGCGGTGACGGTGCGCACCAAGACGTTCTTCACCCGTACCAAGATCCGCAAGCTGCCCGAGCCGGGCAACGACCCCGGTGTCATCACGGCACTGGCCCTGGCACTGCTCGGCGAGTTCGACCTCGACCGACCGATCCGATTGCTCGGTGTCCGACTGGAATTGGAGAACCTGTGCTGAGCACCATCGCGGTCCGTGGCTACCGGTCGCTGAGGGAGGTGCTGCTGCCCTTGGGCGGACTGACCATCATCACCGGGGCCAACGGCACCGGGAAGTCCTCGCTGTACCGGGCGCTGATGCTGCTCTCGGACTGTGGGCGCGGTGAAGTCATCGGATCGCTGGCCCGCGAGGGTGGGCTGCAGTCGGCACTGTGGGCCGGTCCCGAACAGACCGCGGGCGCGCGGCGCACCGGCACGACCGAGGGCACCGCCCGGATGCGGCCGGTATCGCTGGAACTCGGCTTCGCCTCAGATGAATTCGGCTACCTGGTGGATCTCGGGATGCCCCAGTACGCCGGCCCCCGATCGATGTTCGGCCGCGACCCGGAGATCAAACGTGAGGCCGTGTTCGCCGGGCCACGGCTACGGACCTCCTCGGTGCTGGTCCGACGCGCCGCGGGGTTCGCCGAGGTCGCCGACGACGCGGGCAGCGGCTTCACCGAGCTGACCCGCGCGCTGCCCACCCATCAGAGCGTACTCGCCGAATACGCCGGAGCCCTACCGGAACTCGATGCGGTGCGGGATCGGCTACGCGACTGGCGGTTCTATGACGGCTTCCGCGTGGACGCCGACGCGCCGGCCCGCCAACCCCGAGTCGGCACCCGCACCCCGGTGCTGTCCGGCGACGGCGCCGATCTGGCGGCCGCGCTGCAGACGATCATCGAGATCGGTCAGGACGACCTTGCCGATGCGGTGGCGGACGCCTTCGACGGCGCGACGATCTCGGTCGTGGACAACGACGGGCTGTTCGAACTGCAGTTGCACCAAACCGGCATGCTGCGGCCGCTGCGCGCAGCCGAACTATCCGACGGCACACTGCGCTTCCTGTTGTGGGCGGCGGCGCTGCTGAGCCCGCGCCCTCCGTCGCTGATGGTGCTCAACGAGCCCGAGACCTCGCTGCATCCCGATCTGATACCGGCGCTGGCCACGATGATCCGGCAGGCCGCCACGGCCACCCAGGTGGTGGTGGTCACGCACTCGACGGCCATGCAGGACCGGCTCGCCGGCACCGACGCGCTCACGGTGGAACTGATCAAGGAGTGGGGCGAGACCCGTATCGAGGGCCAGACCATGCTGACCGCGCCACCGTGGGACTGGGGCAAGCGCTGAGCCGGGTCGCATTCCAACGGCCTACCATCAACAGCCATGAGCCGACGGTCCACACTCATCGGGCTGACCGCCGCCACCGCGGCGGTCCTGACAGTGGTCGGGTGCTCACCACCCGACGCCGCCCCGCCTGCGCCGCCCCCGACGACAGAGCCGACGACACTGCGCACCACCACGACGACCACCGGCCCGAACTGGCAGAACCCCACCGAGTTCGCGCCACCACCGGGCGGTGAGTTCGCGCCCAGCTGACGGTTACGTAGTCACACCTTGCTCAGTACACATCGCGGACGTAACGCTTCTCGCGTTTGAGCGAGTTGACGTACTCAGTGGCGGCATCGGCGCTCATGCCTCCGTGGGTGGCGACCACCTGGTGCAGCGCCTTGTCGACATCCTTGGCCATCCGGGTGGCGTCACCGCAGACGTAGAAATGTCCGCCCTCCTCCAGCCAGGCGAAGACCTCGGCGCCGTTCTCGGCCATCCGGTTCTGCACGTAGACCTTCTCGATCTGATCGCGCGAGAACGCCAGATCCAACCGGGTCAACAACCCGCTCGACTGCCAGCCCAGCAGTTCGTCGGCGTAGGCGAAATCGTGCTCGCGATGCTGATCGCCGAAGAACAGCCAGTTGCGTCCACCCGCGCCGCTACGCTCACGCTCCTGTAGGAACGCGCGGAACGGTGCCACACCGGTACCCGGTCCGACCATGATCATCGGCACGTCCCCGTCGGTCGGGACCCGGAAGGACTTGTTGGGCTGCAGGAAGATCTTCGCGGTCGCACCACGGTCGGCCAGGAACGTCGAGCACACGCCACCGCGGGTGCGGCCGTTGCTCTGATACCGGACCGCGGCCACCGTCAGATGGATCCGGTCGGGGCTGGCCAGCGCGCTCGAGGAGATCGAATAGGCCCGATGCTGCAGCGGTTTGAGCAGACCGATGAACTCATCCAGGCTCAGATCGTCCCCGGCGATGCGCAGCACATCGAGGATGTCCTTGCCGTAGAGCCAGCGCTCCAGGGTCTCTTTGACCCCGCCGCGCAGCACATGGGACAGCTCCTCGTTGTCGGCGCGCTTCTCCACCTCGCCGAGCAGATCTTTCGACGGTGCGCTGATCTCGTACCTGGTGCCCAGCAGTTCACCGAGCGGCTTGTCGTCGACCAGGGTGTCCGGCGAGACCCGGAAATGCTCGGCGATGGCCTCGACCAGGGCGGGATCGTTCTCCGGGATGACGGCCAGCGCATCGCCTGCCTCGTACTCGATTCCGCTGTCGGCCAGCGCGAACTCGATGTGCCGGATCTCCTTGTCCGACCCGGGTCCGGACAGCAGCCGGTTGACCGCCACCTCGGCGACGAACGGGTTCTTGCGGGTCCAACCGGAGCGGGCGACCGCACTGGGCGGCGGGGTGCTCGGGGTGCCGCTGGCGCCGGTCGCCGGCACCAGCGCGGTCAGCGCGCTCTGGATCCATTCGGCGGCATGCGCCTCGTAGTCCACGTCGCAGTCGGTGCGGGTGACCACCCGGGTGGCGCCCAGCTGTTCGAGGCGGATGTCGAAGAGCTTGCCCGCCTGACAGAACTCGTCATAGCCGGTGTCGCCGAGCGCGAGCACACCGTAGGACACGCTTTCCAGTCGCGGGGCCGTGTTGGCCGACAACGCCTCCCAGAACAGCTCGGCGTTGTCGGGCATCTCGCCCTCACCGTAGGTCGACGTCACGATCAGCACGTATTTCAGGCCGGCGAACTCGTCGAGTTCGATCTCGTCGAGACCGCTGACCTTGACATCGAACCCCTGCGATTTCGCCGCCGCGGCAGCATCATTGGCGACCCCCTCGGCGTTGCCGGTCTGGGTGCCGTACAGGATCCGCAGCGACGGCCGCGACGCCGGCGCATCGGCGACCGCAGCCGGCGGCGGGGCCATGTTCATCGCCAGCCGGGAATGCAGTCCGGCGAGGAACCCCGAGATCCAGGCGCGCTGATCCTCGTTGAAGGGGGCGTCCTGGGGAATGTAGGCGATCTTCACGAGGCACTCTCCAATGCGGTCAGCGAGGCGACGACGTCGGGAACCGACTGCGCGGCAAACAATTCCTCGAAGGAGGGCAGCCGACCGATCCGTTCGACGTTCTTGGCATCCTGGAACAGGATCCACCCGTAGGTGCCGGGGCTGTCCATCGATGCCACATTGCGCTGTGACAGCGCTTCCTTGTAATCGGTGATCCGCTTGTTGGCGATGAACACCGCCAGGTCCTCGTCACTGAATCCGTCGATGGCCTCGCGGGCGTACCGCTGCAGCTTCTGGATCAGGAAGAAGTCCTCGGTCAGCACCAGGTTGCGGACCGCCTTGCCGACCGCCGGATCGGTCACATCGGTGACCCCGGGCAGCCGGGTCAACGCCAGCTGCTGCGCCAGATTGAGCACCGTGTAGGTGTTCAGCAGCGCGTACATCTCCTGGGTGTCGGTGTCCCCGTATCCCGGAACCGCACCACCGAGCACCGATTCGCCGTCGCGGTAGGACCGCTTGAACTTGGCCACCTGGTAGCCCGACAGTGCCGCGGCCAACTCGTCGAGCAGCTCCTTACGAGTCTTGGCGGCCAGGATCGCATCGGCGTCCTGGTATTGCAGCAGCGCCCGTGGCATCGCGTACATCACGTGCTCACGGGTGGTCTCCCAATCCGCCAGCAACGCAGCGGCCTTCACCGATCCGGTCGCCTCGGCATGCCAGCCCAGCAGTGTCCTGGCGGCGACCTCGTGGAACGGCGCCTCGGTCAGCGGGGCGATCAGCACCGAATCCGCGCTGACCTTCGCCGCCAGCGCACCCTCGGGGTCGTACTGGTACAGGAAGCCGCCGCTCATCCCGTTGGCGACACCCTTGCCGAACCCGCCGATGTTGAACACCGCACCGTTGGTCATGTATTCGCACAGGAACTCGCCGACACCCTCGACCACCGCGGTGGCCCCGGAGTTGCGCACCGCGAACCGGTCACCGGCTTCACCGGCAACGAACAGCCGCCCGCCCGAGGCGCCGAACAGGGCGAAGTTGCCGATCAGCACGTTGCCGCCGGGCAGCTCGGAGCCGCCGCCGGGCGAGCGCACCGCGATGGTGCCGCCGCACTGACTCTTGCCGACACCGTCGTTGCAGGTTCCGGTGTGCGTCATGGTCATACCGTCGTTACAGAACGCACCGTAGCTCTGCCCGGCCGAGCCGGTGGTGGTGATCACCACGCTGTCGGGGGTGAGGAATCGGCGCCCCCGTTCGTCGACGGCGACCGCCGGGCCCACGGCCCCTTCATGGTTGAGCATCCGTTCGATGTCGACAGCGAGCTGACCGCCGACGCTCTTGTTCTGGTTGCTCAGTGCGACCGGCTCCATCGCCACCCCGGCCAGGTCGAGCTGAGCCAGGAAGCTGTCGTCGACGGCGTAGTCCTTCTCCATGTAGATCGGGTCGTCGGGAACGAACCCCTCGGCGACCGCCAGCATCGCCTTGAGATCGAGCCGGCCGATGCTCGACGGATGGTCGAGCAGGTGCAGCAGGTCGCTGCGGCCGCGGGCATGCCGCAGCGACGGCAGCCCCAGCATCGCCAGGATCTCGCGGACCTCATGCGAGATGTTCAGCAGGTACTGCGCCAGCGCCCGCGGATCCCCTTCGAATGCCTCGGAGTTGGTGGTCAACCCGGCCGGGCATTTGATATTGCAGTTCTTGGCCATCACGCACTTGAGCATCATCAGCGCAGTGGTACCGAACTCGTAGCTGTCCGCGCCCAGCAGCGCGGATTTCACGACATCGCTGGCGGTCTGATGCGCGCCGGAGGCACGCAGCACGACCTTCTGCCGAATACCGTTGGCCACCAATGCCTGATGCACTTCGGCGACACCGATCTCGGCGGACCGGCCGGCGTACTTGAGGCTGGTGACCGCGGCCGCCCCGGTGCCGCCGGTGTTGCCGGCGACGTTGATGACATCGGCACCGGCCTTGGCCACACCGGCGGCGATGATGCCGATGCCCTCGGAGCTGACCAGCTTGACGATCACCCGGACCCGGGCCGCCTTGCAGTCGTGGATCAGCTGGGCCAGATCCTCGATCGAATAGGTGTCATGGTGCGGCGGCGGGGACACCAGCTCCACACCGGGTGTCCCACCACGGGCCGCGGCGATCTGCACCGTCACCTTGGGCGCCGGAAGCTGGCCGCCCTCACCGGGTTTGGCGCCCTGGCCGATCTTGATCTCCAACTCGCGCAGCATCGGATCGGCCAGATAGCCCGCCCACACCCCGAACCGGCCGGAGGCGAACTGTTTGATCCGGGAGCCGCGGATGGTGCCGTAACGGGTGATGTGCTCACCGCCCTCACCACAGTTGGACAGCCCGCCCACCATGTTGGTGCCGTGTGCGACGGCCTCGTGCGCCGAGGCGACCAGCGCGCCGTGGCTCATCGCACCGCTGGTCAGCGTGGCCGCGATCTCATCGGCCGGTTGCACCGAGGACACCGGGATCGAGTCCGGCGCCGACCGGACCATCGACAGGTATTGCAATGCCTCACCGGTGGCGCGCAGCCACAGCCGGTCACCGACGATGTCGTAATCGGTGATCTGAGTCCCGAATCGCTGCCGCAGCGACTCGGCGAGTTCGGTCAGTCGCACCGCCGAGTGCGTCAGCTTGATGGTGAACTCCTCACCCACCTGCTCGATGGTCAGGCCGCGCACCAGGTAACCGTTATTACCCCACAGCGCGAACTGGCCCATCTCGGAACGGAACTCGTCGGCGGTGTGCAGGAAGTTGACATCGGCCGGGAAGGCCAGCACATCACGCAGCGCGGCGGGGCGCCGCGCGCGTTCGGTGTTCATCGCCATCACGAAGTTGCGGTAGCCCGGGGTGATGTCGAAGCTGTTGATGGCCCGCGGCGACATCTCCTCGAAGCTGTTGTTGCGGTAGGCCTCGTCGTCCAGGCCGAAGGCGCCCTCGAGCTGGTGCAGCGGAAGCCGGCGCAGGAACAGCGGATCGGCCATGTCCGGGTTCTCCGGGCGGGCCTCGTCACCGAATGAGATCTCCTCCTCGGTCATGTCGACGAAGCCGCGCACCGCCGTCGTCCCGTACGAGTGGCCGGCCCCCTCGGCGCGCTCCTTGAACAGGCCGAGCAGCGGCACATCCTTCTCACCGGTGACCGCCAGTGCGCGGGCATGCCATTCGGCCGAGGTGTCGGCCAGCGTCCGGAATCCGACACCGCCGACCGGTGAGATGACATTGGGGAAGTACTTGCGCAGCACCGGTTCCCCGGTATCGAGATAGCTGGGCTCGAAGAATTCTCCACCGATGTAACTCTCGGCGGTACACAGGCCGACCCGGCCCATGGTCTTCATCAGCGACTTCTCCGCCGCCTTGGCGAACCGCTTGAACGCCGCGGCCACCTGCACGTCGTCATCTCCGGAGGCACTGCTGAACTTCTCCTCGGCACGCATCTGCACACCCAGCGGGTACACCGCCGACGCACCGAAGCCGAGCGCCGTCGCCACGTGATGTGAGGAGCAGATCTGACCGCTCTCGGCGATCACCGAGACCCGCAGCCGCAGACCCTCCTCGATCAGACGCTGGTTGATCGCCGACATCACGATGATGAGCGGGATTGCCGCCAAACCGCTTTCGACGTGGCGGTCGGAGATGACGGCGATGCCGCCGGTCTCCCTGGCGAACTCCTCGACCTCGTCGCACACCTTGTCGATACCGCGGACCAACGCCTCGGCATTGGCCTGTGCGTCCTGCAGATCGATCCGGTAGAACATGCCGAAACGCTCCACCGGGGTGTGCTTCTGGTCGCGGATCTTCAGCATCTCCAGATGCGTGAGAATGGGTGTCGGCACCACGATCTGCGGTGCGGGCCGCCCGCCGCTGTTGGGTTTGGCACCGAGTGCCACCCGCAGGGTCATCCCGTCTGCCTCGCGGATGCTGTCCAGCGGCGGGTTGGTCACCTGGGCGAAACGCTGTGAGAAGTACCGCGCGATACCGCCCTCGTGATTGGACAGCGCGTTGATGGCCGCGCCGTAGCCCATCGCGGAGATCTTCTCCTGCCCGGTGGCCAGCATCGGGTCCATCAGGAACTTGAAGCTCTCCTGGTTCAGCGAGTACGCCACGTACCGCTGATGCCGGGACAGGTCGCCGTTGTACCGCGCCGGGGACAGTTGGCCCTCCGGTGGCACCGCGGGCAGATCGCCCAGGTTGACCCGGGCCTCCTCCAGCATCTGCTGGTAATCGTGTTTGGCGGCAAGCTTTTCCAACGCTTCGACGGTGCCATAGGAGCGCTGCTCGCGGTGATCGTAGTAGAGCATGCCGCCGGCCTCGATACGGCCGCGTTTGACGACCTCCTCGGGCGGGAAGTACACCTGTCCCGCCTCGGACATGACACCCAGATAGTCCGCGGTCTCCACGGTGCGCAGCGGGCGCAGGCCCAACCGGTCCAGCCGGGCGCCGATATAGGTGCCGTCGCCGAAGATCAGTGCGGCCGGGCCGTCGTTCTTCTCCTCGTAGAGGCTGAAGAATTCCAGCATGGCGCGCACCTGACCGGACAGCGTGTCGTCGTTCTCCCACGCCGGCGGCATCATCGCGACGACCGCGGTGATCAGGTCCAGGTCGTCTTCGAGGACCCGGTTCTGCAGCGTCTGGTCCAGCCGGCAGCTGTCGGACTGGCCGACCGGGCGCACGATGGCCCGGTTGCGGGCCCGGGCGACGGCGTTGTCGGACAGCCGGTTCTTCTTGTCGGTGTTGAGCTCGCCGTTGTGCGCCATCAGTCGGAACGGTTGCGCCATGGTGGCATTGGGCACCGTGTTGGTGGAGAACCGGGTGTGGAAGAACATCGAGTGCACTTCCATCCGCGGGTCGGACAGATCGCTGAAGTACGGGACGACCTCGTTGCTGTTGAGCCGACCCTTGAGCACCTGGGTGCGGGCGCTGACCGACAGCGGATAGAGCCCCAGCAGGGTGGGCTCGGTATAGGCGACCGCCTCGATGTCCATCAGTGCGTCGTGGATACGGCGGTCGAAGCGATCCTGCGACGGGGCGGTGAACACCCACTGGCGGATCGGCAGCTGATACTTCACCGCGGCCGGCCGGATCGCCGTGTTATCTACCGGCACATCGCGTTTGACCAGGATGTCGAAACCCTGTTCGCGCAGTGTGCGCTCGATCACCGCCTCCGCCTCCGCATGGAAGGTGGGATCGTTGGGCAGGAAGAAGTTGCCCACGCCGAACTGCCCGAGTTCCAGATCGGGCCGGTCGGTGACCTCCCGGAAGAACCGCACCGACAGATCGAGGTTGACGCCCGCGCCGTCGCCCACACCCTCCGAGGACATGCCGCCGCGGTGCGGAACCGCGCACAGCGCCTCGTGCAGTTTGCGGATCACCTCGTGGGTCTGGCGGCCATCCTTGCGCGTCAGGAATCCGACGCCACAGCTGCTCTTTTCCTGACCCGGATCAAAAAGTCCCGACAACCGGCGATCTCCTCAACGTTGAACCCGTCAACCCAGCGCACCTTGTGGGCTTCTCGACGTTGAGCCGTCCCGCACGAGGCCTGGTTACCGCAGGCTCCGGCGCGCGCAAATGTCTTAGCCTAGCCTAAATGACCTGGTAGCCGCGCTGCCAGCGGGGTGTGATATTTCCGACGCGGACGTCAGCGGCCGGCCCGGTTCCTGGGTCGCAGGGCCCGGGTGAACACCACGTTCACCTGGCGCATCGCCACGCTGTACGGCCACCACGCCACCCGTTTGAACATGTAGAGCGCCCGGATGTCCGGTGAGGTGTAGATGAGGAAACGGTTACGCCGCACCCCGGCCAGGATCTTGTCGGCCGCCCGCTCCGGGGACACCGCGTGCCCGGCGAATCGGTCGACCCATTTCTGCACGCGCGGGTCCTCACGGTCCACCCCGGCGATGTGCACGGTGTCCACCAGCGGGGTCTTCACCGCGCCCGGCACCACCACCGACACCCCGATCCGGTGCCGGGCCAGGTCGAAGCGCAGCACCTCGGACAGTCCGCGCAGCCCGTACTTACTGGCGCTGTAGGCGGCGTGCCACGGCAACGCGACGATCCCGGCCGCCGAGGACACGTTGACCAGGTGACCGCCCCGGCCGGCGGCCACCATCGGCGGGACGAACGCCTCGATGATGTGGATGGGACCCATCAGATTGACGTCGATCATCGATTTCCAATGCTGATGGGTCAGCGTGGACACCGTCCCCCATGCCGAGACCCCGGCGATGTTCATGACGATGTCGACCGCGCCGTGCGCGGTGTGCACATCGGCGGCGAAGGCGGTGACCGCATCGAAGTCGGTGATGTCGAAGGCACGGTAGGCGGCAACGGTCGCACCGAGCGCCTGCGCGTCGACCACCGTGGTGGACAGCCCGTCGGCATCACGATCGGTGAGATACAGCTCGGCGCCCTGGGCGGCCAGGCTCAGTGCGGTGGCGCGCCCGATCCCGCTGGCAGCGCCGGTCAACAGAACCCGTTTGCCCGCAAACCCTCGCGCCTGAGCCATGCTTTTGACCTTACCGAGCGCGGCTCATACCGAGCCTAGTCCTCCCAGGACGCCGCGGTTCCCCAGAGCGCGTTCAGCCACAGCCGCTCGAGCACCTCGACCGAGCGCCGTGGGTCGGTGCCGCGTCCGACGAAGGCCGCGTCGTGGGACAGCGTCATCGCGGTGGTCGCCGTCAGCATCCGGACCAGGGCCGGGATGTCATCGGAGATCGGCCTGGTGCCCTTGCGCACCTCGTCCTCGACGACGCCGACGATCTTGGCGATCACCAAGTCCTCGAAGTCGTTCATGATGGCCGCGATCTGCTTGTCGGTGTTCTGCGCCGCGGTGCAGGCGGCCATGATCGGATCGTTGGTGGCGAACACCGCGGCCGCACTGCCGACCATCCGCTTGGCGAACGCGGCCGGCGATTCGCCGGCGTCGCGGGGGGCGAAGTTGTGGGTCAGGACGTCCAGTTCGGCCAGCGCGTCCTTGACGATGAAGGCGAGCACGTCGTACTTGGAGTCGAAGTAGAAGTAGAAGCCCGAACGGGCGACCCCGGCGCGTTCACTGATCATGCTGACCGACAGGTCGGCGAACGGGCGGGTGCCCAGCAGCTCACGCACCGCCGCCACGATGGCATCGCGCTGCCGGTCACCGCGAGTACGGCGAGTCTCGGACTCGGTATCGGGTGAGGCGCTCATGGCATTAAACCTTGGCACCGCGCCACGCCAGAACAAAACTTGACATGCGTCAAGTCTGACATACAGGATGGGTTTCGAGAGTGAGATCCACCACAGCCCATCGCGCTTCCCGGAGCCTTTCTTTCAGGAGCTATGTCAGCGACATGTCCAAGACGACGATCAGCACCCCGGCATACCTGCTCGACCAGGCCAAACGCCGATTCACTCCGACCGTGAACACCATTCCCGGGATGGGCATGCTGGAACGGCGCCTCCTGGAGCACGACTGGAAGCAGACCACGCTGGCCGAGCCGCCCGCCGGCAGCGGGCTGAAGGCGATCCAGGGCGATTCGGGACTGCCGCTCGTCGGCCACATCGTCGAGATGTTCCGCGAGGGTGCGGACTATCCGCTACACCTCTACAACACCCGTGGCCCGATCACCTACGCCGATTCGCCGATCCTGCGCTCCATCGTCGCGCTCGGCCCGGACGCCACCCAGACGATCTTCTCCAACCGCAACAAGGACTACTCCCAGCAGGGCTGGCATCCGGTCATCGGGCCGTTCTTCAACCGCGGCCTGATGATGCTCGACTTCGAGGAACACATGTTCCACCGCCGCATCATGCAGGAGGCGTTCACGCGCACCCGGCTGACGGGCTATGTCGAGCACATCGACCACGTCGCCACCGCGGTGGTCGCGGACTGGCCATGCGATGACGCCCGCTTCCTGTTCCACCCGGCCATGAAGGAACTCACCCTCGACATCGCCTCGGTGGTGTTCATGGGACACGAGCACGCCGGCGACGACCACGAACTGGTCACCAGGGTCAACGACGCCTTCGCCACCACCACCCGCTCGGGCGGGGCGATCCTGCGATTCTCCGTGCCACCGTTCAAGTGGTGGCAGGGGCTGCGGGCCCGCAAGGTACTGGAGGACTATTTTGCGGCGCGCATCCCCGAGCGCCGCAACTCCGGTGGCACCGACATGCTGACCGTGCTGTGCCACAGCACCGACGATGACGGCAACTCGTTCTCCGATGCCGACATCGTCAATCACATGATCTTCCTGATGATGGCCGCGCACGACACCTCGACCTCCACCGCGACGACCATCGCCTACAACCTGGCCGCACACCCGGAGTGGCAGGACCGCTGCCGCGACGAGTCCGATCGACTCGGTGACGGACCGCTGGACATCGAGGCGCTGGACAAGCTGGAGACCCTCGACCTGGTGATGAACGAATGCCTGCGGATGGTGACCCCGTTGCCGTTCAACATGCGCCAGACGGTGCGCGACACCGACCTGCTCGGCTATTACGTCCCGGCCGGCACCAACGTGGTGACCTGGCCGGGGATGAACCACCGACTGCCCGAGCTGTGGACGGATCCGGACAAGTTCGACCCGGACCGGTTTGCCGAGCCACGTAGCGAGCACAAGCGGCACCGCTATGCGTTTGCCCCGTTCGGCGGGGGCGCGCACAAGTGCATCGGCATGGTCTTCGGCCAGCTCGAGGTCAAGACGATCGTGCACCGGATGCTGCGCCGCTACCGACTCGAACTGGTCAAGCCCGGTTACACGCCGCGCTGGGACAACGGCGGCATGCCGGTGCCGATGGACGGGATGCCGATCGTCCTGCGGCGGCTCTAGCTTCGTCGGCGCCACAGCCCAATTCACACCCCGCGCCAAACTTGACAGGCGTCAAGTTGGCCGGGGAAGATGGGCCCACGAGTGACATCGACCACAGGTCTGTCGCCAGGATTTACGAGGAGTACTGCATGCCGACCATCAGCACGCCGGCCTATCTGCTCGATCAGGCCAAGCGCCGCCTGACCCCCACCCCGGTCACCATCCCGGGCATGGGGTCGATAGAGAAGCGGTTGCTGGAGCGCAAGTGGAACCAGTTCCCGATGGCGCCGGCCCCGGCCGACAGTGGTCTCAAGACCGTGATGGGCGATTCCGGGCTGCCGGTGTTCGGACACATGATCGAGATGTTCCGCGGCGGCCCGGACTTCCTGCTGCACCTGTACCGCGAGTACGGCCCGGTGCACTACATGTTCTCCCCCGTGCTGCCCGCGGTGCTGGCGCTGGGCCCCGACGCCACCCAGGCGGTGTTCTCCAACCGCAACAAGGACTACTCACAGCGCGCCTGGGACCCGGTCATCGGGCCGTTCTTCGAGGGCGGGCTCATGCTGCGCGATTTCGACGATCACATGTTCCACCGCCGAATCATGCAGGAGGCCTTCACCCGCACCCGGCTGACCGGCTACGTCGAGCACATCGACACCGTCGCCACGCAGGTGATTGCCAACGACTGGGTCGCCAACGACAAGCGGTTCCTGTTCTTCCCCGCCATCAAGGAGCTGACGCTCGACATCGCCTCGGTGGTGTTCATGGGCCACGAGCCTGGTGCGGACAAGGAGCTCGTCACCACCATCAACCACGCCTTCACCACCACCACCCGGGCCGGTAACGCCATCGTGCGCAAGCCGGTGCCGCCGCTGAGCTGGTGGCGCGGGGTCAAGGCCCGCGAGACGCTGGAGAACTACTTCACCAGCCGCATCGCCGAGAAGCGCGCCTCCGGTGACAAGGACATGTTCAGCGTGCTCTGTCACGCCGAGGACGAGGACGGCCGACGCTTCACCGACGAGGACATCGTCAGCCACATGATCTTCCTGATGATGGCCGCACACGACACCTCGACCTCGACATTGACCACGATGGCCTATCACCTGGCCGCCAATCCCGAGTGGCAGGACCGCTGCCGCGACGAGTCCGAGCGCATCGGCGACAGCCCGCTGGACATCGAGTCGCTGGACAAGCTGGAGACCTACGACCTGGTGATCAATGAGGCGCTGCGCATGCAGACCCCGTTGCCGTTCAACTTCCGCCAGACCGTGCGCGACACCGAGCTGCTCGGCCACTACCTGCCCGCCGGTACCAACGTCATGACGTGGCCGTCGATGAATCACCGCCTGCCCGAACTGTTCCCGGATCCCGAGCGGTTCGACCCGGAGCGTTTCACCGATCCGCGCAACGAGCACAAACAGCACCGGTACGCGTTCGCCCCATTCGGCGGTGGTGCACACAAGTGCATCGGCATGGTCTTCGGGCAGTTGGAGATCAAGACGGTCATGCACCGCCTGCTGCGCAAGTACAAGCTGGAGCTCGCCCATCCCGGCTACAAGCCGCACTACGACTACGGCGGCATGCCGGTGCCGGTCGACGGGATGCCGATCGTGTTGCGCCCCATCCGCTGAGCGTCAGGTTCAGGCGGCCAGGCGGTTGGCGCAGGCGATGACGGCCCGCAACGCCGACTGCTGCGGGCATTCCGACCAACCGATCGCCCACTCGGTGTCGATCCCGTCGGTGCCGCGGATGAACGTCGCGGTCTGCCCGCCGGCCTGTAACTGGTGAAAGTTCAGCATTTCCAGGCTGATTCCGTGCTGGTGCAGCATCGCGGTGAGCGCGCCCAGCGGGCCGGCCGCGGTGGTCTCACAGGCCGCGGTGCGTTCGCCGATCCCGATGACCGCCTGGTACGTGTGCGTGTGCCGCCCGAGGCTGCGCTCACCGCGTTCCCAGTGCTCCAGGTGGATCGGCCCGGCGCTGGAGCCGAAGGTCGCCGCGACATCGTCCCAGGTCATCTCAGCAGCCAGGGTCCGCAGCCCGCGCGGCAGTGGGGCGTCGAAGAAGTCCGCGAATCGAGGGCTCGCGATGGTGGTGGTGATGGAGTTCATGAATGTCGGTCTTTTCTGCTCTGAAGGGAGCGACCGACGGGTAGTAGCGTCCGACCCACAGCGGGGGGTCGGTCTGGATCAGACCCCGCTGCGGGTACTGGCTACTACGAGAATGCGATGCACGACGCCGAGGTTAGACCCGTCGGCCCGGTGCGCGCAACT
Organism: Mycobacterium sp. C31M; assembly: GCF_053345865.1. NCBI lineage: Bacteria > Bacillati > Actinomycetota > Actinomycetes > Mycobacteriales > Mycobacteriaceae > Mycobacterium > Mycobacterium sp. C31M. Next base: position 57,873 of record NZ_JBKFAX010000004.1, on the reverse strand, counting down.
CGCTTTCCTTAGGCCAGGATGGCCCGGTGACGTGGTGGGAGGTGCTGCTGTTGTTCGTCGCCGGTATCGGCGGCGGACTGATCGGCAGCATCGCCGGGCTGGCCTCGTTGACCACCTATCCTGCACTGCTCATGGTCGGCCTGCCCCCGGTGACCGCGAATGTCACCAACACCGTCGCGCTGGTGTTCAACGGGTTCGGCGCGGTGCCGGGCTCGCTGCCCGAACTGGCCGGCCAGGGCCCTCGGCTCAAACGTCTGATCCCGATGGCCGCACTCGGCGGCGCGGCCGGCGCAGCGCTGCTGCTGTCGATACCCGCGGAGGGTTTCGAGAACGCCGTGCCGATGCTGCTGGCGCTGGCCTCGGTGGCCATTGCGCTCCCCCGCGGTAAAGGCCCGGTCGCCGAGCCCACCGTGGCCCGCACCATCGCCCAGGGTGTGGCCGTCTCGCTCATCTGCGTCTACGGCGGGTTCTTCGGTGCGGCCGCAGGTGTGCTGCTGCTGGCGTTGTTCCTGCGCACCGGCACCGAGACCCTGCCGGAGGCCAACGCCGTCAAGAACGTGGTGCTCGGTGTCGCCAACGGTGTTGCGGCCGTGGGCTTTGCGATCTTCGCCCCGGTGCATTGGCCGGCCGTGGTGGCGATGGGTCTCGGCTGCCTGCTCGGTGCCCGACTGGGCCCCATCGTGGTGCGGCGCGCACCGGCCACCCCGTTGCGACTGCTGATCGCCGTCGCGGGTCTCGCGCTGGCGATCAAGCTCGGTTTCGACGCCTACACCTCGTAGTCCAGGCAGGCCTCGGCACCGTTGATGACACCCTCGCGGAAGGCACGCACCCGGTCGAAGCCGGCGCCCTGTCGGTCGGTGTCGCCGTCCCCGCGGAACACCAACAGCGCCTTGATGCCCTCGTCGAGATCACCCGGCGAGATCGACCACGAACTGGTCTGCGACCGGTTCTGCAACAGCACACTGGCGGTGTATCCACCGGCCAAGCAGTCCGCGCGCAATGTCGAGGTCTTCTCGTCGGACTCGTCACCGAGCCGCGACAGTGCTGCCAGCCCGTACTGGGTGGCCAGCAGCGTCGCCACCGCGTAGTCGCCGCCCTGCTCGTAGACCCGCGGCATCACGCGTTCGTTGTCCCAGCCGATGTAATCGTCTGGGACGCAATAGAACAGCACATATCCCTCGGTGGACTGGTCGCCGCACATCGGCGCACCGCCGGCCCCGAACGGTTCCAGGCCCTGCACCGGCGGCCAGTTCTGCCCGGTCAGTTCCGGATACAGCTGGGTCCAGTAGTCCTCCAGGTCATACGGCACCCCGTTGACGATGGAGTCATACGGCGCGTTGCCCTCGGCGGCGGCGTCGGCGACATTGTTGAACGGCAGCGCCAGCACCATCGGTTGGTCGTCGCGGTACTCCTTGCAGCGCTCCAGGCCGTTGTCGAAACCGTCCTGGAACGCACCCACCCGGTCGAATCCGCTGCCGTGCGCGTTGGGGTCGGTCTTGGAAGTACCCGGATTGTCGCGCAGGTCCAGGACACCGGCCAGCGCCGTGTCCAGATCCGCGCTGGACACCTTGAAAACCCCGTCGGCCTGGGCGTGCGCCGCCCAGGCGCCGGCCATGCAATCGGCCTGCAGCTCACGGGTGACGGTGCGGGCGGTGAAATTCGACCGGGCCTGTACGGCGTGCGCGAATTCGTGCGCCATCACCACCGGAATGACGAAATCGCCGTAATCGGACTGCAATTGCGGCAGCAGATCCTGAGCGTCCCAGGCCACCACGTCCTCGGTTGCGCAGTAGAAGGCGTTGCCCTGGACCTCCATCGGATCGGTGGTGCACGGTGGCGCGTCGCTGCCCATCCCGACGGCGTAGTAGCCGCCGGCGATCTGCTCGAACTCGTCGCCGTAGAGCGCCGGATAGTTCTTCGCCCAGTACTCCTCCAGATCCGCGATCGCCTGCATGGCGATCCGATTCACCGGATCGTCGGCATCGCCCTCGATGGTGATATCGCTGATATCGGGCGGATTCGCGCCCGCCTGCTGCGGGGTCGCGGGGATCTCGGGCTGTGGTGATCCGCAGGCCGAGATGAGCAGCACAGCGGCCGCCGCCGTCCACACCTTCAGGTTCATGGGCAAACATTAACGGGCAGAGTGGCAAGAATGACACCAACCGCCTCATATGCGATTTCGGCGCGCCCACGGCCGCTGTGCGAGCGTGGGCGCGACGAACCCGCAACGTCTACTTGGGCGCGAAGCGCTGCCCGGCATCCAAGCGCAGGCACTGACCGTTGAGCATCGGGTTCTCCACGATGGCCAACGCCAACTTGGCGTACTCCTCGGGCTTGCCCAGACGCTTCGGGAAGGCGGCATCCTTGGTGAGCACGGTCGCGTACTCGTCGGGGATGCCCTGGGTCAGGCCGGTGGCGAACAGGCTCGGCGCGATGGCCAGCGCCCGGATACCGAGGCTGCCCAGGTCACGCGCCATCGTCAGGCACATCCCGGCGATCGCCGCCTTGGAGGCGGTGTAGGCGACCTGACCGATCTGCCCCTCGAACGCGGCGATGGAGGCGGTGTTGATGATGACGCCGCGCTCCTCGGCCTCCTCGTCGACCGGGTCGTTCTTGGCCATATGCGCCGCCGCGAGCCGGCTGATGTTGAAGGTGCCGATCAGGTTCAGATCGGTGACCTGCCGGAAGATGTCCAGGTCGTGCGGCCCCTCCTTGGTCAGCGTGCGCATGGCCGCACCGCCGCCGGCGGTGGTCACCGCGATGTGCAGGCCACCGAGCTCGGTCACCGCATCGGCCAGGGCCTGCTCGGTACCGGCGAAATCGGTGACATCGGTGGCGAAGAACGGCACACCGATCTCGTCGGCGACCTCCTGACCCTTGGAGTGCGGCGCAGGCCGGTCCAGGATGGCGACCTGTGCGCCGCGCTTGACCAACGCTCCCACGGTCGCCCGCCCGAAGCCGGATGCTCCACCGACGACGACGGCCTTCTTGCCCGAGATCTCCATCTAGCTCCCTTTCCAATTTCTGGTCCGTTTGTAACGTTACGACACCGTGGGCACTTTACGGTAAGGCTTTCGGTGACTTCGCTGAGCTAGCGTGGACGCCGTGACCTCGATACCGGCCGGCACGCGGATTCTCAGTGGCATCGCCGCCGCCGCGGTGACCCTCGGCGTCAGCGCACTGGTGGCCGTGCCACTCGGGTCGTCGGCAGATTCCCGCACCGCGATCGGGTCGACGGTGATCGACAAGACCCCCGGGCCGGTCAAGGAGTGGGCCATCCAGACCTTCGGGACGGCCGACAAGCTGTTCCTGACGCTGGCGGTGCTGCTGGCGATCGCCATCCTCGCGGGACTGGCAGGACTGCTGGAGCGCCGCCGCATCCCGATCGGCAGCGCCATGTTCGCCGCCGCGACGGTCGCCGGTGGCGCGGCCGTGCTCTCCCGGGCCGGTGCGGCCGGCGTCGACATCATTCCCACCGTCGCGGGCGGGTTGGCCGGCATCGTGGTGCTGCGCTTCTTGACGTCGGGCCGACTGCAGGACGGGTCGGCGCACGAATCCGCCGCCGCCGACCCGGGACGAAGGCTGTCGCTGGCCGCGCTCGGCCTGCTCGGCCTCGGGGTGCTCGGCACCGCCGTCGGGGCGGCCTGGGCACGCCGTGTGCACTCGGCCGCCGACGATCGTCAGGCCTTCACCCCGCCCACCGATGCCACACCCGCGCCGCCGATTCCGGCAGATGTCCAGCCCGCCGGCGTCGACCTGCCCAGCTTCGTCACCGACAACGACAGCTTCTACCGGATCGACACCGCACTGAGCGTGCCGCAGCTCAACCGTGGTGCCTGGCAACTGCGCATCCACGGCATGGTCGACACCGAGCAGACCTACACCCTGGCCGATCTGGAGCAGTTCGAGCTCGTCGAGAAGGTGGTGACACTGACCTGTGTGTCCAACCCGGTCGGCGGCGATCTGGTCGGCAACGCGGTGTGGACCGGATATCGGGTGCGCGATCTCCTGGCCGCCGCCGGGGTGCACCCGGATGCCGACATGGTGCTGTCGACCTCCAGCGACGGGTTCAGCGCCGGCACCCCTACAGAGGCCATGACCGACGCCCGCGATTCCCTGTTGGCCATCACCATGAACGGCCAGCCGCTGCCGATCGAGCACGGCTATCCCGCCCGACTGGTCGTGCCGGGCCTGTACGGCTATGTCTCGGCCACCAAGTGGGTTGTCGACCTGGAGCTCACCAGGTTCGACCAAGCCCAGGGCTACTGGACACCGTTGGGCTGGTCGGAGAAGGGGCCGATCAAAACCCAGTCACGGATCGACGTACCCCGCAGCGGCCAGGATGTGGCCCCCGGACCGGTGCGGTTCGGCGGTGTCGCGTGGGCTCAGCAGCGCGGGATCCGGACCGTGGAGGTACGCATCGACGACGGTCCCTGGCAACCGGCCACCCTCGGCGCGGCGTACTCCGATGACACCTGGCGGCTGTGGAGTTTCGACTGGCAGGCCCAGCAGCCGGGGCTGCACGAGATCTCGGTGCGCGCCACCGACGACACCGGGCAGGTGCAGACCGAGGACCGCGCCGATGTCATCCCCGACGGCGCCACCGGCTGGCATACCGTCGGTTTCGCGGTCACCTAGCCTCCCTGGGGACTTTCGGCACTAGTGACATCCGGTGCGCCGGCGCACCCTGGAGTCATGTACGCGAGCTTCCCGGATCGCCGGACCATCGAGACGGTGTTGTCGCTGGCCACCCGGGCCCCGTCGATCCACAACTCCCAGCCGTGGCGCTGGCGCGTCGGCCGCGACGGGCTGCGCCTCTACGCAGAGACCGATCGTGCGCTGCCACAGGCAGATCCGGACTCGCGCGACCTACTGCTCAGCTGTGGCGCCGCCCTGCACCACGCGGTGGTCGGGTTTGCCGCGCTGGGTTGGCAGGCCACCGTGACACGGTTCCCCGACCCGGAGCGGCCCGATCACCTGGCCACCATGTGGGCCCGTCCCTGCACCGCGGCCGGGTCCGATGTCCCACTGGCAGCGGCCATCCCGCGCCGGCGTACCGACCGCCGGATGTTCAGCGCCTGGGGTGTGCCCGACGCCGATATCGCACTGATGGGTGCCCGCGCCGCCCGGGCCGGAGTGATGCTGCGTCAGGTGCAGCGGCTACCCGACCTCCAGGACATCGTGGCCCGAGCTGTCTGGCAACACGCCACCAACCATGACTATCTGGCCGAATTGTCCACCTGGAGTGGACGATACGCCTCACTCGCCGGTGTGCCAGCACGCAGCACACCGCGATCCGATCCCACCTCGCCGCTGCCGGGCCGGCTGTTCGCCGGGCCCGCGCTGGCCCAACCCGCCGCCACCTCGGGAACCGACGATGCGGCGGCCGTGCTGGCACTGGGCACGAAGGACGACAGCCAACTGTCCCGGTTGCGGGCCGGCGAGGCCACCAGCCTGGTCCTGCTCACCGCCACCACGCTCGGGCTGGCCAGCTGCCCGGTGACCGAGCCATTGGAGATTGCGGCAACCCGGGATGCGGTGCGCGACGACGTTTTCGGCGACTACGGCTTCCCGCAGATGCTGCTGCGGGTCGGCTGGGCACCGGTGAACGCCGATCCGCTGCCCGCGACCCCGCGGATGCCGCTGTCAGCGGTCGTCGAGTGGACGTCGTGACTGTTCGAGTTTGGACGCGAAAACCGCTGCCTGAGTGCGTCTTTCCATACCGAGTTTGGCCAGCAGTCGGGACACGTAGTTCTTCACCGTCTTCTCCGCCAGGAACATCCGTGCCGCGATCTGCCGGTTGGTCAACCCCTCGGACAACAGAGCCAGCAGGTTCCGCTCCTGCTCGGTGAGCCCGGTCAGCGGATCATCCCGTTCGGCCGCGCCGCGCAGGTTTGCCATCAGCGCGGCGGCTGCCCGATTGTCCAGCAGCGAGCGACCCGCGCCGACATCCTTGATGGCCTGGGCGAGTTCCAGACCCTTGATGTCCTTGACGACGTAGCCGCTGGCGCCGGCCAGGATCGCGTCGAGCATGGCCTCATCGGAGGTGAACGACGTCAGCATCAGACAGCGCAGGTCGGGTAGTTCGGAGAGCAGGTCACGGCACAGCTCGATACCGTTGCCGTCGGGTAACCGCACGTCGAGCACCGCCACCTCGGGCCGCACCGCCGGAATCCGGGCCATCGCCTCGGCGACCGTGCCGGCCTCCCCCACCACCTCCAGGTCGGGGTCGGCGCCGAGCAGATCGATCAGACCGCGCCGGACCACCTCATGATCGTCGACCAGGAACACCTTCACCACAGGCATGACCCCATCATGGCCGGTAGGCCGGTCCCGCGTCCTCCAGGAACTGCCGTCCGGTGATCCGTTCGGCCCGGATCCGCACAAAATGGTCGCGGCGGCCCTGCACCCACGGCTCGATGAAGGTGCCGGCGACGTCGACCAGATCGTCGATGCCGGTGACCGGTTCGGCGGCGCCGACCACGGTCACGCTCCAGCCGCTACGCAGGTCCGGGTCGAGCTCGTCGGCCTCGAAGGCGACCATCTGGTGGTGGGTGGCCGCATCCAACTTGGCGCCGCCGGCCACCCGGAGCACCACGTCATCACGCCATACCCGAAAGTTGACCGGATGGACCGCCGGTAGCCCGTCCTCGGTGAACACCAGCCGACCGACGCGTACCCGCGCCAGCTTGTCCAGGCATTGCCTGCGGTTGAGTACCTCGAGCTGTTGTGTCACGGCCATGTCGACCACCTCCCGATCGCAACGCACTTCGCTGCACCTCGATTCTCTCGCGGCGGCGATCTCCCCCGGCAGGGCCGAAGGTCCCTAGTTCGGAGTCAGCGACCGTTGGGCGCGTGATGATGCGACTGATCGGGCGCAACGGCTTGCCGGCCAACATCTTCGGCGGCTCCCAGCAGCTGGTCGACCTCATCGGCGTCGACCGCCGGCAGTGTCGCCCCGATGGCGTCGAACACGTGTGTGTAGGCGGATCCCGCGTCGGCGGCGGTGCGCCCGAGGGCCGCGATGGACACCCGGTGCTCGGCCAGCAGTCGGGCACCGGCCTCCGGATCGACGTTGGCGGCGAACTCCAGCAGCACCGCGAGGTGATCGTGCGCCTCACCCCTGGGCCTGCTCACCCCCGCGGCCCGGTAGGCGTCGGTGAACGCCTGCACGTGCACGACCTGCTCGCGGGTGGTGCCCGCCACCCAGGTCGTCAGTCGCAGATCGCGTTCGATGCTGGGGCCGAAGAGCTGCTCGTAGGAGCGCCGGACCGTCGCCAGATCGAGCACCTGCAGGCCTGCGATGGCGCGGCCTAGCGGCATCGCCAGGGCACCGTCGAGGTGCCCGAGCATCTCGGCGACGGTCTCCACCCGATCGAAGAATTGGCGGTCCGGCCGAGCCAACAACAGCGCCGACCCCTGCCACACCATCCGGTGGTGCAGCACGGCCGGGCGTCGGCTGCGGCGCAGCCTCATGCTCGGCTCGTAGCGGGAACGGCCATCGACATACACCAAGACAACCACTGTTTGCGCCGTTGAGCACGCATTCGGTGAAATGTCGGTGTCCGGTGGCACGCTGAGAGACATGTTGTTGGCAGAAGTCGCGGCCGCCTCGGCGGAGGTGGGTACCACCTCGTCGCGGCTGGCGAAGGTCGCCCGGGTCGCCACGGTGCTGCGGTCGGCCGGCGACCAGGTACCGGTGGTGGTGGCCTGGCTGTCCGGTGACCTGCCACAACGCCAGATCGGCGTCGGCTGGGCGGGCCTTCGCGACCTGCCCGCGCCGGCCGCCGCAGCCACACTGACCGTCGCCGCCGTCGACACCGCGCTCACCGAGATCAAGGCCATAGCCGGCAAGGGCTCGACCGCCCGCCGTGCCGCGCAGGTCGGTGCCCTGTTCGCCGCGGCCACCGCGACGGAACAACAATTCCTGCGGCGGCTGCTGTCCGGCGAGTTACGTCAGGGCGCGCTGGCCGGGGTGATGGCCGACGCGGTGGCCAAGGCCGCCGACCTGCCACCGGCCGCGGTGCGCCGGGCAGCGATGCTCGCGGGTGACCTGTCGGCGGTGGCCGGTGCCGCACTCGACGGCGGCGATCTGGCGCAGTTCACACTGCAGGTGGGCAGGCCGGTCGGCCCGATGCTGGCGCAGACCGCGACCGGGGTGGCCGAAGCCCTCGACAAACTCGGTGGCACGGCGGTGTTCGAGGCCAAACTGGACGGCGCCCGGGTGCAGATCCACCGAGTCGGCTCCCAGGTCACGGTGTACACCCGCAGCCTCGACGATGTCACTGCGCGCCTGCCCGAGGTCGTCAAGGCCACCCTGGCGTTACCGGTCAGTGACCTGATCGCCGATGCCGAGGCCATCGCGCTGCGCCCCGACGGCCGCCCGCACCGCTTCCAGGTCACGGCCTCCCGGTTCGGCACCCGGTCCAGTGCGCCGCGCGAGGAACCGCTGTCGGTGTTCTTCTTCGATCTGCTGCACCGCGACGGGGTCGACCTGCTGGATCTGCCGATGGCCGAACGGCTCGCGGTCCTCGACGACGTGGTCCCCGCCGGGCAGCGTGTGCAACGTCTTGCCACCACAGATGCTGTTGCGGCACAACAGTTCCTGGAATCCACCCTGGCGGCCGGGCATGAAGGCCTGATGGCGAAATCGCCGACCGCGCCGTATGAGGCGGGGCGCCGGGGATCGGGCTGGCTCAAGGTCAAACCGGTGCACACCCTGGATCTGGTGGTGCTCGCGGTCGAATGGGGCTCGGGGCGGCGCACCGGCAAGCTGTCCAACATCCACCTCGGCGCGCGGGACCGCAACGGTGGGTTCGTCATGCTCGGCAAGACGTTCAAGGGCATGACCGACGAGATGCTCGCCTGGCAGACCCAGCGGTTCACCGAGCTCGCCACCGACGGCACCGACCACTCCGGCTCGATTGCCGGCTCCGCCGGCGGAGTCGTCACGGTGCGCCCCGAGCAGGTCGTCGAGATCGCCTTCGACGGCGTCCAGGGCTCGACCCGTTATCCCGGCGGCATGGCGTTGCGCTTCGCCCGGGTACTGCGATACCGCGACGACAAGGGCCCGGCCGACGCCGACACGGTCGACACCGTTCGTGAGCTGTTCGAACGCAACGGTTGAGGTGAAAGTCCCAAGTTCACGTTGCCGCGGTGCAAGGATCGGGCCATGGGATCACCGTCTGCTCCTGAACGCACCGAGGAAACCCGCGGCGATATCACCTACGTGCGGACCGACAAGGATCTGCCGCCGGTAGCCGTCATCGACCGATCGCCGATCACCACCAAACACCGCATCATCTTCACGGTCGTCGCCGTGCTCGGCGCGGTGGCCTGGGCGGTGATCGCGTTCTTCCGGGGTGAGACCGTCAACGCGGTCTGGTTTGTCATCGCCGCGATCTGCACCTATGTCATCGGTTTCCGGTTTTATGCCCGGCTGATCGAGATGAAGATCGTCAAACCACGCGATGACAACGCCACCCCGGCCGAGATCTTCGAGAACGGCACCGATTACATGCCGACCGACCGGCGGGTGCTGTTCGGTCATCACTTCGCCGCCATCGCCGGCGCGGGCCCGCTGGTCGGCCCGGTGCTGGCCACCCAGATGGGTTTCCTGCCGGGCACCATCTGGATCATCATCGGCGCTCTGGTCGCCGGATGTGTGCAGGACTATCTGGTGCTGACCATCTCGACGCGGCGGCGCGGACGCTCGCTGGGCCAGATGGCGCGTGACGAACTCGGTCCCGTCGGTGGTGTCGCCGCGATCGTCGGCGTGCTGGTGATCATGGTGATCCTGCTGGCGGTGCTGGCGCTGGTGGTCGTCAACGCCCTGGCCGAGAGCCCGTGGGGCGTTTTCTCCATCGCGATGACCATCCCGATCGCCATCTTCATGGGGCTGTACCTGCGCTTCCTGCGGCCGGGCCGGGTCTCGGAGGTCTCGCTGATCGGTGTGGCACTGCTGCTGCTGGCGGTCGTCGCCGGCGGGTGGGTCGCCGAAACCTCCTGGGGCGTCGAGTGGTTCACGTTGTCCAAGGTGACGCTGTCGTGGTGCATCATCATCTACGGTCTGGCCGCCTCGGTGCTGCCGGTGTGGTTGCTGCTGGCGCCGCGCGACTACCTGTCGACGTTCATGAAGGTCGGCACCATCGCGCTGCTGGCCGTCGGCATCCTGCTGGCCCGCCCGCTCATGGAGGCGCCGGCGATCTCGCAGTTCGCCACCCGCGGTGACGGCCCCGTCTTCGCCGGTGCACTGTTCCCGTTCCTGTTCATCACCATCGCCTGTGGTGCACTGTCGGGCTTTCACTCGCTGATCTCCTCGGGCACCACGCCGAAGCTGCTGGAGAAGGAAAGCCAGATGCGGCTCATCGGCTACGGCGGCATGCTCACCGAGTCGTTTGTCGCGATCATGGCGTTGATCACCGCATGCATCCTGAACCAGCACCTGTATTTCGTGATGAACGCACCGGCCGCGGCGACCGGCGGGGCGGCGGAATCGGCCGCCGAGTACGTCAACGGGCTGGGACTGTCCGGGGCGCCGATCACCCCGGCCGAGATCGAGGCGGCTGCCGCCGGTGTCGGTGAGGAGTCCATCATCTCGCGCACCGGTGGCGCACCGACGCTGGCGTTCGGCATGTCCGAGGTGTTGCAGGTGTTCGGTGGTTCGGGGCTCAAGGCGTTCTGGTATCACTTCGCGATCATGTTCGAGGCGCTGTTCATCCTGACCACCGTCGATGCCGGCACCCGGGTGGCGCGCTTCATGCTGTCCGACGGGCTGGGAAATATCGGCGGGCCGATGAAGAAGCTGCGCGATCCGAGCTGGCGGGTCGGCGCCTGGGCCTGCAGCGTCATCGTGGTCGCCGCCTGGGGTTCGATCCTGCTGATGGGTGTCACCGACCCGCTGGGTGGCATCAACACGCTGTTCCCGCTGTTCGGTATCGCCAACCAGCTGTTGGCCGCGATCGCCCTGACGGTGGTCACCGTGGTGATCATCAAGAAGGGCTACCTCAAGTGGGCGTGGATACCCGGAGTGCCGTTGGCCTGGGATCTGATCGTGACGATGACGGCGTCCTGGCAGAAGATCTTCTCGGCCGACCCGAAAGTCGGTTACTGGAAGCAGCATTCGCAGTATGTCGCGGCCAAGCAGGCCGGCGAGTCATCATTCGGGGCGGCCAAGACACCCGATCAGATCGACGCGGTGGTCCGTAACACCTTCATCCAGGGCACGCTGTCGATCGTCTTCGCGGTCCTGGTGGTCATCGTGGTCGCCGCCGGCGTGGTGGTGGTGATCCGGCACCTGCGTGGGGCCGGACGTCCGCTCACCGAGGACGACCCGGTGCCCTCACGGATTTTCGCACCGTCCGGGTTGATACCCACCGCGGCCGAGAAGGAGGTGCAGAAGCAATGGGACGAGCTGGGACCCTCATACGTCAGATCAGCTGGTACTGGTCATCATTGATGGGCGACAACCACTATCGCCGGTATGCGGAGCACCGGGCCCGGTCGCATCCCGGTGAGCCGGTGCCCACCGAGCGGGAGTACTGGCGGATGCGGCACGCGGCCACCGAGGCCAACCCGCAGTCGCGCTGCTGCTAGCTGACCCGGTACCGCAGCGGCAGGTGCTTGAGCCCGCCGACAAAGGTGGTGGCCACATGCTCGGCGGGGCCGGCCAGTTCAACCGACTCCAGCCGAGGTAGCAGTGCCGAGAAGAAGCTGTTGACCTCCAGCCGTGCCAGTGCCGCACCGAGGCAGAAGTGCACGCCGTAGCCGAACGCGATGTGCTTGTTGGGATCTCGGCCGATGTCGAATCGGAACGGCTCGTCGAAGACGTCCTCGTCCCGGTTGCCCGATACGTAGGACAGCAGCACCGAATCGCCGGCCGGAATCCGCACACCACGAATCTCGTAGTCCTGCTGGGCGGTTCGCATGAATTCCTTCACCGGTGTGGTCCACCGGATCATCTCCTCCACCGCCAGCGGCATCAGCTCGGGGTTCGCCCGTAGCCGGGCCAGTTGGTCCGGATGTGCGACGAGCGCATGCATCCCGCCAGAGATGCTGGCACTGGACGTGTCGTGTCCGGCGGCCGCCAGAATCGCGTAGTAGGACACGGTTTCGATATCGTCGAGCGGCTGTCCATCAATGGTCGCGTTGGCGATGGTCGAAGCCAGATCGTCGGTCGGGTTGGCGCGCCGCGCGGCGGTCAGTGCGGTGAAATACTGGAACATCTCCAGCAGCGCCATCCCGCGCTCTTCCATGCTGGTTCCGCGCTGCATCTCGGGGTCATCGCTGCCGAACAGTTCCTGAGTCCAACTGAGCAGCTTGCCGAAATCTGCCTCCGGCACGCCCAGCAGCGTCATGATCATGTACAGCGGGTAGTTCACCGCAACCTGTTGCACAAAATCGCATTCCGGGCCTTCGGCGGCCATCTTGTCCACGAACTGCACCGCCAGTTCGTCGGCCCGTTGTTTGAGTGCCCGCATGGCCTTGGGCCGGAACCAGTTGGCCCCGATCGCGCGGAAATCGCGGTGCTGCGGATCGTCCATGTGGATCAGGGTCTTGATGCCGACGGCCGCCTGTTGGGCGTCACCCTCCTTGGTGATCAGCACCGGGCGCGGCGAGTTGGTGAAGATGTTGTTGGCCCGTTCGATCTCCATGATGTCGGCGTGCTTGGTGATTGCCCAGAACGGTGCATAGTCGGCCACGTCGACCCGCGACACCGGTGCGTGCAGTCGCAGGTGGGTCAGCGCGGCGTGCAGTCCCACCTCGTCGGTATAGGCCGACGGATCGGCCAGACACCGGGCCGCGTCGTCCATCGTCGGTGTACTCATCGGCTGCTCCTCATTGTCCGTCCCGCAGCACGCCGGTGGCGGCCTGCGCCCGTTGCTCGTACCTCTGCCGTGCGGCATCGTCGAATTCCAGAAACATCCGGTCGGTGCCGAATCGCCGTCCGACCCAACGCCGCCCGCGCGGTCCCAGCAAGCCCAACGGGCCGAGCACGAATCGGATGCCGCCGGGCACGCTGACATGGGTGCGCGGCCGGTTCAGTACCTTGACGATCGCGACGGCAATGTCCTCGGGTTCGACGGGCCGGTTGGCCCGCGTCTGGGCCGTCCCGGTGATCAACTCGGTCCGGGTGAACGGCGGCATCACGACGCTCACCTGTACACCGCGGGAGGCGAACTCGTCGGCCATCGCGCTGGACAGGCTGATGACCGCCGATTTGGTGCCGGAATACACCGTTTGGCCCGGCACCGGCATCATCCCGGCCAACGACGCCACATTCACGATGTGACCCGCGCCGCGTGCGGTCATCTCCGGCAGTACCAACTGGCAGCCGGTGACCACGCCGTAGAAGTTCACCTCGATCGCCGACCGGATGGCCTGCACGGATTGGTCCAGGAAGCCGCCGATCGGCATCACCCCGGCGTTGTTGATCAGCACGTCGATCTGTCCGTCGCCACGCGCGTTGTCCAGGAATCCGGCGAACGAGTCGCGGTCGGTGACATCGAGCGGGTAACCCTGGATACCGAGTGCCGCCTTCGCCTTGTCCAGTTCCACGATGTCGCGATCGCCGATCACCACCCGTGCGCCGCGGTCCAGAAGGGCTCGCGCCGTGGCGAATCCGATGCCGCGCGCCGCACCGGTCACCGCGATGGTTCTGCCGCTGATCCGGTCGGTCATGATCCGCTCCTCACCAAGGCTTTGCGCACATCGTCGAGCACCCTCGCCACGGCGTCCTCCGACATGCCCGCCGGGAATCCCGGCAGCACCCGATCAATGGCTCCCGCACAGCGTTGCACCAATGCGTCCGCGACATAAGGCAATTCGGCGACCACAGCGAAGGCACCCAGGACCTCGTCATCGACGAGGGTCGCCATGGTGTCCCACTGCCCCAACCGCGACAGCCGGTGCAGTTCGGTGTGCAGGTCACCCCAGCCATGCAGATCGAGCACCTGGCGGTAGGCCGGTGTCGAGCCGTAGAACGCGAGTTGCTTGCGGTGGGCGGCTGCCGACGCCTCGAACTGTTGCTCGTTCTCGCCCGTCACCACGAACACCGGGCACGACAGCTCGAAGCTATCCCGATCGCGCCCGGCTTCGGCGAGCCCATCGGCGAGCGCGGGCGTGGTGACCTCGTGAAGGTAGCGCCGGGTGGTGAACGCGTGCGCGATCAGACCGTCGGCGACGGCCCCGGTCATCCGGGTCATCGCCGCACCGACGGCGGCGATGAAGACCTTCGGCACCCCGTGCGGTTGCGGTTCCGGGGTGAACATCGGCGTCATCAGCTTGTGGGTGTAGAACTCCCCCTCGAACTGCAGCCGGGTACCGTCCTGCCAGGTCGTCCAGATCGCCTGCAGCGCAGCGACGAACTCGCGCATGCGTCGCACCGGGTGACTCCACGGCATGCCGAACCGCTTCTCGATATGGGCCTGCACCTGGGTGCCCAGCCCGAGGATGAACCGGCCTTGGGAGTAGGTGTTGAGGTCCCAGCCGAGGTTGGCCACCGTCATCGGGTTGCGCGCGAACGCGACGGCGATGCTGGTGCCGACCTGTAGCCGCGAGGTGTGTTCGGCGGCCAGCAGCAACGGCAGGAACGGGTCATGCGCGAGCTCGCCGGTCCAGCATCCGTCGTAGCCCTGTTGTTCGATCTCGCGTGCCCGCGACGGCACGAGGCGCAGCTCGCTGGGGATGCCGCGATCAATGCTCAGCCGGGCGGAACTACCCATGCCGGGGACGCTACAGTAAGCAATTCGGTATGGTCAACGAACGCCGCCGGCAGCCCTCGAGACAGGATCGGTGTATGACGAACTCCTCCGACTGGCAGGAAACGCTCGACGATCTCGAACGCCTGCGTGCGCACACCCTGGGCATGGGTGGCACCGAGCGGGTGGCCAAGCACCACGCCAAGGGCAAGCTCGACGTGCGCGCCCGCATCGACCGCCTGCTCGACAAGGGCAGCTTCCGCGAACTGGGCATGCTGGCCGGCGGCGAGATCGCGGCCGACGGCATCGTCACCGGGTCCGGACTGATCAACGGATCGCCGGTGATGGTCGGCGCCGAGGACTTCACCACCCTGGCCGGCAGCATCGGGCCGTCCGGCAACGCCAAGCGGTACCGAATCGCCGAACTTGCGCTGCGCGACAAGATCCCGCTGGTGATGTTGTTGGAGGGTGCCGGGCACCGGGCCAGCGGTGAGCGCTACGGTCGCACCCCCACCGATCTGCTTGCCCAGGCGCAGTGTTCGGGCCGGGTGCCGACGGTGGCCGCGCTACTCGGCCCGTCGGCCGGCCACGGCGCGTTGGTCGCGCCGGTCAGCGATTTCCGGATCATGAGCAGCCAGGGCGCCATCTTCACCGCGGGGCCACCGGTGGTCAAGGAATCCACCGGCGAGGACATCAGCAAGGAGGACCTGGGCGGTCCGAGCGTCGCCCTGCACAGCGGTGTGGTGCACAACCACGCCGACACCGATGAGGGCGTCATCGACGAGATCCGCCGCTACCTTTCGTATTTCCCGTCCAGTGCCTGGTCGTATCCGGAGCCGCTGCCGCATGACTCCGACGCCGAGCCGCGCCCCACCCCTGAGCTTCTCGACATCGTGTCCCGGGACAATCGCCGGGTCTACAACATGCGCTCGGTGCTCGACGTCATCTTCGACAACACCGACTGGTTCGAGGTGCAGCCGCAGTTCGGTAGGGCGATCATCTGCGCGCTGGCGCACCTCGGTGGGCATCCGGTCGCAGTGGTGGCCAATCAGCCCAACGTGTTGGCCGGCTCCATCGATGCCGATGCCGCTGACAAGGCAGCACATTTCATCATGGTCGCCGACTCGTTCCATCTGCCGATCGTGTTCCTGGCCGACAATCCGGGCATGCTGCCGGGCAGTCGATCTGAGAAGTCCGGGGTGCTGCGGGCCGGCGCCCGGATGTTCGCCGCGCAGACCGCGGCCACGACACTGAAACTGCATGTGACACTGCGCAAGGCGTATGGGTTCGGCTCGATGGTGATGTCGCTGTTGGGTTTCGACGGGCAGGAGGCGACATTCGCCTTCCCCGGCGCGACGATGGGCGCGATGAGCGCGGCGGCGCTGTCGAAGGCATCCCACGCCGAGGAGGACCTGGCCGCCAAGTTGCGCGAGGCCGAGCTCACCGCCTCGTTCCGCTCCGCCGGGCACCTCGGGTTCGACGAGCTGATCGACCCCCGCGAGACCCGCGATCAACTGCTCGATGCCCTGCGCCGCGGGCTGCGGGCCCGGCAGGCCGCCGCCGAACCGGTGGCCCGCACCGTCATCCTCCCCTAGTTGCGATTTGTGGAGTGTTACCCGGACTCGTTACGGCCAAGACTCCACAAATCAACGGGTGAGCGCACATTGGATCTGGGCAGTGACCCGCTCGGGGTACTCGGTGAGGTCCAGCCAGGTGAATCGCAGGACCAGATACCCGGCGAGGATCAGTGCGTTCTGTCGCTTGCGGTCGTTGTTGAAATCGTCGACGTCGCTGTGGAACGCGAAGCCGTCGGTCTCCAGGATCAGCTTCACATCGGGGAAGGCGTAGTCGACCTTGTATCCGGCGACCCGGTAGTTGGCCTTCCAGCCGGTGATGCCCGCCTGGCGCATGAGTTTCGCGAGCAGTCGTTCGGCCGCGGAGCGTGTTCCGTCCTCGGCGGCACGCAGTAATCTGCGTGCCGCCGGTGACCCGTGGCGGCCCTTGTTGTTCAGGTGAGCTTTCCACAGTGCGGGCAGGTCGACGTGGCGCTGCAGCGCAGAGTCCATCAACCTTGCCCCGCCACCGCGTCGCGCAGCCGCTTCCACGACGGTCAGCGGCAGCGCCGTCACCCTGAGCCCTTCCCGTTCGACCACCTCCGCCGGGTCCAGGTCGCGCCGACGAAGTCGCGTGCCGCGACGAAACTGCAGGCGACAGTCCCTTGGCACGGTCACCTCCACCACTTCGGGTGCAAACTGCGTGAGGCTGTGCCACCAGGCAGCAGTCAGGCCCGTGGCCACTGCATGCTCGCCATACGCCCATGTACCAGCCCGAATCCGGGCGCGATCGGTGAACTCGCGATCATCTGCGAAGTACACGCCGCGGGAGCACCGTCGCCACTGGCCGAGCCGCACGCGGTAGTCGACATCGTCCTGGCTCAAGCCGGCTTGTCGAGCGTGAGCGAGCGTGATGACGCCGTCGTGAGCACGCAGCAGGTCCGAGAGCATACCGAGTTGGACGCAGCATGCCGCCGATCGGTTCCACCCATTGTGATTTGTGGAGTCTTACCCGTAAGGAGTCCGGTTAAGGCTCCACAAATCACGCGGTGGTGGCGCGGTATTCGGCGACGATGGGCTCCAGCTCGTCGGGGGTCGCACCGTGCATGATCACCGCGTCGGCCCCGTAGTCGAACTCCTTGCGAATCCGGTCCACGCATTGGCGCGCCGACCCGGTGGCCGACGGCTCCAGCCATTCATCGGGGATGAGCGTGGCGATGTGTTCGATCTGCCCGGCGCTGGCCTTGTGGTCGATACCGCCGCCGACCGACTGGACCACCTGGTCGTCACGAAAGCGTTGCAGGACCGCCGGATCCCACCCGTTGGTGTTGACCATCAGGTCACCGTAACCCTGTAGGTAGGTGGCCAACCGGGCGACGGTCTTCTTCAGCCTCAGTTCCTCGGGCAGGTGATCGCCGACGGTGGCGAAACACGACCACACCCGCACACTGGCGGGGTCGCGGCCTGCCTGCTCCGCGGCATCCTTCACCGTCTTGACCGCGCGCGCCAGCGTCTCCGGGGTGAAGTAGGTGTGCAGGATGACATCGTCGAACTCACGGCCGCCGAGCGCCAGGGTCTGCGGTCCGAACGCGACGATGGCCAACCGGATGTTTTCGCGGAAGTCCGGATCCAGGAACAGCAGCTGATACTTGCCGATCGGGCCGTCGTGATTGAAGATCAACTCCCCGTGCCAAAGTCGGCGCATGACCTGCGCAAAATCCTCCATCTGTGCGGTCGTCACCGGGGGCACGCCGAAGGCGCCGTACATCGCGGCGATACCCCGGCCGAGGCCGAGGGTGAATCTGCCGCCGGACAGGCGGTGCATGGTCGTCGCCCACGATCCGGTGATCAATGGGTGCCGGGTGTTGTGATTGGTCGCGGCGGTGGCGATCTGCATCCGGCTGGTCACGGCCAACGCCGCACCGGTCAGCGACGACGCCTCCTTGACATTCCAGCGCTCGGAGATGAAACCGGTGCCGAAGCCCAACTCCTCACCGCGGCGGGCCTCCTCTATGAGGGAGGCCGGGCCTTCACCGCCCGCGCCGGCCAGCAGGTAGTAACCGAGCTCGTCCAGCACTGCCTCCGTCATGCCCAAACCCCTTCCTTGTAACCGCAGTTCCACACCTCGGTGATACGTCCGTCGATCACCCGGAAGATCTCCATGCTGCCGACCGTGGTTTCCATCCCGTCCTTCAGCGTCATCGGCGACTGGTACACGATCGCCACATGCTCGCCGTCATCCCCGGCCACCACCAGGTTCAGGTCGAACCGGATGGTCTCGAACATCGCCCAGTGATCGACCACCCGGGCGACGGCCTGCTCATGCGCGAGGACCGTGGCCTCGCCGACCTCGTGGCGGGTGACGGTCTCGCCCAACAGTTCATCGGCCAGCGCGAAATCGCGCTCGTTCCACACCACCAGGTTGTACTGCTCGACGACCTCACGCGCTGTTCTCATGTGTAGACCTCCAGGGCGTCGCTCTCGTCGATGGCAGCGACCGCGCGGTCGATCAGGGTCAGGCAGAGCTGACGTGACCGCTCGGGCACGGTGTCCCAGGTCAGCAGCGCGACCACCGGCATGTACAGCAGCAGCGCAGTGGCCAGCCGGTACTCGCGCCACGCCTCGTCGAACGGGTAGTCCGGCACCAGCGCCGTGTATTCGACCACCAACGATTCGTCCCGGCCGCGCCGGATCTCGGTCGGTAGGCCCTGGCTGACCAGATAGGCGATATCGGCCGCGCCGGCTCCCCGGACGGTCAGCTGGAAATCGACCAGCTTGAGATCGTCACCACGGAAGAACATGTTGTCGGCCCGGATATCACCGTGCAGCAACGTGTTCCGCCTACCCAGCGCAGACAGCGCCTGCGGGGCCCGCTCGGCGAACCGTTCGGCGAATGCCGCCACCGCTGCCGGCACCGCGCGACTGGTGTGCTCGCGGTAGAGCGCCCACCCGGGCGCGAAGGCAGGCAGGAACAGGTCGCGTGTCAGCGCACTGTCGATTCCGGGAAACGCCTCCAGGATCGCCGGATCGGCTTCCGCGGACCACGCATGCAGGCCCGCCAGCTGGCCGATGCACTGCCGTGCCTGATCGATCGACAGCCCGGCCAGGTGATCGGCATTGTCCCAGTCGCATAGGTCCTCCAGCACCAGGACGAAGTCCTGACCGGAGATCCGCGCGGCATGGCAGTGCGGCGTCCCGATTGGCGCGTGCGCGGCGATATCGGAGTAGAACCGGATCTCACGCTGGTACCCACCCAGCATCTCCATACCGCCGCGGGCCAGCGATTCGGCGGGCAGCTTGACGATCACCGACGCGGGTCCGGAACCGGTCAGATGCACCCGGTACAGGTTCGCCGAGAAGCCGGTGTCCTCGGCGATGCGCTCGGCACGTGCATGCGTGACGGTTGCCCCCAAGCACTCGGCCAGCCACGGCGCGGTCACCTCATCGATCGTCGACGGCACCTGGGTCATCGTCGACCTCCTGTTATTTGACACTGAACAAGTAAGTTAGTTGTCGAGCGTCTAATATGCAAGGGTGCCATCGCAGCGCCTGACCCAACCCGAACGCGTCGAGCAGTCGTCCCAGCGGATGCTGCAGGCCGCCGCCGAGTTGATCGTCGAAAAAGGCTGGGAGGCAACAACAGCCGCAGAGATCGGACGACGCGCCGGGTATAGCAGGGCCATGGTGCACGCACGCTACGGCGGCAAGGATGCCATCCTCGAGGCGTTTCAGCAGGTGTATGTCGCACGCCTGAACCCCGATCCCGAGCCCGGCGCCACCGGTCTGCAACAGGTCCTCGCCCATTTCGACCGGGTGCACGAGATCCATGCCGAGGATGCCGCCGTCACCAGGGCGATCTTTGTCGCCGCGTTCGAGGCGGTGAAGGTGAGTTCCCGGCTGCGCGAGGGTGTACGCGCCCAACTCCAGGACAATGCCGCGAAGATCCTTGCCGGTGTGCGCACCGGGATGGCCGACGGATCGATGCGCTCCGATGTCGATGCCGATGCGGCGGTCCGCGATATCACCGGGGCGATCTTCGGCATCGCCTATCAGTGGGTGGTATTGCCCGAACTCCACGACCTTGCTCACGAGATCGACACCGTGCGGGCCCGCATCATCACAACCTACGGGGCCTGACCCACCAGGAACCGCTCGGTGGCCTCCTGCACACCTCCGGAGAACAGGTGCCCGACGTGGCTGCCGTCGTGCCAGTACAGTTCCCCGCCCCAGCGCTGATGCATGGCCAACGCCGAACTGCGCATGGCCATCTGGTCATGCCAGGCGCCGACGATGAGCCGACGGTCGGTACGCGGCGTGGTGGCCAGCGGATCGATGACCGAGGTCAATGCGGACACCGTCGCCGACTGCAACTGCGCCGCCGCGTCCCGGCCCGTCGGTCCCCACCGACCCAGATGCATCCCGATCATGGTGTTCAGACCGAGGATCGGCGTGTACAGCGCCACCGCATCCACGGCCGAATCCAGGTGCGCGACCAACGCGGCCACCGCACTACCCAGGGACAGTCCCGACACCACCACCGGTCCCGAATCCGCGGCAAGCCAACCGATCAGCGCCCGCACCTCGGAGACCACCCGGATGGTTCCGGCGACATTGGCCGCCGGGTCCCGCGCCGGGTACTCCGGCCAGGACCTCCGTCGCGCACCGTGACCGGGCTGCACCGGCAGCGCTACATTGAAGCCCAGCGCCCCGAGCCTACGCACCCGCGCCACCATGAGGTCCATCGGATCACCCTGCCCGGCACCGTGGATCCACACCACCCACGGTCGATCCGGACCCGACCGGTACAACCGCACCCGGGCTGTCGCCGAGCCGCCGTGCCCATCGGCGAGCAGCGAATCCGGTAGGCCGGGAACATGGTCGAACGTCAACTCCTCATACTGCAGCGCCCCAAAGCTGCACGGCCGTAATTCCTTCACGGCCAACGGTTCCGGGCTCCGGTGCGCGCCGTCGACCCCGACCACGCCGAGTTCCTCGGCCGCGGCCTCATAGGCCGCCAGTGGTCGCGGCAGCTGCGGTGGCGGGCCACTCAAGGTCATGCCGGTCACCACGAGTTCGTCGAGGGCGACCTCACCGAGTTGGCGCCACCCGGCCGGTGAGAACCGCGACCAATCCCCGGACACGTGCAGCGCACCGACCGACCGCGGCAGCACACCGCCGAGCTCCCAGGCGATCTGGACCGCCCTACGCAAGGGTGAATCCCTGGTAGCCGTTGCCGGCGATCTCGTCGCAGCGCCGCCGGTACTCGGGTATACCTGCGGTGTAGCCCATGTACATCCGCTTCTTGCCGGGCACGTTGGCGCCGTTGTACCAGGAGTTGCAGGACGGGTGGGTCAGCACCGTCGGTGCCACCAACGAGGTGGCGTGCTCGATCCATTCCCGCTGCGCCCCGGGTTGCGCGTCGATGCTGCGATAGCCGTTGCGGCGCAGGTAGTCGATGCAGTCCGCGATCCATTCGATGTGCTGTTCCATGGCTGCGACGAAGTTGGTGGCCGCCGACGGGCTACCCGGTCCCTGCACGGTGAACAGATTCGGGAATCCCGCGACGGCCAGTCCGAGGTAGGACAGCGGCCCCTCCTCGGCCCAGAAGTCACCCAACAGCCGACCGTCGACGCCACGGACCTTCATCCGGCTCAGCGCACCGGTCATGGCGTCGAAACCGGTGGCGTAGATGATCACATCCAGCGCGAAATCACCTTGCTCGGTGGAGATCCCGTCCGGGGTCACCGCGACGATCGGGCCGGCCCGCAGATCCACCAGCGTCACATTGTCACGATTGAAGGTCTGGTAGTAACCCTGGTCGATGATGGGGCGCTTACACGCGAACGGGTGCGTGGGCACCAACGCGGCGGCGGTCACGGGGTCGGTGACAATCCGGGCGATCGCCTCGCCGTAGAGCGCGGTGGCCATCCGGTTGGCCTCGATATCGAAGAACACGTCACCCCAATTGAGCGCACCCATCACACCGCGCTCGTCGATGGCGCGCAACTGCTCCTCGCGGCTGGCGGCCTTGATCGGCGGGCTGGCCAGCATGTCGAGCAGCACCGAGAAGGCCGACAGCCGGGCCGCGCCCACCGGATGTGCGCGCTGCGCCGCTCGGATGGCCTCGTAGTCCGCCTTCAGACCGTCGAGTTCACCGTCGGTGAAGGTGTGTACCGTCCACGGCAGCGTGAATGCCGCTGACCGTTGAAATACAAAGAGCTGACCGGCTTCTCGGGCCACCACCGGGATCAGCTGCACGCCGGTGGAGCCGGTGCCGATCACCCCGACCCGTTTGCCTTCCAGATCGACACCGTCGGGCCACCGATTGGTGAACAACGATTCCCCCGCGAACGTGTCCCGACCCGGGATCGCCGGTTCCAGCGGCACCGACAGGATGCCGGATGCGGCAACCACGAACTGGACGGTGTACTCGGCGCCGCCCGCGGTCTGCAGCAGCCAGCGACCGTCGTCGTAGGTCATCGAGGTGACCTCGGCACCGAAATCGATACCGTCGCGCAGGTCGAGTCGGTCGGCGACGAAGTTGAGGTACGCCTCGATCTCGGGTTGGGCCGGCATGGACTCCGTCCACACCCACTCCTGCTCGATCTCCGGGGAGAAGCTGTAGGAGTACTCGATGCTCTCGATATCACAACGGGCACCGGGATAGCGGTTCACCAGCCAGGTCCCGCCGACGGCGTCGGCGCGTTCCAGGATCCGCACCCGCAGACCGAGGTCGCGGAGTTTGTACAGCGCGTAGAGCCCGGAGAACCCGGCCCCGATCACCGCGACATCGAGATCGGTCACGACGCGCTCCTGCGGTACCGCTCGAGGAAGAACCGGGCGGCCCGGGCGATCGCCTCGGTGGCGGGCTCGGGTTTCCACCCCAGCTCGCGGGTCGCCTTCGAATGGTCCAGCGGTGACGTCGTCACCATCAGCCGCGCCGATGTCGGGGTGACCAACGTGTCGCGCCGGGTCAACGTGCCGATCAGGCCGCCGATCGCCGCGGCGACGGACAGTACCGGCACCGGGATACCGAAGCGCGGCGCTCTGGCACCGACGGCATCGGTTGCGGCGGTGAACATCTCACGCTGGCTCAGATAACGTTCCGAGACGATGTACCGTTCACCCACCCGCCCGTGTTCGGCGGCCAGTACCAGGGCCTGCGCCGCATCCTCGACGCCCACCACCTCGGAGCCGACACCCCGGACATACCCGGGTATCCGTCCCAGTGCGGCGGCCGCGATCAACGACCCGTGTGGAGTCGGCTGCCAGTCCCGGGGTCCGTAGGTGTTGGACACGCACATCGCGACGGCGGGCAGACCACGCTCCCGCGCGTAGTCGAGCACCAATTCCTCGGCCTGCCGCCGGGATTCGATATATGGACCGCCGATTCCAGGCCAGTTGAACGGATCATCCTCGGTCGCGGCCCGGCCGCCGACACCACGGCCGCCGATCGCCACCGCGCCGATGGTGCTGGTGAAGACGAATCGCTGCAGCCCCGCATCGGTGGCCACATCCAGCACGCCGCGCAGTCCCTCGACATTGGTGTGGAACAGCGGCGCCGGATCACGCAACCAGGCCCGGGTATCCACCACGCAGTAGAACACCACCGCACAACCGGCCATCGCCGCCCGGACCGCTTCCAGATCGAAGATGTCGCCGTGGTGGCGTTCGACGTCGAGATCCTCGATGCCCTTGGTGGAACTGCTCTGCCGCAGCAGCACCCGCACCCGGTCACCGCGCTGCACCAACTGCCGGGTGACATGTGAGCCGAGGAATCCGCTCGCACCCATGACCAGCACCGTGCGCGACTCGGCCATGGTCACGTCGCCGGCGTGAAACGAAGGATGGTGCGGGTCAGGTGCAGGCTGGTGATCACCCACGACCCGTCGCGCTTTTCGTAGGTCTCGTGATAGTGCCCGGCGCCGAAAAGCTCACCGCCGTCGGCGAACAACAGCAGGTCCTCCATCGCCCAGATCGCCTTCGCCGTTGCGTCCGAGGTCAGGGCGATCTCCGGGGTGTGCACATGGTGTTTGGTCTGCGCGTGCTCGACACCGCCGAGCACCACGGGCACGAACTCGTCCAGCCCGACCAGGTCGGGTGCGGTCTGTCCGTCGGCGCCACCGGTCGAGATGGCCATGTCCAGCTTGACCACGACGTCGGGGGCGAACAGTTTCTTCCACGCCTCGTAGTCCTTGGTATCCAGGAATCGGCAGTAGCGGGCCTTGAGTTGGCGGATCGCCTCGTAATCGTCCATGTCTAGAACTGCGCCATTCCGTTGTCGATGGACAACGCGACCGCGCTGATGTGCCGGGCCTCGTCGGAGGCCAGCCAAACTGCCGAGGCCGCGACATCCTCGGGTTCGACGATCCAGTTCGGGGTGAACGGGGTGCCCATCTGCACCAGCGGCGGGTTGGTCTCGAACGCCTTGTTCAGGGCGACGACCATGTCACCGGTGCCCATCGAGGTGTTGACCGGGCCGGGGTGCAGGCTGTTGACCCGGATGTGGTGGCGGCCCAGCTCGGCCGCGAACGCCCGGGCCATCCCGGTGACGGCGTGCTTGCTGGCGGTGTAGTGCACCATGAAAGCCTGCATCTTCACCCCGGCAAGGGAACTCACCAGGATTACCGATCCGCCACGGCCGCCGTCGATGATGTGCTGGGCGCCGGCCATCACGGTGTTCCAGACACCGATGACGTTGACGTCGATGGTGTCGCGGAATGATTCGGGGGTGATGTCATGCCAGGCCTCCGGGATGGTGATCCCGGCGTTGGCCACGATCACGTCGAGGCGCCCCAACTCGGCGACCCCGTCGTCGACGGCGGATTTGAGGCCGTCGAAGTCACGCACGTCGACCGCGCGGTGGAAGATCCGCCGTCCGGTCGCCTTCACCAGATCGACGGTCTCGGCGAATTCGTCGGGGGTGGCCGACAGATAGGGCACCTTCGCAGGCAGTGGTCCGGCGATATCGACGGCGATGATGTCGGCGCCTTCGTTGGCCATTCGGACCGCGTGCGCGCGGCCCTGACCGCGGGCGGCACCGGTGATGAAGGCGACCTTGTCGGTGAGCAGGCCGGGCATCGTGCTCCTTTGCATTTGGCGACGTTCCCGGACGATACTACTGTAAGCTATTCAGTATCTTGCCCGGATCCGGAGGATGAAGATCGTGAAGGTTCCGTTCACCTGGAAGGTCACCGGCTGGTTCATGATCGGCTGGTCCGCCGAGTTCGTGACCGGCGAGACGCGGCCGTTGCGATACTTCGGCGAGGACCTGGTCGCCTGGCGCGACGAGGCTGGCGAACTGCACCTCATGGAAGGGCACTGCAAACATCTCGGCGCGCATCTGGGCCACGGCGGCAAGATCGTCGGTGACTGCGTGGAGTGCCCCTTCCACGGCTGGCGCTGGGGACCCGACGGCACCAACCGCTTCATCCCGTATCAGCCCGACAAACCCAACCGTGGGTTGCGGCTGCGCACGTACCCGATCTCAGAGCAGCACGGCTGTGTGTTCATGTGGTATCAGCCGCACGGTGAGCCGCCGAAGTGGGAGCTACCCGACATCTTCGACAAGCATCCCCAGTTCGAGACCGACCCGGACGCCTACTATCGCCCCTTCCCGGAGTTCTCCCGGTTCGCCGAGAACGAACCGGTGCATCCCCAGATCGTGGCCGAAAATGGCCCGGACAGCGCACATTTCCGATACGTCCATCGCGCGACCGTCACCCCGGTGTGCCTGGACTGGCAGGTCGTCGACAACGAGTGGCGCTTCCTCACCGGGTGGCCGGATGCCCGCAGCGACGATCCGGACAAGATGTCGCTCTACATCCACAGTCATTTCTCCGGACTGGGATTCGCGATCAGTGCCTTCGAGGGTGCGGCCAGCCACCGACTGATCTTCGCCTGCACCCCGGTCGACGATGAAGTGTCCAACATGTTCTATTCGATCTGGTGGCCCAGGGAACCCGGCGACACCTCCGACATTCCACCAGAGCATGTGCAAAAGCGGGTCGAGAAGCAGTACCTGATCACGGTCTGGGATGACCTGGACATCTGGCGTTACCAGAAGTACGTAGAACGACCGTCGCTGTCCAAGATCGATGCGAAACCGTATATGGCCATGCGGAAATGGGCCGAACAGTTCTATGAGGTGCCGGGGATTGCGACGTCGGGAGTATGACGACCGCGGTCGTCACCCAGGAACTCCAGGGCGCGGTCGTCGGACCCAACGCCGGCCTGGGCGCACTGGCCAAAGAGGCCCAACGTTTTGCGCTGCCCAACATCGCGCGACTGCTCCCCGCTGCCCGCGGCGCCGGCCACCACATCGTGCACTGCACGGTGCAACGTCGACCGGACGGCCTGGGCTCCAACCACAACGCCCGACTGTTCGCTGCGGGCAAGAAAGCCGTCGACATCACCCCGGGCAGCGAGGGGGCGACACTGCTGCCCGAATTCGGCCCGGAGCCAACCGATCTGGTGCTCGCGCGCTGGCACGGTGTCGGCCCGATGGGTGGCACCGACCTGGATGCGGTGCTGCGCAATCTCGGTGTCGACACCATCGTCGCCGTCGGCGTATCGCTGAACATCGCCATCCCCAGTCTGGTGATGGACGCCGTCAACGCCGGCTACCGGGTGGTGCTGCCGCGGGACGCCGTGGCCGGCTTCCCCGCCGAATACGGCCAGGCCGTCATCGACAACAGTCTGTCCCTGCTCGCCAGCGTCACCACCACCGATGACCTCATCGCCTCCTGGAAGTAGCCCATGACCGAATTCACCGTCTCCGCCGTCGCCGAAGCCGTCGCCGCCGCGATCCCCGACCGCACATTGGTGGTTCAGGGCCTGCGCCGCCACAGCTATGCCGATATCGTCGACCGATCCCAGAAACTGGCCGCCTACCTGCACACTCAAGGCCTGGGCGCCCACACCGATCGCGCCACACTGGCCGGGCACGAGGTCGGGCAGGACCTGCTGGGGATATACGCCTACAACGGACCCGAGTTCGTGGAGGGCATGCTGGGCGCCTTCCGTGCCCGGGTCGCGCCGTTCAACGTCAACTACCGGTATGTGAAGAACGAATTGCAGTATCTGCTGGCCGATTCCGAGGCGTCGGCGCTGCTCTACCACGCCGCATTCGCACCGCGGGTCGCCGAGATCCGGGCCGAACTCCCCCACCTGCGGGTACTGATCCAGATCGCCGACGATTCTGGGCACGAATTACTGGACGGCGCGGTCGATTACGAGTCGGTCGTGACCGCCGACAGTACCGCGCCACCGGTGGCGCCCAGCCCCGACGATCTGTACGTGCTCTACACCGGCGGCACCACCGGGATGCCCAAGGGTGTGCTGTGGCGCCAACACGACATTTTCATGACCGCGTTCGGCGGCCGGAACATGGTGACCGGTGAACGGGCCACCTCGGTCGAGGAGATCGCAACCCGGGTTACCGAAAATCCCGGTACCAAGCTGATGATCCTGCCGCCGCTCATCCACGGAGCCGCACAGTGGGCGGCGATGACGGCGATCACCACCGGTCAGACACTGGTGTTCCCGGCCACCGTCGACACCTTCGATGCCGACGAGGTGGTGCGTGCCATCGCGACCGAACAGGTGCTGGTGGCCACCGTCGTCGGTGATGCGATGGCCCGCCCACTGCTGGCCGCCATCCGTAGCGGCGCCGCCGATGTCTCCAGCTTGGCCGTCATCGCCAACGGTGGCGCCCAACTGACCCCGTACGTCAAACAGCAACTCATCGACGCCAAACCCGGCCTGATCGTCATCGATGGTGTCGGCTCCTCGGAGACCGGTGCGCAGATGAGTCACATGTCCGCGCCCGGCGCGGTCTCGACCGGCACCTTCAATGCCGGGCCCGACACCTGTGTGGTCGCCGAGGATTTCGGCGCCGTGTTACCCGCTGCCCACGACGGGCTGGGCTGGCTGGCCCAGCGAGGTTATGCCCCGTTGGGCTACAAGGGTGATGCCGCCAAGACGGCGAAGACGTTCCCGGTGATCGACGGTGTCCGGTTCGCCGTACCCGGGGACCGCGCCCGCCATCTGGACGGCGGTGCCATCGAGTTGCTGGGCCGCGATTCGGTGACCATCAACTCCGGCGGCGAGAAGATCTTCGCCGAGGAGGTCGAGTCGGCGATCGCCTCGCACCCGGCGGTGGCCGATGTCGTGGTGGCCGGCCGGCCGAGCGAACGGTGGGGCGCCGAGGTGGTCGCGGTGGTGGCACTTGCCGACGGCGCACAGGCGAGCGCGCAGGATCTCATCACGCACGCCGAGACGACGATCGCCCGGTACAAATTGCCCAAGGCAGTGGTCTTCCGGCCGGTGATCGTGCGCAGCCCCGCCGGTAAGGCCGACTACCGGTGGGCCCGCGAGCAGGCCGGTCTCGGCGAGTAGTTCACCGGGAAGCCAGCCGGCGCCGGGTGCGGCGCCGGGCCAGGCCCAGCGACAGGTCGGCGTACATCCGCATTCCGCGCCGGAACGGCGGGGCGGCCGACCCGGTCATGCTGAACGGCAGGTCGGTGCCCACCACGGTGCGGTGGTGGCTGAAGGCATCGAAACCGGCCTTGCCGTGATAGGCCCCCATCCCGCTGCGCCCCACACCACCGAACGGCGCGGCGGACGGGATCATCTGGGCCGCAAAGTCATTGCGTGCCACCCCGCCACTGCGGGTCCTGCGGACGAAACCACGGAAGCCGGCGCCGTCGGGGCCGAACCAGTATGCGACCAGCGGCGCGGGCCGGGCGTTGACGTAGTCGATCACCTCATCCAGTGCCGCGTAGCCCAGTACCGACAGCACCGGACCGAAGATCTCCTCCGACGCGATCGCCATGGTGTCGTCGATACCGGTGACCAGGGTCGGTGCGATCTTGCGACTGGCCCGGTCGGGCAGGGTCTCGCCGGCCGGCGCGACGGTGTGCACACCGGCCCCGCGCGATCGGGCGTCCTCGACGAGCGCCACCACCCGATCGAAGTTGGCCTCGTTGACACTCGAGCAGTAGTCGTCGTTGGTGACGATGTGGGAGAACATGCCCGCCCAGGTCTGCCGGACGACGGCCAAGAACCTTGCGAGGTCGGCCTGCGGGACAAAAACGTAGTCCGGACAGACGCATACCTGACCGCCGTTGACCATGCGCGCCTGCGCAATTCGAGTGGCCGAACGGTCGATATCGGCGTCGGGCGCCACCACCACGGGATTCTTGCCGCCCAGTTCCAGGGTCACCGGGACGAGGTTGGCCGCCGCGGCCCGCTGGACCAGCGACCCCACCGCGGGCGACCCGGTGAAGAACAGGTGGTCAAAGGCGAGGGAGGCGAACTCCGCAGCAACCTCGGGGCCGCCGGTCACCACCGCCAGTTCGGTGTCCTCGAAGTACCTCGGGGCCAGCTTTGCCATCAGTTCGGCTGTCCGAGAGGTGACTTCGGACATCTTGATCATCACCCGGTTACCCGCCGCGAAGGCCGCCGCTGCCGGCAGCACCACCAGGTTGAGCGGGAAGTTCCAGGGGCCGATGATCCCGACGACACCCAGCGGGGCCGGTTCGACCTCGGCACGCAACCCGGCGAACCTCGCGGCCCGCATCAGCGGGGTGGCCTTCATCCATTGCGGGACATGGGCTCTGGTGTGTTCGATCACCGGGATCATGCCGACGACCTCGGTGAACAGCGAGGCGGCCCGCGAACGGGTACCGAAGTCGGCGGCCATCGCGTCGACGAAGGCGTCGGTGTTGTCCAGCACGAGGGCCAACAGTCGATCGATCCGGTTGCGACGGTCTGCGATATCCGGCGGTCCCGCGGCGACGAAGGCGCGACGTTGGCGGTCGAGCAGGTCCGCAAGATCGATCCGGTCAGCGTCGAAAACCGGGGCTGCGCTCATCGTCGAACTCCTTTCGGTAAATCCGACGGTAGCAGCCTCCCACAACCGCGCCAATGATTCATCGGCACTGGAAGAGGCAACAGTTCGTGCGGACGGGACGTTCTACTGTAAGCTTTACAGTAATATCGGTCGGTATCGGCCCCGAGACGGGAGCAGCAGTGGACAGTCAGACTCGCGAGATCGACGTCGGGGCGAGCGAAGCGACGGGGGAAGCTGACGTCGCCACAGACGCGTCGTTCAATCTGCTGCGCAACCCCTATCCCCTGTTCCAGGCGCACCGGAGCCGGCACGGCGTCTTCGAGGGCAGTGTCATGGACTGGTCCAAGACGCCCGACGAGTTCCGCCCCGCGCACCAGTACGCCGCGGTATCCTTCGACGCGGTCAACACCGTCTTCCGGGACAGCAAATCCTTCAACTCGAAGATCTACGACGAGACGATCGGACTCTTCATCGGCCCGTCCATCCTGGCGATGGAGGGCCCACTGCACCGGGCGCACCGCAATCTGGTCACCACCGCCTTCAAGGCCAAGTCGCTCAAGCGGTGGGAACCCGAGATCGTGCGCCCCATCTGCGAACAACTGATCGACGAGTTCATCGACACCGGTCGCGCGGACCTGGTCAAAGATTTCACCTTCGAGTTCCCGACCCGCGTCATCTCCAAGCTGCTGGGCCTGCCCGAGGAGGACCTCACCTGGTTCCGGGCCCGGGCGGTCGAATTGATCAGCTACCACGTGAAATACAAGCGTGCCTTCGAGGCGTCGGCCGCCCTGAAGGATTACTTCGTCAACCAGATCGAGCTGCGCCGGTCCGCCCCCACCGACGACATCATCGGCGACCTGGTGACCGCCGAGGTGGACGGCGAGAAGCTCACCGACGAGGAGATCTACTCGTTCCTGCGCCTGCTGTTGCCGGCCGGGCTGGAGACCACCTTCCGATCGTCGGGCAATCTGCTCTACCTGCTGCTCACCCATCCCGACCAGTTCGCCGCGGTGCAGGCCGACCACGAGTTGATCGGCGCGGCCATCGAAGAGGGCCTGCGGTACGAGACACCCTTGACGACAGTGCAGCGTTCGGCCAGCGTCGACACCGAACTCGACGGTGTGGCGCTGCCCGCCGGTGCGGTGATCGACGTGTGCATCGGCTCGGCCAACCGTGACGAGAGTCGGTGGGCGCGTTCCGAGGAGTTCGACATCTTCCGGGACCGGGTGCCGCACATAACCTTTGCCGCCGGCGAGCACACCTGTCTGGGCCTGCACCTGGCCAGGATGGAGACCCGGGTGGCCATCGAGTGCCTGCTCAACCGGGTCACCAACATCGAACTCGACACCACCGATGATCCGCACATCTTCGGTCAGCCCTTCCGGTCCCCGACCGCCGTGCCGGTCACCTTCGACCCGATCCGCTGAGCATGGCCCGCAGGACACGTCGGGAGCGAGGTTCGATCAGCGTCGAAGAGATCCTCAACGGCGCCTTCGAGGTCGCCGCCGAGGTGTCGATCGACAACCTGAGCATGCCGCAGCTGGCCAAGCATCTCGATGTCGGAGTCACCAGCATCTACTGGTACTTCCGCCGCAAAGACGACCTGCTGGACGCGATGACCGACCGTGCGCTCGACGAATACGATTTCACCGCATCGAGCATCGACGCCGGCAACTGGCGCCAGTCGCTCGCCCACCACGCCCGCATGATGCGAAAGACATTCCGCGGCAATCCCATCCTCTGCGATCTCGTCCTGATCCGCGGTTCCTACGGACGTGCAGCCGTGCAGGGCGCCATCCGTAAACTCGAATCTCCGGTCGCCGCACTGGTCCGCGCCGGACTGTCCGCCGAGGATGCCTTCGATACCTATTCGGCGATCGCCACCCACGTCCGGGCCACCGTGATCATGGAGCGCCTCCAGGACAAGATGCCGGGCATCACCCCACGCGCCGACGGTGACCGCGGCATCATCGACGCGGCCACCATGCCGACCATCGCCGAGGCGACCGAGCGTGGACACCGGATGGGTGTGGCCGATGACATCAACTTCGAATACGTGCTGGAATGCATCCTCGACCACGCTCAGGGCCTTACCGCAAGGACCTAGTCCTGCCGCGGTAGTCGCCACCCGATGGTCTTCGTCTCGGTGTACTGCGCGAAACCCTCGATACCGCACTGCCTTCCGACACCACTGTTCTTGTAGCCGCCGAACGGCGCGTCGGCGCCGTAGTACATACCGCCGTTGACACCGATCGCCCCGGTGCGGATCCGACGGGCCACACCCATCGCCCGCTCGGGTGAGTTCGACATGACCGCACCGGCCAGTCCGAAACTGCTGTCGTTGGCCAACCGCACCGCCTCGTCATCGTCGTCGAACGGGATGAGCACCAGCACCGGTCCGAACACCTCATCCTGCGCGATCGCCGACGCGGGATCCGCACCCACGACCACCGTCGGCGCGACAAAGTGGCCTCCGGCCAGATGGGCGGGCAGACCGGCGGGTTCGCCGCCGCCCACCACGATCTGGGCGCCATCACGCCGGGCACCCTCGATCGCGTCGAGCACCCGCTGCTTCTGCGCCGCGCTGATCAGCGGTCCGACCAGGGTGCCGGGCAGCGCCGGGTCACCGACCGGCACACCGGCGAATGCCAAGGTCACATTGGCCACCGCCTCGTCGAACAGGCTGCGGTGCACCAGCATCCGGGTGTTGGCCGCGCACGCCTGGCCGGCGTGCACGCACGCGCCGATGGCGCCGGGAATGACGTGCCCGGGGTTGGCGTCGTCGAGCACGATCATCGCCGACTTGCCGCCGAGTTCCAGAAAGGTGCGCTTCATGGTGTCTGCACCGACCCGCATCAGATGCCTGCCGACGGCCGTAGATCCGGTGAACGACACCATGTCGACGCGCGGGTCGGTGCCCAACAATCCCGCGACATCGTTGGATGCGGTGGGCACCACATTGACCACCCCGGCAGGCATGTCCGTGCGCTCGGCGATCAGTCGACCGAGCCGGGTCGCGTTCCACGGTGTGTGCGGATCCGGCTTGAGCACCACCGTGTTCCCGGCGGCCAGCGCGGGCCCCAGCTTGTTGAGGATCACCTCGATCGGAAAATTGGACGGGGTGATGGCGGCGACGACGCCGACCGGTTCCTTGACCACGGTGCGCGCGTTGCGCTCCCCGAAGAGCCCGCCCCCGTCGAGGCGACGTTCCCATTCGAACTCGTCGATCAGGCGCGCCGGGTAGCGCAACGCATCGGCCAACGGCCAGTCGAGCTGGGCGTTCTGGGTGGTCATCACCGGGCAACCGACCTCGGCGACGAGCTCCTCACGCAGCTCCTCCTGTTCGGCCTCGATGGCCTCCTGCAGTTGCAGCAGCACCCGCCGGCGCAGCGCTCGGTTGGTCGACCAGTCGGTGTCATCGAAGGCCCGTCGTGCGGCGCCGATCGCGGCGCCCATCTCCTCGGGCCCGGCCGCCGCGGTGATCCCGAGCAGCAATCCGGTTGCCGGGCTGTGGTTGTCGAACTGTGCCGCCGCCTCGACCAGCTCGCCGTCGATCAGCATCCGCTTCTCGGCGCGTGCGGCCGCGCGCCGGCCGATCTGCACGCTCGTCTGATCGACCACAACGTCACTCACGACGACCTCCCGTTCCCGATGATGTGAAGCTACGATACTGTAAGAATTACAGTTGGCTAGTTCAGTTACCGATTGCGAGGAGAGCCGGATGCAGAAAGCACTGGCAGAGGACATATCGACGTGGCCGGAAGCTCAGCCCGCGTTGATCGGCAGTCGGTGTGGCAACTGCACGGCGACGACGTTCCCGGTGCAGCGGCGGTGCCCGGCGTGCAGCAGCGACGCGATGACACCCGAACACCTGCCGCGCCGCGGCACCCTGATCGCCTGGACCACCCAGGGCTTCCCGCCCGGCCCGCCCTACAGGGGACCGACCGGCAAGGATTTTGTGCCGTTCGGCGTCGGTTTGGTCCAGCTCGGCTCCGAGGACAACCCCGTCATCCGGGTGGAAGGCCGACTGACCGAGAACGACCCGGCGAAGCTGGAATTCGGCATGCCGGTCGAGCTCACCATGATCCCGTTCACCACCGATGCCGACGGCGACGAGATCGTCACCTTCGCGTTCAAACCCTTGGGAGCATCCTCATGAACGACGTCGCCATCATCGGGGTCGGGCTGCATCCGTTCGGCCGGTTCGAGGGCAAGTCGGCGATGGAGATGGGTGTCGACGCCATCTTCGCCGCCGTCGCCGACGCCGGAATCGAATGGCGCCACATCCAAGCTGCAACGGGCGGCAGCTGGACCGTCGCCAACCCGGACGCCATTGTCGGTATGGTCGGCCTGTCGGGTATCCCGTTCACCAATGTGTTCAACGCCTGCGCGACCGCGGCCAGCGCGGCCAAGGTGTGTGCCGATGGAATCCGATTGGGCGACTACGACATCGGTATCGCCGTCGGACTGGACAAACATCCCCGCGGTGCCTTCACCGAGGACCCGGCACTGGTCGGCATGCCTGCCTGGTACGCCGAGAACGGCCAGTACCTGACCACCCAGTTCTTCGGCATGAAGGCCAACAGGTACCTGCACGACCACAACATCTCGCAACGCACGCTTGCCAAGGTGGCCAACAAGAACCTACGCAATGGCGTACTGAATCCGAACGCTTTCCGCCGCAAGCCGATCAGCGAGGACGACATCCTCAACTCGACGATGCTGAACTACCCGCTGACCCAATACATGTTCTGCACCCCCGACGAGGGTGCGGCCGCGGTGGTGATGTGCCGGGCCGACCTGGCACACAAATACACCTCGAAACCGGTGTACCTGCGTGCCGTCGAGGTACGCACCCGCCGCTACGGGGCCTACGAGGTGAACACCACCTGCGCCCCCGTCACCGAGGACGTCGCACCCACCGTCTACGCCGCGCGCGCCGCGTTCGAGAGGGCCGGGGTGGCGCCCGAGGACGTCGACGTCGTGCAGCTGCAGGACACCGACGCGGGTGCGGAGATCATCCACATGGCCGAGTGCGGTTTCTGCTCCGACGGCGATCAGGAGAAGCTGCTGGCCGACGGCGCCACCGAAATCAGTGGGTCGCTGCCCGTCAACACCGACGGCGGGCTGATCGCCAACGGCGAGCCCATCGGCGCGTCCGGGCTGCGGCAGATCCACGAGCTGGTGCGTCAACTGCGCGGCGAGGCCGGCGACCGGCAGGTCCCCGGCAACCCGCGGGTCGGCTTCGCGCAACTCTATGGCGCCCCCGGCACCGCCGGCGCCACCGTCCTGACCCTCTAGTACCGCCCAAACGAACAAACGGGCGGGAAAGTGCAAGTGAATCCGGCCATTTCGTCGATCTCGGCGCCACACCCGAAAGGCAGTGCCCATCATGACCGAGCAGTTCCGGGATGCACCGATCTTCGATGCCGACCAGCACATGTACGAGACAGCCGACGCACTGATCAAGTTCCTGCCCGAGAAGTACAGCCGCGCGGTCCAGTACGGGCAGTTCGGCCGGCAGACCCGGGTGGTGATCAACAACCGGGTCACCGATTTCATCCCCAACCCGACCTTCGAACGGGTCGCCGCACCCGGCGCCCACGAGAAGTTCTTCGCCGGCGAGAACACCGAGGGCCAGACGCTGCGCGAGATGCAGGGCAAGGCCATCGAGGCGCCCGAGGCGACCCGTAGTCCCGAGGCCCGCGTCAAGGAACTCGACCGTCAAGGCGTCACCGAGTGCCTGAACTATCCGACGCTGGGCAGCCTGGTCGAACATTCCAGCGCCGACGATCCCGCGCTGACGCTGGCCATCGTGCATGCGCTCAACGAGTGGATCCACGAACACTGGAGCTTCAACTACCAGGATCGGGTCTTCACCACCCCCATCATCAACCTGTCCGAGGTCGATGCCGCGCAGCGTGAGCTGGAATGGATCCTGGAACGCGGCGCCAAGGTGGCGTTGATCAAACCGGGGCCGGTCAACGGACTGCACGGCTGGCGCTCCCCCGCGCTACCGGAGTTCGACCCGTTCTGGCGTGATGTCGAGTCCGCCGGGCTGCCGATCGTGCTGCATGCCAGCTATCCGCCGCTCGACGAGTACGTCGGCAAGTGGGAGCCGCCGTACACGCAGAACTTCATGGCCCAGAGCGCGTTCCGCTGGATGGTGCTCGGCCACCGCGAGATCGCGGACATGATCACCGCCCTGATCTGCCACGGCACCCTCACCCGGTTCCCCAAGCTGCGGGTCGCCAGCGTCGAGAACGGCAGCGGCTGGATCTTCCCACTGTTCAACGATTTCGAGGATCTGCAGAAGAAGATGCCGCAGAACTTCCCCGAACACCCGCACGAGGTGTTCCGGCGCAACATCTGGGTCAGCCCGTTCTGGGAGGGTTGTGTGTCCGATGTGGTGAACACCGTCGGGTGGGACAAGGTGCTGTTCGGATCGGACTATCCCCATCCCGAGGGTCTGGCCGAGCCGAACGGGTTCTGGAAGTACGCCGAGGGGATGGACGTCCGGCGCACCTATGACTTCATGGGTGACAACGCGCGCCGGTTCATGGGTCTGCCGATCGCCAACCCGGACCCGGCCGCGGTAAACCCACCCGCGTTGGCTCAACTTTAGATCCGCGAGCTGGAGGCACCTCCCGCTTGCGAGCAGACGCAAACTCCCCCAAATCCGGCTGATTTGGGGGAGTTTGCGTTCCCCCGCAAGCGGGAGGTGCCCCCAGCTCGCCGCTAGGAAACCTTGGCCTTGGGCGGCGAGTAGTTGGGCTTCCCCAGCCCCAGAACGTGCTGGGCGATCATGTTCCGGAACACCTCCAGCGTGCCGCCGTAGATACCCACGAGTGGTGCAAACCGATACACGTATTCACTGCGATCATCGGCACCGCCGTCGGCGCCGATCGGCAGGGCCGCAACGGATCCGGCGATGTCCATCAGGTCGGGCGAGACGTCGCGCATGGTCTGCGCCAACGCCACCCGGCCGAAGATGCTCGGCGCCGACAGCGACGCCTCGATGCGGGCGACGCTGCGGCCCAGCCGATATGCCACCGAAGCATCGTCGATGCGCGGTGCGACCAGCGCGGCGACATTGTCGGCGGCCTCGGCCATGAACCCGGCCTGGTGGGCCATTATCGCCACGTCGGCGAGGCCGTCATCTGCGGCGGCCACCGCCCCGTGTTCGGCGTCGAGTGGCTCGCGCACCACGGTCCAGCCCCCGTTGACCTCGCCGAGGCGGTACTTGTCGTCGACGCGGACATCGGAGTAGTAGACGATGTTGGTGCGGTCACCGTCGACGGTGCGGATGCCTTGGATCTCGACGCCGGGTGAGTCCAGCGGCACCAGGAACATGGTGAGGCTCTTGTGTTTCGGCGCCTCGGGATCGGTGTTGGTGATCAGGAAGACGTACCTGCAGTTGTGCGCACCGGTGGTGAACATCTTGGAGCCATTAATAATCCAGCTCGACCCATCTGCTTCCCGCACAGCACGTGTCTTGCAGGTGGCGACATCGGAACCACCCTCGGGCTCGGTGTAGCCCAGCGCCATCCGGACGGTCCCGTCGAACACCCCGCGTAGCACATCGTCGCGGATCTCGTCGGAGCCGAACTTGGCGACCGACCGGGCGATCATGATGGTGGTTCCCCAGGTCACCCATGGCACCTCGGCCCGGCGCCGCTCCAGAGCCCAGATGCGCGACTGCACCCGAGTGAATCCACCATCCGCCTCGGACCGGAATTCCTTCTCCAGGTAGCCGGCCGCGCCGAGTGCCAGATGCACACCCTCGTGAAAGTTGTCGCCGGTCTCGCGGTCGTGGCGGATGACGTCCTCGGTCACGATTTCGGCCAGGAAGTCACGCAACTCGGTCTGGAACGCCTTGTCCTCATCGGACAGGTCCACAAGTGAGAAATCCATGGTTATGCCTCCACACTTTCGCGGGCCGTGACGATCCGGGCGATGTGCACCGCGGTGGCGCCGGGGTCACCGCCGGCCAGTGCCCAACCGCGTGCCCGGACCAGGTAGGCCGTCGCGGCGGCTTCGGCCGAGACCCCGAGCCCGCCCTGCACGTGCACGGCCATGGTGGCGGCCTTGGCGGCCTCCTCGGCCATGAAGACATAGGCCGACGGCGCCAGCTCCGGGCGTTCCTCGGGTTCGTTGTCCAGGAACCAGGCGGCCCGCCGCGCCAGCCCGCGGCCGGACTGCACGGTGATGGCGATGTTGGCCAGCGGATGCGAGATACCTTGCAGTGTCCCGATCGGCACGCCGAGTGTGTACCGGGTCTTGGCGAACTCCGCGGCGATGGTCATGGTCTCCTCGACCAGACCGACCAGTGCCGATGCGGTCAGCAGCCGCCACTCATCCAGGGTCCGTTGATATTCGGCCAATGCCGACACTCCGCTGGCCAGCACGGTCCGGGTGTCCGCAGCCGCCGGATCCACCCAGGCCATCGGCAGCTTGCCGATGTTGTCGACCTTGGGCGGTCGTGTCGAGTAGCCGAGCTGCACCAGGTCCTCGCCATCGCGGACGATGATGTGGTCGGCGATCGAGCCGGCCGGGATCAGCCTGCTACCGCTCGGCGCCACCTGCGCAGGATCGAGCGCCACCAGTTGGGTGCCGGCCACGATCTCCGCGGAGTCCAGCACCCCGAGCCGCGCCAGCAGTCGCGCCGCCACCACATGGTCGATCCACGGCACCGGGGCCAGTACCCGCCCGATCTCCTCGGCGACCAGGGTCAGGTCGACAAGGGTGGCGCCGTCCCCGCCGACGGACTCGGGCAAGCCCATGGTGGTTGCCCCCATACCGCACAACCGTTCCCACAGGCTCTTGTCGAAACCGGCCGGTTCGGCGGCTCGCACCGTCTCGATATCGCAGTAGGTCTTGAAGAACTGTTTGTACGCCGCCTGCAGATCGGTGTGATCCTCGGTCAGGCTGTAATCCAGCCTGCGCAGTTCGTAACGGTCCATCAGTTCTCCATATCCTTTGTGCTCCTCGCGTCCGCAGTCTCGCCGAAGAAGAACTCGGCCGCGTTGTTGTAGAGATAGTTGTCCAGCACGTCGGTGGGCAGGTCCAGGGCCAGTGCCTCCGGTACCACTCGCTGCATACGCAGCACCGGGAAATCGGAGGCGAAGATGATCTTCTTCGGTCCACGGGTCCGCATGTAATGCAACAGGCTGTCCGGCAACCGCTTCGGCGACCACGCCGAGGTCATCAAGCGCAGGTTCTGATACTTGATCAGCATGCGGATCGCGATATCCCACCACGGATCGGCACCGTGGATCATGCACAGCTTGAGTTCCGGGAATCGCACGCACACCCGGTCCAGGTGGATCGGGTTCTGTACCTCGCCGGGGATCGGCGGGCCCGGCATCCCGGTGTTGACACACAGCGGCAGTTCCAGTTCGGCGCACTTGGTGTACAGCGGGTAGTACACCGCATCGCTCGGCGGGTACTGGCCGTCGGCCCAGAAGCTGGGCCCGACAACGGTGTACACCACCGGCAGGTCCCGGGTGATGGCTTCCAGTTCGCGCAGGGACGGGATGGGACGCAGCAGATTCACCCCGCCCATGGCCAAGGCGAAACGATCCGGATGGGCCTCGACGAACTTGCGGGCGGTCACCGAGGGTTTGGCCAACGAGTCCATCAGAATGGCCTTGCGGACACCGTGGGCATCCATCTCGTCGAGCAACTCCGCCAGGTCGATCGGCTCGTACATCGACTTCGGGCCCTTGAAGTAATCGTCACGCACCTTCTTCATGAAGGTCGGCTGATTCTCCGTCTCACCGAAGTGCACATTGGCCAGGCAATCGATCACCTTGTTCATGCGAGTGTCTCCAGTTGTTGCGCCACTTGGTCTTTGGCCCACCGGTAGTCGGCCTTGCCGTTGCCCAGACGCCGGACCTGTTCGACGAACAACACATCCTTGGGAATCTTGAATCGGGCCAGCGTCATTGCACAGTGTTCCCGTAGTACCTCCGCGCTCACCGGCGCACCTGCCGCAACGATCGCGACCAACTCCTCACCCCAGCGGTCGCTGGGACGGCCCACCACCAGGGCGTCGACGATCCCGGCGTGCGCCCGCAGAGCCTGCTCGACCTCTTCGACGAACACCTTCTCACCGCCGGTGTTGACCACCAGCGAGTCGCGCCCGTACAGCCGCAGCGACCCGTCCGCGGCCAGCGCCGCCCGGTCGCCGGACACCACCACCCGTTCGCCACCCACTTCGGGGAACGTCCGCGCAGTGGCCTCGGCATCCTCGAAGTAGCCCAACGGGATCCGGCCGTTGCGCGCCACCCAGCCGACCTGTTCCTCGCCGGGTTCCAGGAACCGGGTGTAGTCCTCGGCCAGCACCAGGCCACCGTCCCGCAGTTGGAACGTGTCCGCCGTCTCGGTCTGGCGCTGAGTGTGCCCGAACCCCATGTTGCCGGTCTCCGAGGAGCCGAACCCGTTGATGATGGTGATCTGCGGAATGTGTTCCAGCAGCGCCCGTTGATGCCGCGGGTTGGTCGCCGCCCCGCCGGTGCCGATGGCGAACATCGCCGACAGGTCGTAAGAATTGCGACCGAGTTCCTCGACCAGCGGTGCGGCGTAGGCATCGCCGACCATCGTCATCAGGCCGACCTTCTCGCGTTCGGCGGTCTGCAGCACCGTGCGGGCATCGAAGCGCGCCTTGGTGTCGTGCAGTACCACGGTCTGCCCGGACAGCAGCCCGGAGAACGCCGTCCACATGCCGGCCGCGTGCATCAGCGGGGACACCGCGAACCACGGCGGTCCGGCGTGCGTCACCTTGGCGTGGATCTCGCCGACGTCCTCGTGGTCGGCACCGTTCATCGACGACACGTAGATGTCACCCTGGCGCCACATGACTCCCTTGGGCCGTCCGGTGGTGCCGCCGGTGCAGATCATCAGCAGGTCGTCGGGCTGCCCCACCGGTGCGGTGGACGAATCCTCCTGAGCCAGTATCTGATCCAGGGTGATGGCGCCGTTGATGTCCGGACCGTCACCGTCGTCGACGGAGATCAGCAGCTCGGCAGTGCTTGTTTCGAACACGCCCTTGAATCTCGCGCCGAGCGAGCGGTGGTAGATGATGGCGCGGGGTTGCAGGTAGGACAGCAGATCGGCGACCTCGCCCGGCGAGTAGTAGTAGTTGACGTTGACCGGTACCGCGCGGGCCTTCAGGCACCCGATGACCATTTCCGGATACAGGTCGTTGTGCATCAGCAGCGCGACCCGGTCCTGACCGCATTCCCAGCGGTGCAGCTGGTGCCGTTCGGTATGCGCGCCGAATCGGTTGCGGATCAGGAAGTTCGCCAGCCGACGGGTGCGCTCGGCACCTTCGGCGAAGGTGGTCCGCCTGTCTCCGCACAC
This sequence comes from Mycobacterium sp. C31M, assembly GCF_053345865.1. NCBI lineage: Bacteria > Bacillati > Actinomycetota > Actinomycetes > Mycobacteriales > Mycobacteriaceae > Mycobacterium > Mycobacterium sp. C31M. Next base: position 16,402 of record NZ_JBKFAX010000004.1, on the reverse strand, counting down.
CGTCATCTCGCGGTCCGGCACCGCCTCGGCGATGGCGTCGATGACAGCGCCGATGGTCCATTCGGGCACCGCGGCTACACCGAAACCGTCAGGTCGCGCACCCCGGGGGCCACCCGATTGACATCGCCGAGCAGCTCAAGGGCGTTGTCGCGCATGACCTTGCGGGTGTCCTCCAAGCTGAATTCGGGGAACTGCGGAATGTCTGCGGTGAAGGTCGTCGGGTCGGCCAGGCCCTCGCCGTGCGGCCAGTCGGAGCCGAACAGGATCTTGTCGACGCCGATGGTATCGGCGAGCAACTTCACGTCGTCCTCGTAGTACGGGGCGATCCAGACGTTGTTGCGCAGCTGCTCGACCGGATCCTCGGTGAAGTGGTACGGCGCATTGTTGGCTGCCTTCTTCAGGCGCTTGATGAGCCGGTACACGAAGTACGAACCGTTCTCGATACTGCACACCTTCAGGTTCGGGTGCCGGGTGAACACCTGGTGCACGATCATCGAGGCCATCGTGTCGTGGATGGCGCGGTCGTCCATGATCACCATGTCCAGCGGGTCGCGCTTGCCGAAACCCTTGAATACCCCGCTGCCGCCCCACAGCGCGGGTACCGCCATGTAACCGGAGTCCGACAGGTGGAAGACCACGGGCACCCCGGCCTCGGCCAGCCGCGCCCATACCGGGTCGTGCACCGGGTCGCCGAGCGAGCGTGGCCGCACCTCACCGGGCACCGGTGCCGGTCGCACACACACCAACTTGGCGCCCCGGCCGATCACGAATTCGACTTCCTCGACGGCCTTGTCAGGGTCGGCCAGCGAGATGATCGGTGCGGAGACGAACCGACCGTCGGGCCGCTCGAAGCCCCAGTCCTCGTCGAGCCACAGGTTGAAGGCGTGCACCGAGGCCATGGTGGCCTCGACATCGTGTTTCAACCCCTCTTCGACCCCACACGCGAAAGTCGGCAACATGAACACTGTTTCGAGCCGCTGCCGGTCCAGCACCGCCAGCCGCGCCTCCCGGTTCTGATACTCCGGGTGCTCGGACAGCCGGTCCACTTTCATCAGCGATGCCGGGTTCACACCTTCGGGGATCTCACCGCGAAACAGCAGATCCAGACATCCCGGTTCGATGATCGGGTCGAAGGTCGGATTCGGGATGAAATGGTTGACGGTGCCACCGAACATCGCCAGGGTACGTTTGCCGTCCTGCACCATCTGGACTCCGCGGCTGCGGAACTCCTTGGGCAGGTGCCGGGTGAAGGCGTCGATCGGTTCGTAGTAGTGGTTGTCGACGTCGACGGCCAGGTACGGCAGTTTTTCCGGGGTATCAGTCATTTTCGTCAACCTTTCGTGACAGTGCCGGGAAGTTGGGGGTGCGTTTCTCGAAGAACGCGGTGATGCCTTCGATGAGATCGGGCCGGACCATGGACTCGTGCATCAATGTCTCGGCGCGCCCACTGACGTCGACGACATCGTCGTTCGCATCGCCGTAGAGCTGACGTTTGATCACCGCCATCGAGGTCGGTGAGCAGTTGCGGGCGAGATCCTCCGCATAGGCCAACGCGGTCGGCAGCAGATCCTCCGGTGCGACAACCGATTTGACCAGGCCGAGCTCGACGGCCTCCTCGGCCAGGAAGGTTCGTCCGGACAACAGCAGGTCAGCAGCGGCACCCCAGCCGGCCAACCGCGGCAGGATCCAGGTGATGCCGTACTCACCGATCAGACCGCGACGCGGGAAGGCGGTGGCGAATTTGGCTCCTGCGGCGGCGAACCGGACATCACACATCAGGGCATGGGTCAAGCCGATCCCGACACAGGCACCATTGATGGCGGCGATCACCGGTTTGCGCAGTGTGGTCAGGAAGTGCGGGTGCCGTTCACCGACGATCTTGCTGACATCGGTATCGCCACTGATCGATTCGCCGAGATCCTGCATGGCGCCCATATAGGCACCTGCACAGAATCCGCGGCCGTTGCCGGTCAGCACGATGGCCCGCACCGCATCGTCGGCCTCCGCGCGGTCGAAGGAGGCGTACACGCCGCGGGAGATGTCGGCACCCCAGGAGTTCAGCCGGTCGGGCCGGTTGAGGGTGATGACGGCGACGCCGCCGGCGGTGACGTCGTAGAGCACCGCCTCGGTGCCCACACTGTCGGCGACCGTCATGACCGGGGCAAACTGCATTCGGACATACTTACTGTATACCTATCGGTAGTACATTCCGCAAGCCCCAGGGTGGGCTACTACCAGGGAAAATCGATTCGAAACGGCATGACCGTCAGACGAAGTCGCTGCCACCGTCGACGTTGACGTTCGCACCGGTCATATACGAGTTGCGCCGCGACGCCAGGAATGCCGCGACGGGTGCGATCTCGGACGGCAGGCCGGCCCGCGGCAGGTGCGCGGGATGCCCGAAGTGCTCGTCGATGGCCGACATGAGTGCGTACGGATCGTCGCCGTCGACACCCACCGACGCCGCCCAGCCCCGCAGCGCCTCCGACGAGATACTGCCCGGCGAGACCACGTTCACCATGATCTCGTCCGGCGCCAACTGCAGCGACAGGTTCTTGGACACGCTGTTCAGCGCTGCCTTGGCGGCCGTGTAGGCGGGCAGTCGGGTGCTCTGCCGCTGTGTCGAATGGGCCGAGAAGTTGACGATGCGACCCCACTCGGCATTGCGCAGCAACGGGATTGCCGCTCGTACACAGCGCACCATACCCATCAGGCCGGCGTCGAAGGCCTCCCGCCACTGCTCGTCGGTGAGCTCCTCGAAATTGCCGGCGGCGCCGGGGCCCACGGTGTTGATCAGGGCATTGACCTGGCCGTCCCAACGGGCGCCGATCTCGGCGAAGGCGCGCCGCACGCTCTCGTCGTCACCGGTGTCGGCGACGACGGCCACCGCATCGGGACTCCCCCGCCGGGTCAGGTCCGCGGCTGCCGCCTCCACCACCTCGCGGGTGCGACCGATGAGCGCCACCCGGGCACCGTCGTCGGCCAGACACTGGGCGGTCGCGAAACCCATCCCGCGACCGCCACCGACGACGACGGTCGCCGCGCCCGCAAAGCCGAGATCCATCGGGCTAGCTGCCGGTCCAGTTCGGCTTGCGCTTCTCGGCGAATGCGGTGGCGCCCTCGATGGCGTCCTTGGACCCGAACACCGGGCCCATGATCTCGTTCTGCTTCTGCCACATCTCGGCGGGACTCCACTCGGCCGCCCTGACGATGATCTCCTTCGTCGCAGCGACCGCGAGCGGGCCGTTGGCGGTGATCTTCTCGGCCAGTTCCAGGGCGCCATCGAGCGCCTCACCCGGTTCGGTCAACTTGTTGACGAAACCCCATTCGGCGGCCTGTTCGGCGGTGAAGTTCTCACCGGTGAGCGCGAGCTCGAGGGCCTTCTGGTACGGAATGCGTTGGGGCAGACGCAACAACCCGCCGCCGCCGGCGACCAGGCCGCGCTTGACCTCCGGGATACCGAACTTGGCCTCCCGAGAGGCCACGATCAGGTCGGTGGCGAGCACCATCTCGGTACCGCCGGCCAGTGCATATCCCTCGACGGCGGCGATGACCGGCTTGCGCGGCGGCCGTTCGGTGAACCCGATGCCACGGCCCTCGACATAGGGCAGCTCACCGGAGGCGAAAGCCTTGAGATCCATTCCGGCACTGAAGTTCCCGCCCGCGCCGGTGAGGATCGCCACCGACAGTTCCGGGCTGTCGTCGAGTTCGTCCATCGCGGCGGCCAAGCCCTGCGCCACCGGCAGGTTGAAGGCGTTGCGGGCCTCGGGCCGGTTGATGGTGATGATCAGGGTGCGGTCCCGGCGCTCGGTCAGGATTTCGTCGGCCACTCTCGGTCCTCGCTATCGGCAGTGAAAGGGGGCAGATCAGACACCGGAAAACATTACTATATTCATTACGGTAAACGGCCGAGAGGCGCGTATCGCGGTACCGAGAATGCGTGTATCGGTGCCGACGGTATGGCTACCGGTAAGCTTGACGGTTCACTGCACAGTTCCGGACGCGAGAAGGGTGGCCGTTGTGGCGAAGCCGGTTGCCGAGAAGCGACAGCGCCGCGAGCGCGGGTCGATCAATCCCGACGACATCATCAAGGGCGCGTTCGAACTCGCCGAGCAGGTCGGCATCGACAACCTGAGCATGCCGTTGCTCGGCAAGCACCTGGGTGTCGGCGTCACCAGCATCTACTGGTACTTCCGCAAGAAGGACGATCTGCTCAATGCGATGACCGACCGGGCACTGTCCGAATACGTCTTCGCCACCCCTTATGTCGAGGCCAAGGACTGGCGCGAAACCCTGCGCAACCATGCCCGCACCATGCGAAAGACGTTCACCGGCAACCCGATCCTGTGCGATCTGATCCTGATCCGGGCCGCGCTGAGCCCACGCGCCGCCAAGCTCGGTGTGCTGGAGATGGAGAAGGCGATCGCCGGCCTGGTCGAGGCCGGGCTGTCCGCCGAGGACGCCTTCGACACCTACTCGGCGGTGACGCTGCACGTGCGCGGTTCGGTGGTGTTGCAGCGCCTGGCCGAGAAGAACCAGACCGACGAGGACGGCCCCGGCGCCTTCGACCAGACCCTGGTGATCGATCCGGAGGTCGCACCGCTGCTGGCCCAGGTAACCGGCGAGGGGCACAGTTTCGGCGCCTCGGACGAGAACAACTTCGAGTTCGGCCTGGACTGCATCCTCGAGCATGCGAGTCGCACGCTCGAGGACGCACCCAAGAAGCGCCGAAGCTGACTACACCTCGATGACGACGCCGCCGCCCTGACCGCCGCCGGCGCACATCGCCGCAACACCGATGCCACCGCCGCGACGCTGCAGTTCGTAGATCATTGTGGTGATCATCCTCGCACCGGAGGCCGCGATGGGATGGCCGAGGCTGCAGCCACTGCCGGAGTAGTTGACCAGTTCCTCGTCGAGGCCGTACTCGCGGACCGCGGCCACCGGAACCGACGCGAAGGCCTCGTTGATCTCCCACAGCGCGATATCGGACGGACGGAGTCGAGCCCTCTCCAGTACTTTGCCGATCACCTTCACACCGCCCAGACCCGTATCGCGCGCGGCGACACCGACCGAGCCCCAGGCCCGCACCTTGGCGAGCACGGTGAGGTTCTCCGCCGCCGCATACCCGTCGTCGACGAGTGCGACAGCAGCGGCAGCATCATTGGTGCCACTGCTGTTGCCCGCGGTGATGGAGAATCCTTCGATCTCCGGATGCAGGACCTTGAGGCCGGCGAGCTTCTCGACCGTCGTATCGCGGCGCGGATGCTCATCGACGCTGAACTCGGTGACCGATCCGTCGATCTGGGTCACCTTCAGGGGCACGATCTCATCGGCGAACTTGCCGGCATCCTGGGCGGCGACGGCGCGCTGATGCGAGCGCGCGGCCCAGGCATCGAGCTCCTCGCGGGTCAGGCCGTAGGACTGTGCGGTGTTCCACCCGACCGTGATCGACATGTCGCGGGCCGGGGCATCCGGGGTCTCGACATGGACGGGCGGCAGCCACCGCTCCTCGAACTTGAGCTCCGGCCCGATGATGCGCTGGCTCATCAACGGCGTCATGGACAGCGACTGCACACCGCCGGCAACCAGGACCCGCTCCATGCCGGAGCCGATCTGCGCGGCGGCGTTGCCGATGGCGGTGAGACTGCCCGCGCAGTGCCGGTTGACGGCCTGGCCCGGCGCATTCTCGAAGCCCGCCACCAGTGCTGCATAGCGTGCCAGGTCACCACCGCCGTAATGGGATTCGGCGATGATGATGTCGTCGATCGCCGCCGGGTCGATGCCCGCACGACGGACCACCTCGGGCAGCACGGCACCCAGCAGCGCGTCGGGCGGCGTGTTGACCAGCGTCCCCTTGAAGGACCGGCCGATGGCGGTGCGCGCGGCACCGACGATAACGGGTGAGGGCATAACTACCGCCTTTACGATATCCAGTGATTATGTAAACGTAGCACCCACTGTAGGTGCCACCATGTGGGGTTCGCTACCGAGGCTCTGGGCCGTGCGGTTCAGGCACGTGGAAGTGCTCGTCACGTAAGCGGAATGCCTCTTTGGTGCCGTGCTGCGCCCGGGTCTTGACGAAGTTGAACTCACCGGGGGAAAACTGCAGGTTGGTGCCGTAGGCGTGGAAGATATAACTCGCGACCTCCTCACCCTGATACGCCTGACTCTGCTCGACGAGCCGGAAGGCCTCCTTGGCGATCACCACACCGTCGGCCGGCATCTTGGCTGCCTTCTCCGCCCAGTAGCGCGCCCGGGCCGATACCTGCGCGGCATCGCAGGTATCGGTGAAGATACCCAGCTGCTCGACGGCACCGGCGTCGATGATGTCGCCCGTCAGCAGCATCCGGCGGGCCAGCACCGGGCCGAGCCGGTGGAAGAACATGTGCAGACTGCCCAAGGCCGGTCCCAGGAAACGGGTGGCCGGCATGCCGATCTTGGTGTCGCGGGCGATCACCGAGATATCGGTCATCAGCGCCATCTCGAAACCACCACCGAGGGCGTAACCGCTGATCTCCCCCACGGTGACCTTCGGGAAGCCCATGAAGTTGTGATAGAAGCCGAAGGATTTGCGATCGACGGTGAGCCGCCGACGTTGGCTGGGCCGGGACTTCTTGGGCTCCTCCTTCGAGCCATACCAGCCATAGGCGTTGTTCATATCGGCCCCGGTCGAGAAGACCCCCTGCGCCCCACGCAGCAGCACGACGGTGATGTCATCGTCATCGGCAACGATGTCGAGGTACCGGGCGATCTCGTCGCGCATGGCCGCGTCGTAGGAGTTGCGCCGCTCGGGATTGTTGAACGTGATGGTGGCGATCCGGTTGTCGGCGTCGACCTCGAAGAGCACCCGGTCATCGGTCATGCGAAATCAGCCTCGCTTCAATGGTTTTGTCGGTCCCGGCGGCCAGCGTGGTGCGCCGGGCGGCGGACAGGTGGTCGGTGGCCAGCTTGGTCGCCCGGGAGGCGTTGCCCTCGGTGATGGCATCCAGCAGGCGCTGATGGTCACGCAGGGCGGCACCCATGGTCTTCTCGTTCACGGCCTCACCCTCGTCGGCCCACACCCGTGACTCATGGGTGGACCAGATCAGCTCCAGCGAGCCGATCAACAGGATCATGGGCTCGTTACCGCAGCGCGCGACGAGTACCTCGTGGAAGCGGCGGGCGTTCGGCACATATCGCATCGGGTCACCGAATTGTGCTGTCTGGTTGGCTATCTCGGCCTGTAGATAGGGCACCACCTCGGTGGCGCGATCCGCCCGCGCGGCGCACATGCCGGCACAGATGGGCTCCAGGTGCAGCAGCGCACCGCTGACATCGGCCGGTGTCGCCGCCCGACTCTGCAGGACCATGCCGATCATGTGTGCGGTCCGTTCCGGCAAGGGCTGACGCACCACCGCGCCACCCATGTTGCCGCGCCGCACCGAGATCAGCCCGTCGGTCTCCAGCAGATGGATGGCCTCACGCAGCGCCGGCGGACTGACCCCGAACTCCTGGAACAGGCTCTCCTGTGTCGGCAGGATGTCACCTTCGCGCATGCGCCCCGAGAGGATGTCATCGCGCAGCTTGGACGCGACGATCTCGGCAACCCGTGGCTGCCGGATGCGCCGGGCGCGTCCTTCCATCGATGACCTTTCCTTGCTAACTTGTACAAGATAGTAACCGCATCGCCTACTGTATGGGCAACTGTATGGCTCAGGAAAGGTCTGGTCCCGGTGACTGACGGTTCGGTGATCCCTACGCGGACGGACGGTGTCCTGCACCTCATGCTGGATCGTGCCGATCGCCGGAACTCGCTGAGCCACAGCATGATCGATACCTTGGTCGACGAACTGACCCACGCCGCCAGCGACGACACGCTGCGCGCCGTGCACCTCACCGGGGCCGGGGCCGATTTCTGCACCGGCGCCGACTGGGTGTCGACCAACAATGACCAGCGACGTCCGCGCACCGGGGACCTGGTCCGCCGCATCCCGCACACCGCGCACCGGGTCGTCGAGTTGATCGCCACCATTCAACTGCCGGTGGTGTGCTCGGTGCGCGGCTGGGCGGTCGGCCTGGGCTGCAATCTGGCGCTCGCCGCCGATTTCACCGTGGCCGACGTCGGCGCGACGTTCTGGGAGCCCTTCCTGTCCCGCGGTTTCAGCCCCGACTCCGGGTCCACCTGGCTACTCCCGCGGTTGGCCGGGGTCGCCCGGGCCAAACGGATGCTGCTGCTCGGCGAGAAGGTCGACGGCGCCACGGCCGCCGACTGGGGTTTGATCCACAGCGCGGCGCCCCCCGACGATGTCGACGCCGCCGCGGACGCGCTCCTGGCGCGGCTCGCCCAGGGCCCCACCGTGGCGATCGGTCTGGCCAAACAGGCCATCGCCTATGGGCAGCACGCGACCCTGAGCCAGTCCCTCAACCAGGAGCTGTCGAACCTGGAGCTGTCCTGTCGCACCAAGGATTTCAAGGAAGGGCTGGCCGCGTTCCGGGAACGCCGCGACCCAGATTTCACCGGCTTGTAGAAAGGTATCGATGTACGACACAATCACCTATCAGGTGGACGGTCACAAGGCGACCATCACGCTGAACCGTCCCGATGCGCTCAATGCGTTGTCCCCGCACATGATCACCGAACTGCGCGACGCGTATCGACGAGCCGAGGATGACGACGACATCTGGCTGATGATCGTCACGGCCACCGGCCGCGCCTTCTGCACCGGCGCCGACGTCACCGAGATCCCCGGCGACGGCAAGGTCGTCAATGAGCGGCCGTATCTGTCCACCTACGAGCAATGGGAGGCACCCCAGGAGGGCACGCCCCCGTTCCGCACGATGACCAAACCGGTCATCGTCGCGATCAACGGGATCTGTTGCGGGGCAGGACTGGACTGGGTGACCACCGGCGATATCGTCATCGCCTCCGACAAGGCGACCTTCTTCGACCCGCACGTCAGCATCGGCCTGGTCGCCGCCCGCGAGATGGTCCGACTGGCCAAGGCGCTGCCCCGATCGGTCGCCTTGCGGATGGCCCTGATGGGCAAGCACGAACGGATGACGGTGCAGCGTGCCTACGAACTGGGCCTGATCACCGAGATCGTCGAGCATGACCGGCTGTTGGAACGCGCCCACGAGATCGCCGACACCGTGAACCTCAATGCGCCACTGGCGGTTCGGGGCACCCGGCTGGCCATCCACAAGACGCTGGACCTGCCGCTGCACGAGGGCGAGATTCTCGCCGAGACCTTCCGTGAGCGGGTCACCCGCACCGACGATGCGCTCGAGGGACCTCGGGCGTTCGTCGAGAAGCGCACGCCGAACTGGCAGGCCCGCTAGTGGACACCCTTCTGCTCGACCTCGATCACCAGACCCGCGTCGCCACCATCACGCTGAACCGCCCCGACAGCCTGAACTCCTTCAACCGGGCCATGTGCCATGAGATGCGCGATGCCTGGCACACCATCAAGGCGGACGAGGGCATCAACGCCGTGGTGCTGCGCGCCGCCGGCGACCGTGCCTTCAGCGCCGGCCTGGACGTGAAATCCAGCTACGGGCAACCGGAGATCGTGTGGAACCACGAGGACCCGGGTGAACTGCTCAGCCCCAAATGGCAGAAGATGTGGAAGCCGGTGGTCTGTGCCGTGCAGGGTATGTGCACCGCCGGCGCGCTCTACTTCGTCAACGAGTCCGACGTGGTGATCTGCTCACAGGACGCCACGTTCTTCGACTCACATGTCAGCGCCGGCCTGGTGTCCGCACTGGAGCCCATCGGGTTGATGCGCCGCATCGGCCTCGGTGACACCCTGCGAATGGCGCTGCTGGGCAACGACGAACGGGTCGGCGCCGATACCGCGTTGCGGATCGGACTGGTCACCGAGGTGGTCGCCCGCGAAGAGTTGTGGGCGCGCGCCGACGAGATCGCCACCACCATCGCCGCCAAACCACCCACCGCCACCCAGGGCACCGTCAAGGCCATCTGGGAATCGCTCGACAAGCCCTACCGTGCCGCGATGGACCATGGCCTGATCTACACCCGGCTCGGCAATCCGATCGCCAAGGACGAACTGGCGGCACGGCCGCCGGCCAAGATCACCCCGCGGATACGCTGATGTCCCATCCGCTTTCGCGGCGCATCGGCGCGGTCCTGGATCTGGACCCGGGCGCGCCGGCACTGCAGTACGAGGGCGCATGGTTCGCCTGGGGGCAACTGGCCACCCTGGCCCGACGGATCGGCACGCTGACCGGACCCACCCGGGTCGGGATCATGCTGCGCAACACCCCGACGCACGTGGCGGCCCTGCTCGGGGTGCTGGAGGCGGGCGGAACCGTCGTGGTGATCAATCCGGCGCGGGGCGACGAACGCACGCGCGCCGATATCACCGCGCTCGGACTCCCGGTGATCGTCGGCCTCGCCGAGGACCACGCCACCCTGGTGGCACCGGTGCCGGGCACCCTACAGATCACCCTCACCGATCTGGACACTGCTCCAGCGGTGACCGGGACCGTCGGCGCGGATACCGGCCGGCCCGGCGTAGCGGTGTGGATGCTCACCAGTGGTACCACCGGACCGCCCAAACGTGTCGATCTGACCTACGACATGCTGGCCCGCAGCGTCATGGGACACACACCGGACCCCACCGAACTGCGCCGCGGGGTCGCCATCGTCAACTCCCCGCTGGTCCATGTCGGCGGGGTGTTCCGAATCCTGCTGTGTCTGGCCGAGGCACGGCCGTTTGTGCTCTTACCGAAATTCGATCTGCCCCGCTGGGCCGCCGCGGTTCGCGAACATCACCCGCGCGCGGTGTCCCTGGTGCCTGCCGCGCTGCGGATGGTGCTGCACTCGGATCTGACGCGCGAGGATCTGGCCGGGATCGTGGCCGTCACCTCCGGCACGGCGCCGCTGTCCGCCGATGATGCCGAAGCGTTCACCGTGAAGTTCGGCATCCCGGTGCTGACCTCGTATGCCGCCACCGAGTTCGGTGGCGGGGTGGCCGGGTGGACATTGGCGGACCATCGGCAGCACTGGGCGGCCAAGCGCGGCAGCGTGGGCCGGGCCAACCCGGGTGCGCAGCTGCGGGTCGTCGACGAGGACGGCCAACCGCTCGGCCCCGGTGAGCAGGGCCTACTGGAAGTCATTCCGGCACAGCTGAACACCGGTGGATGGATACGCACAACCGATCTGGCCCGCATCGACGCGGACGGTTTCCTGTGGATTCTCGGTCGCGCCGATCAGGCCATCATCCGGGGCGGTTTCAAGGTGATGCCCGACGACGTGCGGACCGCCCTGGAGAGCCATCCCGCTGTCCGCGGCGCCGCGGTGATCGGGCGTCCCGACGAACGCCTCGGGGCGACGCCGGTGGCGATGGTCGAGTTGCACGGCCGCACCGACGAGGCTGAGCTTGTCGAGTTCCTGCAGGACCGGCTGGCGCGCTACGAAATCCCCACCGAAATCGAGATCGTCGAGGCGATTCCCCGGACCCCCTCGGGCAAGGCGGATCTCGGGGCGGTGCGGGAGCATTTCGGTAGCTGTGCCTGAGATCGTCGATCTGCTCGCGGACCACGGTGAGCACCCGCTGCTGCGCTGCGATGCCGAGCGCCTCACGTACGGCGACGCCGACCGGCGGTCGGCCGACCTGGCCCGCGGCCTGCTGGCACTGGGCGCGGGCAAGGGCACACATATCGGGTTGCTCCATCCCAACGGTCCCGACTTTGTGGTGGGCATGCTCGCCGCCGCGCGGATCGGGGCGGTGGTCGTGCCGTACTCGACCTTCCTGACCGCGGCGGAGTTGCGCACCCAACTGCTCGACAGCGATACCGCGATCATGTTGTCGGCACACCGATACCGTGACCGTGACTTTCACGCGCTGCTGGCTGCGGCCGGTGCCACCCCGTGTCTGCGTCACATCCTGTTCGGCCCGCCCGGCGACCGCGCCGCGCCCGCGACGCTGGCCGCCTTCGAGGCCGACGTCGACGGGTGCGACCCGCTGGCGATCGTCTACACCTCGGGCTCCACCGGTCCACCCAAAGGTGCCGTGCATACGCACGCCGGGCTGATCGGACATCAACACAACCTCAACACCGTCCGCGGACTGACCGCCTCGGACGTGTTGTTCTGCAATTCACCGTTCTTCTGGATCGGCGGATTCGCCTTCGGACTGCTGGCCACCCTCGCGGCCGGGGCCACCCTGCTGTGCTCAAACAACACCGATGCCGGGGCCACCCTGGATCTGTTGGAGGCCGAACACCCGACGATCACCAACGGATTCGCCACCGGCATTGCGCATCTCACCCGGCATCCGAGCTATCCCGACCGCCGGTTCACCGCCCGGCGCGGCAACCTCTACCCGATCATGGCGGCCGATACTCGTCCCCGAGATCCGGAGCTTCGGCACAACATGCTGGGCATGACCGAGGCCGGCAGCGTGCTGCTGATCGACGGTGACGAAACCGATCAGTCCGAAGCCCGGCGCGGCAGCTACGGGCGGCCCGCACCAGGATTCGAGACCAGGGTGCTCGACACCGGGGAGCTGTGCATCCGCGGGCCGCATGTCATGCAGGGCTACTACGGCCGCAGTCGCGAGGAATGCTTCGACGCCGACGGCTGGTTCCACACCGGCGATCTGGTGCGTGTTGACCACGACGGGTATCTGTACTACCTGGGCCGTGCCGGGGCGATGATCAAGACCGCAGGTGCCAATGTGACTCCGGGTGAAGTCGAGAAGGCTTTGGCCGAACTGGGTTTCACCGCGCACGTGCTCGGTCTGCCCGATGCCGAACGTGGACAGATCGTGGCGACGGTCGTCGTCAGCGATCACCCGGTCGATACCGAAGCCCTGCGTCGAGCACTGCGGGAGATTCTGTCGGTGTACAAGATTCCGCGTCGGTACGTGGTCTGCCACCCGGCGGATGTGCCGATGATGTCCAGCGGGAAGGTCGACGTTCCGGCGCTGAGGCTGCTCTTTGATGACTGAGCGAGCCTGCGAGCGAACATCCCGCTCTGACACGATCGACGCCCTGCTGCGGACGCACGGCGGGACGACAAAGCCGATGGTGATCGACCCCGAGGACCGGATCAGCTACACCGAACTCGACACGGACACCGCAACATTGGCTTCCGGGCTCATGACCGCGGGAATCTCGAAGGGCACCCGCGTCGGGTTGCTGATGCCCAATGGTGTCAACTGGGTGCGCATCGCCCTGGCCGTCACCCGCATGGGCGCGGTGCTCGTACCGCTGAGCACCCTGTTGACGACCACCGAACTCACCGAGCAACTGCGCACCGCATCGGTCCAGCATCTGATCGCGGTCGAGGAGTTCCGTGGGCGGCGTTACGTCCCGGGCCCGGTAGCCTCGCTGCGCCGCACGTGGCGCCCCGACGACGTGCTGGCGCTCACCGGGACCGCTGTGCTGCCGGAAGTTCGTCCGGCCGACCCGATGGTCATCATGTTCACCTCGGGCAGCAGCGGCGCTCCCAAGGGTGTGCTGCACTCGCACGGTAGTGCGCTGGGTGCGGTGCAATCCGGGCTGGCGGCGCGGTGTATCACTGCCGACACCCGACTCTATCTGCCGATGCCGTTCTTCTGGGTGGGCGGATTCGGGGCCGGCATCCTGTCTGCACTGTTGGCCGGGGCAACCCTGGTCACCGAACCCATACCGCAGCCTGAATCGACGTTGGAGCTGTTGCGCCGCGAGCGAGTCACCCTATTTCGGGGCTGGCCGGATCAGGCGGTGACGCTGGCCCGACACCTGTCCAACCCGCTGCCGGATCTGCGCGTCGGCAGCCTGGAGGCGCTGTTGCCACCGGAACTGCGGGCTGCGCCCGGTGCGCGTGCCAACCTGTTCGGGATGACCGAGTCATTCGGGCCCTACTGCGGCTATCCCGCCGACACCGACATGCCCGAATCATCCTGGGGCAGCTGCGGAAAACCGTTCGATGGAATGCAGCTGCGGATCGCCGGCGACGGCCCGATCGGTGAGATCGAGATCCGCGGGCCGCACACGCTGCGCGGTATCTGCCGCCGCTCCCGGGAGGACATCTTCACCGTCGACGGCTTCTATCGCACGGGAGACCTGGGCCGCCTCAACGATGACGGTTTCGTGTTCTACCACGGGCGCTGCGATGACATGTTCAAGGTCAGCGGTGCGACCGTGTATCCGAGTGAGGTGGAACATGCCCTGCGATCGATCGACGGGGTGCGGGCTGCCGGCGTCGTCGATATCGGCGGCCGCGTCGGCGCGGCGGTGGTGACGGCGCTACCGATCGATGCGCTGCGCACCGTAACCAAGGAGCTGATCAGTGGTTTCAAGGTGCCGACCGTGTGGTTGCGGACGGACGACCTACCGGTCGGAGCCACCGGCAAGGTCGACAAGCAGACGCTGCGGACGATGCTGTCAGACAATGGCGTTGTCACGTAGCGCCGAGATCTGCGCTGCGTCGTAGCCGATCTCGCCGAGCACCTCGTCGGTGTGCTCGCCGAGCAGCGGCGCCCGGTGCCGGATGCTGCCGGGGGTGGCCGACATCCGGAATGGCGTCTCGATGATGGGCACGTCACGTGCGGCCCCGGGAAAGGCGACACGTTTCAGGTAGCCCATCGCCTCGATATGCGGATCCTCGAGCACGTCCTGGGTGGAATGCAACGGTGCGGCGGGCATTTTCGCCTTCTCCAGCAGATCGAGGACCTGCGCCTTGGTCTTGTCGGCACACCAGTCGGCCATGATGTCGTTGAGCACATCGCCGTTCTCCCAACGGCTGTCGTCGTTGGCGAACCGTGGATCCTCGAACAACTCCTCCCGGCCCATGAGGCGGCACCAGCGCTTGAACATCGGTTGGCCGGCCACCTGCAACAGCACCCATTGATCGTCGGCGGTGCGGTACAGATCGCAGGGTGCCACGGACGCCCCTTTGTTGCCCATCCGCGGCTTGTCCTTCTGCAGCAGTTCCCGCTCGATCAGGAATGCGTTCGACAGCATCAGCGCGGTGGGTAGTAGCGCACCTTCGACATGCTGGCCCTCACCGGTTCGGTCACGGTGGTAGAGCGCCATCATGACGCCGATGGTCAGTGTCAGCGCCGTACCGAAGTCGGTGTACGGCACCACCGTGCGGATCGGTTGGTCCGGCAGGCCCTGTCGATACACCGCACCGGACATCACCTGGCCGGCGCCGTCGAATCCGACCTTCTCGCTATAGGGTCCACCGTCGCCGTAGGCCGTGGCACTGGCCAGGATGATGTCAGGTTTGACGGCTCTGAGCGTTTCGTAGTCCAGTCCGCTGGCCCGCATCCCGGCGGCCGGCATGTTGGCGATCACGATATCGGCGCGAGCCACCAGTCGACGGGTGATCTCGGCACCCTCGGCGCTGGTGGAATCCAATGTGAGGGAACGCTTGTTGCGGTTGCACTGCAGAAAGGTGCCACCCTCGCCGCCGTCGGTGACCGCCTGTACCCAGCGATCCTCGCCGCCCTCGCGCTTCTCGACACGCAGCACATCGGCTCCCATATCGGCCAGGATCGCGCTGCACCAGGGAGCGGCGATGAACCGGCCGTAATCGAGGACGCGTATCCCGTCGAGCACCCCTGCCATGACCGGACCCCAATCCGTCGAGTTACCGACTGTAAGTATTACAGTATGGCGTCATCGTCCGGCTCGGGTGGTTCTTCGGAGTCATCGTGTCCGCCAGGGGACTTCCCGAGGAGTTCTTCGGGGTGGAAGTGGTGGTTGATGGTGTCTTGTCCGGTGTCCATGAGCGGTGGTGGGTACCAGCGGGCGCGGCCGGTGGTGGGGTCGATCTTGGTGGTCCAGCCCAGTTCGGCCAGCAGGTTGTCCGGTCCGCAACCCAGAGCCAGAGTCGGGGCATCGGTGTAACCGCCGTGAGCCCAGCTGGGATCGGCGTGATGAGCCTGGGTGAGGTTGGCACAGCGGGTGCAGCCCGGCCGGGTACAGCCGCGGTCACGGTTGTAGAGCAGCAGCCGTTGAGCCTTGGTGGCCAGGCGTTTGGAGCGACCCATGTAGAGCGGTTCAGCGGTGTTCTGCCGGTACACGACCAGGTAATGGTGGGCGTGTTCGGCCAGGCGCAGCAGGTCGGACATCGGCAGCAGGGTGCCGGTGCCGGTGACCGCGAGCCCGGCGGCGGATTCCAACTCTTTGAGGGTGGTGGAGACCACCACAGTGACCGGCAGTCCACCGTGCTGGCCGAGACGCCCGGAAGCGATCGTGTCACGCAGGATCACTTTGAGGGCGTCGTGGCGTCGTTGGGCCGGCGTGCGGGTGTCACGCACCGCAGCGCGATCGGCCAACGCCTCGAAATCAATACTCGGCCGAGGAGTCCTGGCGTCGGCACCCGCCACGGCGTCCATCCGGTCGGCCAGATCATCAAAAGTCCTGAACTCGGGCAGATCATCAAAGCTCGGCACACCATCAG